>DATJFF010000139.1:0-15986 GCA_035495795.1 Vicinamibacterales bacterium
TCAGAAACGCCGGCGGGCGGCCGATGATGAGCCCGGTGGCGGCGAGCACGACCAGGCTCAGCGCCGTGACCCAGTGATAGAGACGGACCGGCCGCTCCCAGATGTAGACCCGTTCGAAGGTGGCTGCGGTGGTCGTCATGGCCCGCCTCCGTCAGAAAGCGTCCAGGTGGTGCACGTGCCGCCCGTGCGGATCGTGGACGTGCACCGCGCAGGCGATGCACGGGTCGAAGGAATGGATTGTCCGGAGAATCTCGAGCGGCTGATCGGTCTTCGCCACCGGCGTGCCGACCAGAGACGACTCATAGGCCGACATCTGCCCCCTTGGGTCACGTGGCGACGCGTTCCACGTGCTCGGCACCACGAGCTGGTAGTTGTCGATCTTCTGGTCCTTGATAACGATCCAGTGCGACAGCGCACCGCGGGGCGCCTCGCTGAGCCCGACCCCTTTGGCCTCCGTCGGCCAGGTCGACGGCTCCCACCGCGTGGTGTCGGCGGTACGGGTGTCGCCCTTCGCGATGTTGGCCAGCAGCTGGTTGTAGAACTCCTTCGCCCACCTGGCGATGAGCATCGTCTCGATCCCGCGGGCCGCTGTGCGCCCGAGGGTGGAGAACAGCGCCGCGACCGGGACATCGAGCTTCTTCAGGACGGCGCCGATGGCGTCCTTCACCTCGGCGTTGCCGGACGCGTAGGCGACCAGCAGCCTCGCCAGCGGACCGACCTCCATCGCATTGCCTTTCCACCGCGGCGTCTTGAGCCACGAGTACTTGTGCTCCACTTCGAGCTGCTCGTAGGGCGGCTTGGGCCCGGTGTAGTTGAACGTCGTCTGGCCGTCCCACGGATGCTTGCCGGCGTCGTTGCCATCCGTGTACGAGTACCAGGAGTGGGCGATGAACTCCTGCACCTCCGCCGGATCCTTCGGGTCGATCGGCAGCACCTCGCTGAGGTTGCGGTTGAGGATCACGCCGCGCTGGAACTTGAAGCTTGAAGGATCCGCGAAGCCGCGGGTCGGGAGGTCGCCGAAGCACATGTAGTTCTGCAGGCCCCCGCCGATTGCGCCCCAGTCCTTGTAGAAGCCGGCCACCGCGAGCAGGTCCGGGATGTAGACCTGGTTGATGAACGTCTCGGCATCGTCGAACAGCTTGCCGACAAACGCGAGGCGCTCGGCATTGATCGAGTTCACCTCATTGGGATTGATCGAGCACGGGACGCCGCCAACCAGGTAGTTCGGGTGCGGGTTCTTGCCGCCGAAGATCGTGTGGACCTTGACGATCTCCTTCTGCCATTCGAGAGCCTGCAGGTAGTGCGCGACCCCGATCAAGTTCACTTCCGGCGGCAGCTTGTAGGCGGGATGCCCCCAGTAACCATTGGCGAAGATGCCGAGCTGGCCGCTTTCGACGAACGTGGTAAGGCGCTTCTGGAGGTCGGAGAAGTATCCCGGCGAGCTCGCCGGCCAGTTCGAGATCGATTGCGCCACTTCGGATGTCTTCTTCGGGTCGGCCTTGAGCGCGCTGACGACGTCCACCCAGTCCAGGGCGTGCAGGTGGTAGAAGTGCACCGCGTGGTCCTGCAGGTATTGGGCACAGAACATCAGGTTGCGGATCAACTCGGCGTTCTGCGGGACGGTGATGCCAAGCGCATCCTCGACTGCCCGCACGGAGGCCAGCGCGTGAACCGTGGTGCAGACGCCGCAGGCGCGCTCGGTGAAGGCCCATGCATCGCGGGGATCGCGTCCCTTCAGGATGATCTCGAACCCGCGGACCATCGTGCCCGACGAGTAGGCGTCCACCACCTTCCCGTCCTTCACCTCCACCTCGATGCGGAGGTGCCCCTCAATCCGGGTGACCGGGTCGACGACAATGCGGTTCGCCATGGCGGGCTACTCCTTCACCGGTGATTCGGGGACCTCGTGCGCGGCGACGACGTCGCGCTTGCGCACGAAGGTGAGGGCCGCATGTCCGGCCAGGCCCACGGCGGTCGCAGCTCCGAGGATCGCGCCGACCTGGTCGGCGGTCGATTCGATGCCGAACCCGGGCAGGTTGGTGAGCCGGTTGTAGAACGGGCCGTTGTCCCAGAAGTTCTCCTCGCTGCAGCCGATGCAGCCGTGGCCCGACTGAATTGGGAAGCTGACGCCGTTGTTCCACTTGGTGACCGCGCAGGCGTTGTAGGTGACCGGGCCGCGGCACCCCATCTTGTAGAGGCAATATCCCTTCCGCGCGTTCTCGTCGTCCCACGACTCGACGAAGAGGCCGGCGTCGTAGTTCGGGCGGCGGTAGCACGTATCGTGGACCCGACGCGAGTAGAACGCCTTCGGGCGTCCGACGCGATCGAGCTCCGGGATCGTCCCGAACGCGAGCAGGTGGACAATGGTGCCGGCCATCACCTCGCCAATCGGAGGGCAGCCGGGCACCTTGATGATCGGCTTGTCGGTGATGATCTTGTGGATCGGAGTGGCGCTGGTCGGGTTCGGGTTCGCGGCCTGGATGCAGCCGTTCGACGCGCAACTGCCCCACGCAACAATCGCCTTGGCGTCGGCAGCGAATTCCTTGACGACGTCGAGCGCGGTGCGGCCCGCCACGCAGCAGTACACCCCGTCGGCGGCGGTCGGGACCGAGCCCTCGCAGAGCATCAAGTACTCGCCCTTGTGCTTCGTCTTGACGTCCATCGCGCACTTCTCGGCCTGCTCGCCGGCCGCGGCCTGGAGCGTCTGGGTGTAATCGAGGGAGATCTTGTCGAGGATGATGTCCGAGACGATCGGATGCGAGGAGCGGATGAAAGACTCCGAGCAGCAGGTGCACTCCTGGAAGTGGAACCACACCACCGGTATCCGCGGCTTGGTCTCCAGGGCGTGCACGACGTCGCCGAGGGCCGAGGACTCAATGCCCGCGGCGGCGGTCAGCCACGCGCAGAACTTGAGAAAGTCGCGGCGGGAGTGGCCCAGGAGCTGCGCCTGCTCCCAGATGGTCAGCGGACGGCCCATGGTGGCCTCCAGTCAAAGGAGGCGCTGTGCACAGCCCGTACCAATGGCCGACGAGGCGCTCGCCAGCGGAAGTCGCGAGAACGGCGCGTCGGGGGCACCGCCCCGCTGCCGGTTTCCCGGCGAGGGTGGCCCGCGGTCGCGGCTTTCCGTGACCGCGCCGTCCCGCCGCAACAGCGTGAGGGTATAATCCGCGGCCTCATGCCCGCACGCGGCGCTGCCGGGCGGCCGCGCATCACCAGGAGCGACTATGTGCGATCAGGACCACTTCGAACACGACCGTGAAGACTTCGAGGCGCGGGGGCTGGTTACCCGGCGTCAGTTCGGGGCGCTGCTTGGCGCCGGCGTCGTGATGATGCTGCCTCCCGTGCTGAACGCGGTTGCCGTGACCGACTCCGAGGTGAGCATCAAGACGCCCGACGGCACCGCGGACAGCTATTTCGTCCACCCGGCCACCGGCACCGCGCCGGGCGTGCTGCTCTGGCCCGACATCTTCGGGCTGCGGCCGGCCATGCGGCAGATGGCAAAGCGGCTCGCCGAATCGGGCTACGCGGTCGTCGTGGTGAATCCGTTCTATCGCGTCCAAAAGGCGCCGACCGCCGAGAAGGGCGCGGCCACCGAGATCAAGGCGTTGATGCCGCTCGCCCAGGCGCTGAACGAAACCACCCACATGACCGACGCGAAGGCCTTCATCGCCTGGCTGGATCAGCAGCCGTCGGTCGCCAAGAACCGCAAGATCGGCACGCAGGGCTACTGCATGGGCGGACCCATCGCGTTCCGCACCGCCGCAGCCGTGCCGGCGCGCGTCGGCGCAGTGGCATCCTTCCACGGCGGCGGGCTCGTCACCCCGAACCCGAACAGCCCGCATCTGCAAGCCGCCGCCACCAAGGCGCAGTTCCTGGTCGCCGTCGCGCAGAACGACGATGAGCGCGCGCCGAAGGACAAGGACGTCATGAAAGAGACGTTCGCGAAGGCTGGCGTGCCGGCCGAGATCGAGGTCTACAAAGGGGCACATGGCTGGTGCCCGCCCGATTCTGGCGTCTACAACGAAGGAGAGGCTGAGCGAGCCTGGACGCGTTTGCTCGCGTTGTACAGCAAGGCGCTCGCCTAGTTCATTGGCGATTGGGAGATTGACGATTGTTGATTTATTGACGATCCGCTGATTGGGGAAATTGCGTTATTCCATTGGCGATTGTGGCATTGGGGATTGAGCGATTGTGGGAATCACGATTGGCGATTGCCTCGCAGAGCACGCAAGCAATCATCAGTCGTCATTTCCCGGATCCCTCAATCGCCAATTGACGCAATCGTCAATGGAATAGCGCAATCCTCAATCGGTACGTCGTCAATAAGTCGTGAGTCATCAGTCCTCATTCGGCAATGGACGCGCCGCGGCCCTCCGCCAGCAGGACGAGCGCCTGAAGTGTGGCGTTCACAGGCGTTGGGATGCCATGCGCGGCGCCACGCCGCGCGACGAATCCGTTAAGGTCGTCAATCTCGGTGCGGCGGCCGGCGATCAGGTCCTGGGCGGTCGAAGAGAGCGCCATCGGCATCGCCTGGCCGATGCGATCGACGGCCGTCCAGAGGTCGGCTTCGCTCACGGGTACGCCTTCCGCTTCCGCCACCCGCGCCAGTTCCGAGACCACCATCCGCATCACCGAACGCGCCCCCTCGTGCGTCGTGATGTGGTGATAGCGCAGCCGGGCGAGCGCGGAGATCGCGTTGTAGGCGCAGTTGGTGGCGAGCTTGGTCCAGAGGTCGACGCGAACGTCGGGCGCCCAGGTGCACGGCACTCCCGCGGTGACGAACGTCTCGATGAGCTCGGTCAGCCGCGCCCGGGCCGCCTCCGCACGCCCGTCGTCCACAAGCGGGTCCCCGACAATCAGGCGGCCGCCGCCGTTGTGGCGGAGCACACCCGGACCGCGCATCTCGACCGAAACGTAGACCACCGCCGGGACCACCGGGTTCGGCGCGTGCGCGCGCATGCGCCACGCGTTGTCCACGCCGTTCTGGAGGCTGACGATCAGCGCGTCGTCCGGCACGACGGAGGCCAGGTGTGCCGCGGTCCCCTCGGTGGCCGGTGACTTGACCGCAACCAGCACGGCGTCGCAGTCTGCGAGCGCCGAGACCTCAGTGGTGGCGGTCATCGCCACCCGCCCCGCGCCTTCAACGCTGTCGATTTCGAGGCCATCGCGGGCAATGGCCTCGGCGTGAGCCGCGCGCGCCACGAGCGTCACCGGCACCCCGGCCCGCGCCAGCCGCGAACCGAAGAAGCAGCCGACCGCCCCCGCCCCCATGACACCGACTCGCTTCATGCGAAGGATTGTGCCATTGACGCGGGCCGCGAGGCGATCGCCGCGGCTACGACTGCTTGGCGATGATCATCGCCTGGATCTTCTTGTAGACCGAGTCGGGAATGATCTTCTTCTGCGTCAGCTCGTTCTTCGCCTTGTAGGGACGGCCGGCGATGATCTTCTCGGCGTAGGCATCTCCGATGCCGGGGAGCGTCGCCAGCTGCTCCTTGGTAGCGGTGTTGATGTCCAGCAGGTCGGGCTTCGGCGCCGGCGGCTTGGTCTTGCCCATCGTGCCCTGCGTGGCTGGCGCGGCGAGAGCCGGCGCAGCGATGGCCGCCGGCACCAAGACGAGCATCGCGATCATGACGAGCCGGCACACGATTTTCAGGTACGACATGAGTCCCTCCTTGCAGCGTCAGGCAGGCGCGGCCGAGTTGGAAGCTCGTTTGCCGAACGCCGCGCAGATGGCCATCGTGCCGCCGCGCAACGGGGCGACGCAACTTACATCGCTGTCAGAGTGGAAAGAGCGTGCCAGAGGTGGAGACCGCGCCGGTGATGGGGGTCACCGCGTGCGGGGATCGGGAACCACCCGAAGCGGCGCAGTCTGCGTCTGTCCATTCGCAGTGAGACGCACCGTGAAGCTGCCCGTGCGCATCGGCAAGGGCCGCCGGCCGCCTCCGCCGCCGGGGCCGCCGGTCGCAGCCGGCGGGGTGTCGCGAAGATCCCAGATCCATCGGTGCATGCCGGCGGCTGTCGCCACTGTCGGGGCCGGGCGGCGCCACAAGGCCGACACGGTTTGCGGTGTCTCGGCCGGAGCAGACGGAGCGTCGCTCGAGTAGGTCCGAACCACCGCTCCAGCTGAATCGAGAATCTCGATCCTCACCGGACCGTTGGCGGCCGAACGCAGGTAGTAATCGATCACCGCTCCCGACGGCGGATTCTCGGCCTGCGGCTCGTCCTTCTGCCACGGCGTGCCGTTGTCGCCGCCCTGGACGACGGCGATGGCTTCGCTCGGCTGGAACAGCACCACGTCGCGCGCTGACGTCTCGGCCGTCAATTGCCTCAGGACCGCCATGTCGTCGAGCACCCAGAAGCCGCGTCCGTGCGTAGCCACCACGAGGTCGTTGCCGTGAATCTCGAAATCGCGCATCGAGGTCACCGGCAGGTTGAGCTGCAGCGACTGCCACCGATCGCCGGCATCGAACGACACGAAAACGCCGCGCTCGGTTCCCGCGAACAGGAGCCCCGCCCGCACCGGATCCTCCTTGACCGCGTGCACGTACCCGTCAGCCGGCAGGCCGCGCACGATCTCCTGCCACGTCTTCCCCAGGTCTCGAGTGCGATGCACGTGAGGACCGAAATCGCTCAACTGGTGGCGGTCTACTGCCGCATACGCGGTGTTCGAATCGGTGTGTGAGGCTTCGATTGCCGTCACCCGGTCCCACGACTTCATCGCCGACGGCGTGACGTTCTGCCAGCCACTGCCGTCGTTGGTCGTCAGTTGAATCCATCCGTCATCGGTGCCGGCCCAGATGAGCGGCTTCTCTACCGGCGATGGAGCCACGCTGTAGATGACGCCGCGGCGGCCATTTCGATCGGTCATCGCCGCCGTCGTTGGATCGAGTGTCGGCGGAATGCCTGGCTCCGGACGCGTCAGGTCCTCGGAGATGCGCGTCCACGTCGTGCCGCCGTCCACCGTCTTGTAGAGATACTGGCTCCCGTAGTAGAGCGCGTGCTGATCGGCCTGCGAGAAGACCAGCGGCTGGGTCCAGTCGGCGCGGGCCCGATCGGGCCCGGGCGGCGGCGTGATGTTGGCCGGCGGACTGTTCGTGCTCAAACGGCATTTCTCGACCGTCCCCCCGAACAGCAGGTCGGGGTCGAGCGGATCGGCCGCGGTGTTGCCGCTCTCACCGCCGGCGCAGGCTCCCTGCCAGTCGCGCGGCGAGATTGTCGCGGTGAGGCTGCGCGACCGGACCCACACCGCGCCGCTGTCCTGCTGCGCGCCGGTCGCGATCCACGGGAAGCTGTTCGTGATCGACACGTTGTAGAGCTGTGCCGTTGGCTGGTTGTACCAGGAGCTCCACTCCGGCGTATCGGCCGTGCCGTTCAGCGTCACCACCGCGCCCTGATCGCTCGCGACGATCATCACGTCGGGATTCGTCGGCGAGATCCACAGCTGGTGATAGTCGTCGCCGCCGGGCGAGCCGCGGACGGCAAACGTGGAGAACGTCGCGCCTCCATCCTTCGACTTGTGCACGCCGACGTTGGGGACGAAGACGATGTCGGCGTTGGTGGGATCGATCGCGACCTTCTCGAAGTACCAGCCGCGCCCCCACACGCGCTGATCGCCGGTCGCCCGCCGCCACGTCTCTCCGGCATCGTCCGATCGAAAGAGGCCGCCATCCTTGGCATCGACCACGGCGTAGATCCGCCGCGGGTTGCTCGGCGCGACCGCAATGCCGATACGTCCCACCGCTTCGGTCGGCAGACCGCCGGTCAGCGGGCGCCACGTGTTGCCGCCGTCGCTGGACTTGTACACGCCGCCGCCGGGGCTGTTGGAGGGGGCGTAGGTGTACCACGGCGCGCGGCGCGTGGCCCAGAGGCTCGCGTAGACGATGCTCGAGTTCGCCGGATCGATGACGACGTCAACCGCGCCGGTGTTGTCGTCCCTCGACAGCACCTTCTTCCACGACTTGCCGCCGTCGGTAGTCTTGTAGACACCTCGATCAGGGCTTGCCGCATACAGGTTGCCGATCGCGGCCACGAACACGACGTCGGCATTGCGCGGATCGATGGCAACACGGCCGATGTGTTGAGTGGCGTCGAGACCGAGGTGGGTCCAGGTGCGGCCGGCGTCCACGGACTTGTAGACGCCGTTGCCGTAGCCGGTTGAATCGCGCAGCGTGGACTCGCCGGTTCCGACGTACACGGTATCGGGCTGGTTCGGCGCGACCGCGAGCGCGCCGATCGACGCGACCGGCTGGTCATCGAAGATCGGCGTCCAGGTACGGCCGGCATTGATGGTCTTCCAGACGCCGCCATTCACGTGGCCGAAGTAGAACTCGCCGGGCCGGCCGGGCACGCCGCTGACCGCGGCGACTCGCCCGCCTCTGAACGGCCCGATCATCCGCCATCGCAGCCCGCTGTAGAGGGAAGGATCGATGCCGGCCTGAGCGTGCAGCGACGCCGCAACCGCAACGGCAGCCGCGATGAAGAGCCCTTTGTGACGCGTTGAAGTCATCGTTTCGCCTCGCCAGCGGAAAGTGTAACGCCGCCGCCCACGGAGGCGCGGGCAGCGCGGCTACCGCGCGGCGATCAGAAACAGCCGCCGGAACGGAAACAACGTGACGCCGTCTCGATCTGCCGGGTAAGCCTCGGCCGCGCGCCCCGCATACTCGCCTTCGAACTCGTGCTGTTCGGCCGGAGACAGCCGATCGAGCAGCGGCCTCAGATACGTCCCCTTGATCCATTCCAGCACCGGCCGCGGGCCGCGGAGCGGCTGCAGGTATTCCGTCTCCCAGATCGCGACGCGTGCACCGCAGGCCGTCAGCCATGCGAAGTACGCCGCCGGCGGATGGACCGGAGACGGCTTTACGAGATCGCCCAGTTGCCGGGACCAGCGGGACGATGCCGCAAGGTCGGCGACTATCCGGTGTGAGGGAGCGTCGAAATTTCGCGGCATCTGCACCGCCATCACGCCTGCCGGAGCGACCTGTGCGAAGAGCGCCGGGAAGAGCGCGTCGTGTTGACCGAGCCAGTGCAGGGCCGCGTTCGAAAAGAGAACGTCCACCGGTTGGGCGGCGTGCCACTCCTGGAGATTCGCGAGTTGCCAGTCGAGGTGCCCGCCCGGTCCCATCGCAACCCGCCGGGCCCTCGCCTCGGCGAGCATCTCGGGCGAGCCGTCCACGCCAACGATCGTCGCAGCCGGCCAGCGCGCGGCCAGGTGCTCGGTGACGTTACCGGTCCCGCAACCCAGGTCCACGACGCGCGCTGCCGACTCTACCGGCACGCGCGCGAGCAGATCGAGCGCGGGCCGCAGGCGGAGGTCGGCGAACTTCGCGTACTGCGCCGGATCCCAGGCCATGCACGTCGGAGCAGTCTACCGTGATCTCCACGCGGACCAGCGACACGTCCCAGCCGCGGCTCTGGCGCGACCAACGAATCGGTCTCACATTCCGTCCAACGTGTCCGTGAGCACCTTCTTCCGCGAGCTCGGCTATACCCTTCGGACCCTGGCCAGCGCACGTGTCTTCACCGCCACGGCGATCCTGACGCTGGCTCTCGGGATCGGCGGGACGACGGCAATCTTCACGCTGATTCACGCGGTGATGCTGCGCTCGCTGCCGGTTGCCGACCCCTCACAGCTGTATCGCATCGGCGACGGCAACAACTGCTGCGTGCAGGGCGGGCCCCAGGATCGCTGGGGCATGTTCTCGTTCCCCCTGTTCGAGCGCCTGCGCGCCGAAGTCCCGGAATTCGAATCGCTGAGCGTCTTTCAGGCCGCCACCAACCGCATGGCGGTCCGCCGCCAGGGCGTCGAGAACGCTCCGCGGCCGCTGCGTTCGCTCTACGTCAGCGGCAACTACTTCGAGACCCTGGGCATCAAGGCGTTTGCCGGCCGCGTGCTCTCGCCGGAGGACGACACGCCCTCGTCCGCGCCCGTCGTCGTGATCGCGTATCACGCCTGGAAAGGCGTCTACGGCGGCGATCCCGGTCTGATCGGCGCCACGTTGATCGTCGAGGGGCAGCCATTCACGGTCGCGGGCATCACGCCGCCCGGCTTCTACGGCGAGACGCTGCGAGCCGATCCCCCGGACGTCTGGGTGCCGCTGCAGCAGGAGCCGCTCATCGCAGTGGGCCCGACCTCATTGCTGCGCCAGCACATCTCGGCCTGGTTGCGAGTCATCGGGCGGCTTCGTCCGGGCGCGACGACGGAGGGGATGGACGCGCGGCTGACCAACCTGCTGCGCCAGTGGATTCGTTACGAGGCCGGTTACCCCTCCAATTGGATGCCGGACATCGAGCGGACCCTGCCCAATCAGGTGATCACGGTGGTGCCGGCGGGCGCCGGCGTCGGCGTCATGAAGGAACAGTACGGCCGGAGCCTGCGCATCCTGTTAGCCGTGTGCGGCCTGGTGCTCCTGATCTCGTGCGCCAACGTCGCGAACCTGCTGCTCGCGCGTGGCATGGCTCGAAGGGGCCAGACCGCTCTCCGTTTGGCGATGGGCGCTCCCCGCCGACAAATCGTCACCGAGGCCCTCGTCGAAAGCGTGCTGCTCGCGCTCGGCGGCGCGGCCATCGGCCTCCTCGTCGCGGTCGGCGCCGCCCGCCTGTTGCTGTCACTCGCGTTCGCCGGCGCCACGCTGCTCCCGATTGACACGTTGCCGTCGCCCGCTGTCCTCGCCTTCGCGACCGGACTGGCGCTCGCCACCGGCCTGCTCTTCGGCGCCGTGCCGGCCTGGCTGGCCACTCGGACCGACCCCATCGAGGCGCTCCGCGGTTCGGGCCGCACCGCCGGCGACCGCGCGTCATTCGCGCGGACGGCGCTCCTCGTCGCTCAGGCGGCGCTCTCGGTGGTGCTTGTTGCCGGCTCGACGATGCTCGGGCGCAGTCTCGGCAATCTGCAGGGGCAGGACTTCGGCTACACGACGGAAGGGCGTGTGCTGGTCTCGATTGGCCGGCCCGAAGCCTCGGTCACCGATGCGCGGTTGACGGCGTTGTATCGCGACATCGAATCCCGGCTGGCGAGATTGCCGGGGGTACAGGGAGTCGGCCTGGCACTTTACAACCCGCTGACGAACAACTGGGGCGAGAGCGTGCTGGTAGCCGGGAAGCCGGCGCCGACGCCTGGGACGCGGACCGGCTCGTCCTGGGACCGCGTCAGCACCGACTACCTGCAGAACCTCGGCGTCAAGCTGCGTCGCGGCCGCCACTTCACGGACGCCGACAACGAGACCACGGAGAATGTCGCCATCGTCAACGAAGCGTTCGTGCGCCGCTTCTTCAAGCCGGAAGAGGATCCGCTCGATCAGCACTTCGGCCTCAACCTGCCCGAGAACGTCAACTCGTTCCGGATCGTCGGTGTCGTCGCGGATCCCCGGTTCCAGTCGTTCCAGCTCGATCAACCCGTGCAGCCGATCTTCTTCGTGCCGCTGGCCCAAACCGTGCGCTACGCGAACGAGATGATGCGGCGGGTCGAGACCGCCTCGCACTATGTGGGCGGCATTCTGCTCGTCACCAACACCCCGCCTGGCGTGCTCGAGTCGCAAGTGGCGCGCGCGCTCGCGGAGGCCGATCCGAATCTCGCGGTGATCAACATGCGGACGCTCGAGCAACAGGTCGAGAGGACTTTCGATCAGACACGGGCGGTGGCGAGCCTGGCCGGTCTGTTCGGCATCATCGCGCTGGTTCTCGCGGCGATTGGCCTCTACGGCGTAACGGCCTACTCCGTGGCCCGGCGCACGACTGAAATCGGCGTACGGATGGCGCTCGGCGCCGATCGCGCGCGCATCGTCACGTTGATCCTCGGCAGCGCGTTCCGCCGCGTCGCCGGCGGTCTCGTCCTGGGGTTGCCGCTTGCGGTCGGCGCTGGATACTTGCTCTCGGCGCAGCTCTTTGGCGTCACCTACTGGGACCCGACGGCGCTCGGCGTGGCCGCCGCCGCCCTTGGCGTCGCGGCTTTCATCGCTTCGGTAGTGCCCGCGGGGCGGGCTGCCGCGCTGGCGCCGATGAAGGCGCTGCGAACCGAGTAGGCCGGCGAGCCGATCATTCCTCGGATAACGGACTCTCGCGTTCCGCCTTGCGCCGCTCCTCGGGTGTGAGGCGCCGACCCTTCACGGCTTCGTCGTAGCCGACGTTCTGCTCGGGCGTGTCGTTCTTCTCCGGCGGCGGCTCGTTTCCGCCTCGGCTGCTCTCGCGGATGACATCGTCGTCGTCATCGTTCAGGTCCGGTGTGGGTGGTTGATTCGCCATGCCGCAGATGAATGCAAGAGCCCGGCCGCAGCCGACTTCGACGGCCCAGCCGGTTCGTCAACAGCGGCGGCGATCTCGCCCTATCTACGCACGGGCTGCAATCTGGTTGGGACAAATTGCGTTGCATCGTCGCCAACCTTCCCTCATCATCGCCGGCAATGCAGGGGCCGACTGCCCCCATGAGCGCACCTGCATTCGCAGGAGGGTGCGATGGCAGCTTCATGGGTTGGAATGTTCGGATCCCGTTCACGCGTGGCGATTGCCGCACTTGCGGCCGCCCTGCTCCTGGCCGCGACGGCCACTGCGCAGCAGACCGGCACGCTGAGCGGCCTGGTGCACGACGCCCAGGGCGGCGTGCTCCCGGGTGTCACGGTCACGGTGTCGAGCGACAGCCTGATTGGCGGCAGCCGCAGCAGCGTCACCGGTGACGCGGGCAGCTACCTGTTCGCCCTGCCGCCCGGCACCTACACGGTGGCGTTCGAGCTCACCGGATTCGCGCCGCTCCGACGCGAAGGCATCATCGTCCAGGTGGCACGGACCGCGCGCGTCGACGTCGAGTTGGGCGTCGGCAACCTCCAGGAGACCGTGACCGTCAGCGGCGCATCGCCGGTGGTTGACGTCTCGTCGACGACCACCCAGACCAACATCGACAAGAACCTCTACGACAACATTCCCACCGGCCGCAACCCGTGGACGATGGCCGGACTCGTGCCCGGCGTCGTCACCGGACGACTCGACGTGGGCGGCACCGAGGGCGCGCAGCAGTACAACATCGAGGCCTTCGGATCGGCCAACAGCCAGAAGTCGTTCAGCATCGACGGTCTCAAGGTGAACTGGGCCGGCGGCGACGGCGGCGCGACGATGATGTATTACGGCTTCGAGATGTACGACGAGTACAACATGCAGACGGCCTCGGGCACCGCGGAGAGCGACGTATCCGGCGTCTACATGAACATGGTCACGAAGTCGGGCGCCAACCGCTTCACCTCGGACAACAACTTCTATTTCATGAACGACGGCTTGCAGGGCTCGAACATCGACGACGACCTGCGGCAGCGGCTGGGACTGCAGCCGGGACAGGAGACCGGCGCGGCCGGTAATCCGATCAAGATCAGTTACGACTGGAGCTCGACGCTGGGCGGCCCGATCAGGCGGGACAAGGCGTGGTTCTTCGGCGCCTGGCGGCTGTGGCGGCTGGATCAGTACCAGATCGGCGCGAGCAATCCGGATGGCTCGCAGGCCATCGACGACAACCGGATCCGCAATTTCATGGGCAAGGCGACCTGGCAGACCACGCCGACCATCCGCACCTCCTTCCTGTTCAACAAGAACATCAACGACCGCTTCCACCGCCGCGACGCGCCGTACTTGATCGTCGAGGACAAGGCGACCGTGCTGCAGAACCAGCCGGCGCAGAACTACGTCGCGCAGTACAACCACGTGGTCGGACGCAAGATGGTGCTCGACGCGCGCTTCGGCCGGATGTGGGGCGTCTTCCCGGTGCGCTACCAGGCGGAGGTGCAGCCCACCGACATCGCCATCCGCGACGTCGTCCGCAACACGCGCATCAACGCCGCCGAGACGCAGTCGCTCAACCCCAACGGCCGCTACCAGGGCAACTTCACCGGCAGCTATTTCCTCGACTCAAAACGCGCCGGCACCCACGACCTGAAGGCGGGGCTGCAGCTCTCGTGGGAGCGCGTCGAGTACGAGCGGATCAGGAACGGCGACATCCTCCTCGAGCTGCAGGACGGGCGGCCGTTCCAGGCCCAGCTGTCGAACACGCCGATCAACTCGGACCATCGCCTCAACACCTGGGGCGTGTTCGCGCAGGATCGATGGCTGCTCGGACGCGCCACCATCAACGCCGGCCTCCGCATCGACGGGGTGAGCGCGTACCTGCCCGCGCAAACGAGCCCGGCCGGAACGTATGTAGAGGCCCGCAGTTTCCCCGAGGCTGACGTGTTCGACTTTGGTCCGAACGTGGCGCCCCGCGTCGGCATCACGTACGACCTGTTCGGCAACGGCCGGACCGCGCTGAAGGCCTACTACGGCCGCTTCTACAACCAGTTCGGATCGCAAATCTCGGAAGCTGCGAACCCGAACGCGCTGGTCAACCAGGCGGTGTCGTGGAACGATTCGAACGGAAACCTGGCGCTCGATCCGGGTGAGCTCGGCCTCTTCACCGGCTTTCCGCGGGGCCTGTTCCCGACCGTCGACCCAAACGCCACGCGGCCCTACAGCCAGGAGTACAACGTCGGCTTCGAGCAGCAGCTGGCCGGCAACATGGCCTTCGGCGTCAGCTACCACCGCCGCGAGCACCGCAACGGGCTCGGCATTCTCGATCACGCCCGCGGCTTCGACGCCTATGACCCGGTCGAGCGGACCTACGTCGATCCGATCACCGGCCAGACCACGCCGATCACCATCTACAACCTGAACCCGGCCTATATCAACGCGCGCGATCGTTACATCAGCAATGTCGAAGCACTGAAGAGCAACTACGACGGCGTCCAGTTCGACTTCCAGAAGCGGATGTCGAACCGCTGGCAGATGCTCGCCGGCCTGAGCCTGCAGCAGCACCGCGGCTTCGATCACAGCGGCACCTACACGGGCACCGATTTCAGCAACCCGAACAGCTGGATCAACCGCGATGATTCGTCGGTCTTCATCGACCTGCCGTGGGTGTTCACGCTCTCCGGTACCTACCAGCTGCCGTATGCGATCATGCTGTCCGGCAAGTACACCTCGCGTGCCGGCGACCCGCTGAACCGGACCGTGACGTTCACCGGCCTGACCGCGTCCCAGGCCAGCGAGACCGTTCGCCTGGCGACGCGCGGCACCGACCGGACCGACGACGTCACGCAGTTCATCGACTTGCGCTTCGCCAAGCGGTTCACCGTCGGACCGGCCAGCATCGAGCCGAACATCGATCTGTTCAATATCCTCAATGCCAACCACGTTCTGCTCCAGAACGAGCAGATCGGCTCGACATGGGGGCGCCCGACCCGCATCCTGACGCCGCGGATCATCCGCTTCGGCGTGACGGCTCGGTTCTGACGCTGGAGTTCCGACGATGTCCATGAGACCCGTCTTCGCGCTCACACTGCTCCTCGCCGCAGTCCCGGCCTCCGCCGAACCGCCGCGGGGCAGCATCACCATCGAGCGCATCGCCGACATCAAGTACCCGACCAACCCCGCCTGGTCGCCGGACGGGAAGAAGATCGCGTTCCTCTGGGACGCGGCCGGCAAGCAGGACCTCTTCGTCGTCGCGCCCGGCAGCCAACCGGTGGCGCTCACCGACTTCCCTGTCGATCCCGACCTGCTGCAGTCGGACCTTGGGGGCTTCGCGTGGATCTCGAGTGACGAGATCCTCTTCGGCAGGAGCGGCCAGCTCTGGAAGGTGAACGCGGCGAGCGGCAAGCCGGTCCGGATGCCCGGCGCGCTCGGTGATGCCGGTTCGTTCAGCCTCTCGCCGGATCGCCAGACCATCGCGTTCATCCGCCGCGGCAACATCTGGGTCGGCAACGTCGCGGCCGGCACCGAGCGGCAGGTGACCAACCTGCCGGAGGGGCTGGGCTCCGGAGTGCCGGTGTTCTCGATGGACGGGCGGTGGCTCGCGTTCGTCGCGAACCGTGGCGGCCTCGAACCAGAGGACCTGCCGTGGAACGGTCCGATGATCCGCTCGATGGAGAACGTCTCCCGCGAGCGGCGCCTCGGCGTGATCGCCGCCCAGGGCGGCGAGG
>DATJFF010000140.1:0-14261 GCA_035495795.1 Vicinamibacterales bacterium
CGCCTCGCCGAGCGCCGCTTCGACTTCCGAGATGCCCCGCTTCCAGCGCGGGCGCATCTCCTGCTGGCCGCTCAGCGCCTTGCCTCGAAACTCGAACTGCGCGTCTCCGAAGGCCGCGGGCAGTTCGTCGGCATAGGTGGACAGCAGCCGGAAGGTCAGGGCTTCCTTCCAGGTTGCGATCGGCGTCTCGCGAACGATCACGTCGAGCGCCGAGAAATAGTCCGGCTGTCTGACCACGACGTTGCTGGCTTCGAGGCCGGCGGCCCTGAAGTAGGTGGTCCACTGAAAGCCGGGCGTCAATCCGGTCAGGCCGGCGACGTCCATCTTGTTGTAGGTGGCGTCGCGATCTCGGCTCCGCGCGCGATCCCACTGCCGCTCGGCGAGGCGCGTCTCGAGCGCCACGATTCGTTGTGCCGATCCCGGCGGATCCGGCTGCCTGGCGAGCGTGAGGAGCGTCGTGATGTAGGTCACGTAGGCCGCGCGGGTGGCCGCGGACTTCGCGTCGTTGCGAAGGTAATAGTCGCGATCGGGCATCCCGAGGCCGCCCTGGCTCACGAGCGTGATGTAGGTGTCCGACTGCTTCTGATCCTGGCCGACGCCCGCCACGAACGGGCCTGACACGCCGATGTGAGCCAGGTGTCCGAATAGCGCCGGCAGTTCCGCCGTCGCCGAGGCTGCCGCGATGCGCTTCAGCTCGGGGCCGAGCGGCTCGATGCCCAACGACTCGATACGCGCCGTGTCCATGAAGCTCGAGTAGAAGTCGGCCACCTGCTGGCGTTCGCTTCCGGCCGTCGCCGGGGTCTTCACGGCGGTGTCGACGATCTCCTTGAGCGCTGCCTCGCTCTTCTCACTCAGCTCGGGGAACGAGCCCCACGTCGAGCGATCCGGCGGAATCTCGGTCCTCCGCATCCACGTTCCGTTGACGAAGCCGTTGAAGTCGTCCTGCGGCCGGATCGACCGGTCGAAGCCCGAACTGTCGACGCCAAGCGTCCGTGGAGCCTGGGCAACGAGAACGATTGACGCCAGCGCCGGCGCGACGAGCAGCGCCGCAAGACGACGAGAGTGGCGGCGGCCTTGGCCGAGCGGGGCGTTCATTGCGATTGGCCTCTCGTCGGAGTCGATGCAACGCTCTTGTAGACCTTACCGCCCTTCACGACCGTCTCGACGTGAGCGAGCGCAGTGATGTCGTACAGGGGATTGCCGTCGACGACGATGATGTCGGCCAGCTTGCCGGGCTCGATCGTGCCGAGGTCGCGCTGTTTGCCGAGAATGTTGGCGCCGATCCTCGTCAATGAGGAAATCACCTTGATCGCCGGCATCCCCATGTCGACGTGGACTTTTGCCTCGCGCCAGAGCGCCTCGGTGTGAAAGTTCATCGGCGTGCCGGAGTCGGTGCCCATCCCGAGCACCGTGCCAGACTCGGTGAACTGCTTCACGCCGCGTTCGCGGAACACCATCTCGCGATCGGTCCGCCCGAAATAGGGGAGCGCTCGCCAGTTCTTGAGCGAGTCCTGGACTTCGGCGTACACCGCCGGCGGAAAGTCCTTCTTCAGCTTTGGATCCTGCAGCCGCTCAGGGAAGACGGCGGTGTCGGGATAGACCCACGCGCGATGCGCCGCGGTGATCACCACGGGACGGCCGGCGTTGACGATGTCGGTGATCAGCTGCTGACTGTAGGGCGGCGCAGTCCCGGCCGAGCCGGCATGGCTCAGCACGTCGATGCCGGTTTCGAGCGCGTTGCGAACATCCTCTTCGGCGTAGACGTGGGCGTGGACGCGGATGTTGTGCTTGTGCGCGGTGTCGGCAATCGCCTTGTAGTCGTCGCGTGTCAACCCGGAGTGCGCCTTGATGACGTCCACGCCGGCCTGCGCGAGCTTCTCGACCTCGGACGCCGCCTGGGCGCTGCTCGTCACGGCAATGCCGCCGAACTGATCGGTCATGCCGCCGCCCTGCCGCGTGATCCACGGGCCGCTCATCGACATGCGTGGTCCCGCGAGCTCCCCGTTGTTGATGCGATCCCGAATCGAGAGGCTTTCCTTGAGCGGCGCGCCGAGGTCTACCGCTGAAGTGATCCCCGCCATCAGCAGCTGTTTCGCGGAGATCTCCATCACCTTGCCGAGCATGTCGGGTCCCTGCTTCGCGACCCAGGGAAACCAGACGTTGTAGTTGCCGTGGCCGAGGATGATCAGGTGCGCGTGCAGCTCGATCATCCCCGGCATCATCGTCCGGCCGCTCGTATCGATGACCTGATATTCGGGCGGGATGGTGACCTGCGCGGCCGGCGCGACGCGGACGATGCGATCGCCGTCGATCAGGATCGCGGCGTTGTGGATCGGAGGCGCTTCGTAGCCATCGAGCACCATGCCGCCCACGAGAGCCAGCTTGGCTGGCTTGGCGGCGGGCTGCCGCGCGGACGGAGCAGCCAGCGCGAGACCGGCGAGCACAAGGGCTATCAGGAGTCGACGTGCAGCGGTGTGCGTCATGAGGTCCTGCCGAAACGGCGCGAGTATACAGCGGCCTCCGCGCCACCCGGATCGCGCCCCCCAGCCCGAGGCGCTATCCTGAACGGATGACCAAGCAGCACTTCATCGCCAATGCCTGGACGCCGGCGAGCCAGGGCGGCGCCATCCCGGCGATCGATCCGAGTACGGCCGAACCGTTCGGCGAGATCGCCCGCGGCACCGACGCCGACATCGCGCGGGCCGTCGCCGCGGCCCGGTCGGCGGTCGGCGACGTGTTCGACGGCCCGTGGGGACGGCTGTCGGCTGCCCAGCGAGGACGGCTGATGCTCAAGCTGTCGGCGGCGGTGACCGAACGGGCCGATGAGCTCGCCGAGCTCGAGGCCCGCGACACCGGCAAGTCGATGAAGACGGCCCGCGTCGATGCCGCCGCGCTCGCCCGGTACTTCGAGTACTACGGCGGCGCCGCCGACAAGCTGCACGGCGAGACCTTGCCCTACGAGACCGGCTACACCGTCCTGACGATCCGCGAGCCGCACGGCGTGACCGGCCACATCGTCCCGTGGAACTACCCGATGCAGATTTTCGGGCGCACGGTGGGCGCGGCGCTGGCCGCGGGAAACGCGTGCGTGGTGAAGCCGGCGGAGGACGCCAGCTTGTCCATCCTTCGCCTCGCGGAACTGGCCGCCGAGATCGGCTTCCCGGCCGGCTCTCTCAACGTCGTCACCGGTTACGGCCACGAAGCCGGTGCGGCGCTCACGGCGCATCCCGGAATCGACCACATCTCGTTCACCGGATCGACGGTGAGCGGGCGCCTGGTTGCAGAGGCCGCAGCGAAACGGCACTGTCCGGTCACGCTGGAGCTGGGCGGCAAGTCGCCGCAGATCGTCTTCGAGGATGCCGACCTCGACGCGGCGCTGCCGGTGATCGTGAACGCGATCGTCCAGAACGCGGGGCAGACGTGTTCGGCAGGCAGCCGGCTGCTCGTTCAGCGGAGCGTTTACGAGACCGTGATCGATCGACTGGCCACGACGTTCAGCGGGCTGCGGGCCGGCCCGCCGCGCCTCGAGCTGGAGATGGGTCCGCTCGTCAACCGCAAGCAGTTCGACGTCGTGAAACGTTTTCTGCGCCAGGCGGAGGACGAGCGCATTCCGGTCGCCGCCACCGGCGTGCTCCACGCCGAGGCGTCCAGCGCCGGCTATTACCAGGCGGCGGTGCTCCTGCGCGACGTGCCGCACACGAGCGACCTCGCTCAGCGCGAAATCTTCGGGCCGGTGCTGGCTGCGATGGCGTTCGACGACGAGGCGGAGGCGCTGCGGCTGGCGAACGGGACCGATTACGGGCTGGTGGCCGGCGTCTGGACCCGCGATGGCAGCCGGCAGATGCGGATGGCGCGCCGGCTTCGCTGTGGCCAGGTGTTCATCAACAACTACGGCGCGGGCGGCGGTGTGGAGCTGCCGTTTGGCGGCGTGAAATCAAGCGGCCACGGCCGCGAGAAGGGCTTCGAAGCTCTTATGTCGTTTACCGTGCTCAAGACGATTGCGATCAAACACGGTTAAGAACCGGTGCGAACAGTGCGACCGGGTGCGGCGCGGCCCGGCCTCAGGCCCCAGGTCCCAAGCCCCTGTCAGCAACTGACGCAGCGGTTGTTGTTGACCGCGCCGAGGCTCTCGAGCAGCTTGATCGTTTCCGGATACGGCTGGATGCGCTGCACCGGGCCATTGGCCATGTCGACCGTCGTCTGACCGGTGCGCGCCACTGCCTTCGGATCGGCACCCTTGGAGACGAGGTAGTGAATCAGGTCGTTGTCGCCGCGCGCGGCGGCGTGGTGCAGCGGCGTATAGCCGTTGTGATCGCGGGCGTTGACGTCGGCGCCGAGCTCTTCGACCAGAAACTTGACGGCCGGCACCCAGCCATCGGGCACGTGACGATGGGTGTTGCCGGCGAAACCGAGACCGTAGCCGACGCCCGACGCGGCGTGAATCGGCGCGACGGCAGGTCCGCCCCATGGTACCGGCGGCAGGCCTGAGCGATCCGGCGCGTTCGGATCCGGGCCGCCTTCCTCGTAGCGTTCCGGCACTTTCGCCGTACGGATGTTCGGGTCTGCCCCGTAGCGGAGGAGCAGCTTCATCGCCGGGATATCGAGCGTGTAAGCGGCCAGCCAGAACGCGGTGGCGCCGGTGCGATCGACGCCGAGGAGATCGCGGTTGTAGGTGGTGTACCAGAGCGACTTGGTGAGCCGGGCGTTGACGTCGGCGCCCTTCTCGAGAATCGCCTCCATCAGCTCGAGATAGCCGATCTGCTGCTGCATGTAGTCGGCCGGCTGTGGATGGCGCGCCTTTGGCGCCCACTGCATGTTGAGCACGCCGTAGAGCGGCGCGGCGCCGCCGTCGCTGATCAGCCGCACGTCGGCGCCGCGATCGAGCAGCTGTTTCGCGAGATCGAAGTGGCCGTTGATGGTCGCCATGAGGATCGGGCTCGTGTGATCCCCGGCGCTCACCTGGTTGATCTTCGCGCCGGCGTCGATCAGCGCGAGCGCCGTCTCGGCATGGCCGTCCCGTGCGGCGAGGAGGAGCGCCGTGAGACCGCCGTGAACGCCGACCAGATCGGCATAGCCGAGCGGTTCTGGCTCGTTGCCCGAGTCGTCGTTGCCGCCACGGGCGCCGCGCTGAGCGCCGCTGATCGGCTGCAGTCCGGCGGCCGCTCGCTCCGCCGCGCGCTGCTTCTGGATGGCGGCGATGCGGGCGTTGCGGGCCCGGCTCTCGGCCGAGTCCTCACGGTTCCGCTCGCTGATGTCCACGACCTTCGCGGCGATCGTCAGGTCCGCCCCCCCGGCGGCGAGCCGCTTCACCGCGTCGGTCCGGCCGGCTGCAGCGGCGAACATGATCGGGGTCTGGCCCCACTGCGGCTCCTTCGCGTTCGGGTCCGCGCCCCTGTCGAGCAGCGCCGAGATGACGTCCGCGTTTCCAGCTGCGGCCGCGAAGTGGAGCGGCACCACGCCGGTGGTCGTGACCGCGCCGGCCTCGGCGCCCTTCGCCAGCAGCGCGCGGACGATCGCGACGTGTCCTTCCTGGGCTGCGAGGTGGAGCGGCGTATAGCCGCCAAGCCGGGTCACTGCCTTGACGTTGGCGCCGCCCTCGAGAAGCGCGGTGACGACATCGGCCTGGCCGCCTCGCGCCGCCCAGTGCAGCCCGGTCATGCCATCGCCCTGCGCCTGGTTGACGTCGGCTCGCTGGGCGATCAGCGCCTTTACCTTGGCGGCGTCGCCGCGCATCGCGGCATCGGCGACTGGGGCAGCGGGCGCTCCTTGTGCGTGCAGCGATGCGCCCACGGCCATCGTCGTCGCCACCACACCCGCGCCGAGAATCCGAGAAATCGTTCTCATCCCAACACCCCGTCAGGCCTGCAGCCTGGAGCCCGAAGCCTGAAGCCTAGAGATTGAACGTCCCCGTCGAGTCGCCGAACTGCGTGATGTCGTCGAGCCCGATCATGTGCATGGCCGAGAGCATCACGTTGGCCATCGAGGTGCCCGCTTCGGCGCGGTAGTGAACGTTGCCCTTCAACTTGCCTTGCGCGCCGCCGAGCAGGACCAGCGGGCAGCGCTTGTGGTTGTGGACGTTGCCATCGCCCATCGGCGAGCCGTAGATGATCAGGCTCTTGTCGAGCAGCGACTGGCCGCCCTCGTCCATGGACTGGAGTTTGGCCATGAAGTACGGCAGCAGGCTGGCGTGGTACTTGTTGATCTGGAAGAACTCGGTGACGTTCGCCGGCTTGTTGCCGTGGTGCGACGCCGGGTGGAATCCCTTGGTCACGCCGCTTTCCGGATAGACGCGGCTCGACGCGTCGCGGCCCATCTTGAACGAGAACACGCGCGTGACGTCGGCCTGGAAGGCGAGCGCCTGCAGGTCGAACATCAGCTTGACGTGCTCGTCGAAGGAGTCGGGTACGCCGGCCGGCGCGCCGGGCAGCTCGCGCGCTTCGCCGGACTGGTTGCGCGTTTCGACCAGCTGGATGCGGCGCTCGATCTCGCGGACATCGTTCAGGTAACGATCCATGCGCTGGCGGTCGCTCGGATCGAGCTTCTTGTTCAGATCGGCAACCTGGTTGGTGATGAAGTCCAGGACGCTGCCGGTGGAACGGCGCCGCGAGGCGCGCTCGGTGGCGGATCCGCCGGCGCCGAACAGCTGATCGAAGGCCATCCGCGGGTCCCGAATCATCGGCAGCGGCTCGGTCGGCGACGACCAGCTGATCATGTCGGTGTAGACGCAGGAGTAGCCGTACGCACAGCCGCCAGCCTGGTCCACGTTCTCGATGCACAGCTGCATCGACGGGATCGGCGTGTCCTGGCCGTAGCGCTGCGCGTAAATCTGGTCGAGCGACACACCGGCGCGGACGTCCGAGCTCTCGGTCTGCTTGGGATGCGTCTGGGTGAGGAACACCGCGCTCGAGCGGAAGTGGTCGCCGCCGATCTCGGGCGGCGTGATCGCCTCGGCGCCGCGAACGTCGGTGTCGCTGACGATGGTCAGGTATTTGCGGAAGCCTTCGAGCGGGGCCAGCGCGGTGGGCGAGAGGTCGAAGGCGTTCCCGGCCGCGATTGGCGACCACATGTGCTGCGACGCGCCCCATTCGCAGGCACCGGCCGCGCCGTGGACCATCTCGATGCACACCAGCCGCGTCCGATCGACTCCGGCGGCGCGTGCCACCGTCTCCCATCGCGCCCGTGCCGGGACCATCGCATCGAGGAACGGCAACGCCAGCGTGGCCCCCAGCCCCCGCAACATCGTCCGTCGTGGAACGTGCTTACCGGCGATGACGCTCATTGTTCGCTCCTGCATTTCCGACTCCCGCTTCCCGGTTCCCGACTCCCGACTCCTGTCAGCGACCGCGCGCGTCGGCCGGCGCAGTCGTCGAAGGTTCGTCAGCACCCTTCTCGCGGAACGCCGACGTCTTCACGATTCCGGTGACGAAGGCCGACAGCTTGTAATCCTGCGCGGCCGCCTGGCGGACCATGGCGCGCACGGCTGGCATATCGGCCGCCGACAGCCGCCGCCCGAGCGCATAGGTCATCAGGTTCTCCGCGAAGGTCTGGACGAGGACGTCGGTTCGAGAGAGCAGCGCCTTGCGAAGATCGGCGGGACCGCCGAGCGGGGTGCCGTCGTAGAACGTGCTCGCCGCATCCACCGGCATGCCGTTGTCGCGAATCCGCCAGGCGCCGGTCACGTCGAAGTTGTCGAGCGACAGCCCGATCGGGTCGATCATCCGGTGGCACGAGTTGCAGGCCGGGTTCGCGCGGTGCGCCTCCATGCGCTCACGCACCGTCCGCATCCGGCCGTCTTCGGCGTCCGGGGTCGCGTCGAGATCGGGCACGTTGGGCGGCGGCGCCGGCGGCGGCGTGCCGAGCAGCACCTCCATCACCCACTTGCCGCGGAGCACCGGCGACGTGCGATCGGCGTGCGAGGTCAGGGTCAGCACGCTGCCGTGGCCGAGAATGCCGCGGCGGCGCTCGTCGGGGTAGCTCACCTTGCGGAAGTCGCCGCCGACGACGCCGGGGATGTGATAGTGCGTGGCGAGCCGCTCGTTGACGAACGTGTAGTCGGCGGTGAAGAGGTCGAGCACCGGCCGATCCTCGCGGACCAGGTTCGTGAAGAACAACTCGGTCTCGCGCCGCATCGCCTGCTTCAACTGCTCGTCGAAGTCCGGGTAGAAGCGGACGTCGGGGTTCAGCTTGTCGAGGTCCTGCAGCCGCAGCCACTGCGCGGCAAAGCGCGACGACAGCACCTCGGCGCGCGGGTCGGCGAGCATCCGCCTCACCTGCTGCTCGAGCACGCCCGGCGCGGACAGGCGGTTACCGGCGGCCAGCTTGCGCAGCGTGTCGTCGGGTGCGCTCGCCCAGAGGAAGAACGAGAGCCGCGAGGCGAGGTCGAAGTCGGAAAGAACGTAGGTCTGCCCGGCGCGCGCGGTGGCCGGCCGCTCCTCGAACCGGAACACGAACCGCGGGCTGGCCAGGATGCCTTCGATCGCCTGGCGGATGCCGGCCTCGAAGCCGCTGTCAGCCGCCCCCTTCTGATACAACGCCATCAGCGCTCCCGAGTCGCGCTCGGTGACAGGGCGTCGATAGGCCTGAGTGGCAAGCCGATCGATGATCTCCTTGGCGCACGTCGCCTGCTGCGGCGCGGTCTTGGGATGGCACGTGAAGATGGCGGTGCGGCTCGGCGTCTCGGAGACGCCGCTGATCGAGAACGGCCCGGTGATCGCCATGTCGCGCAGGTGCGGCAGGGTCGTAAACCCGTAGGCGTCGGCGATGCTGGTGCTGGCAATCGACCAGTCGAGCGGCGAGATGAGGTCCTGCACGGGTCCTTCGAACCGCTTGAGGAACGCCGCCGCGATCCGGTGCGGACCGGCGGTGATGCGGATCGGCTCGGTGGCGAGGTTGAGGCCGTCCGGGTCGGAGGAGTTCATCCAGCGGTCGATGTCGAGCAGCGCCGCCCGTACGCCGTCGATCGAGATTTCGATCTGCTCCGGCTTCTCGGCGGTGTGCAGCGCGGCGCGGCCGTTGCCGTAGAGCGCGCCGGTGGTTTCGTAGTAGAACGAGACGCGGAAGCGGTAATCGCCGTCAGCGGGGAACGTGTGCTCGACGGCGAGCCCGCCGCGGGTGCCGAACGGGGCCCCATCCACCTGCTCTCGCTGGGAGGTCCAGCGCGGCACGTTGAACGTCACTTCCTTGGCCGTCGCGCGCGGGTCGCCGACCGCGAGGCGGCTGATCTCCGCCGCCGCGGTCAGATACGACTGCATCAGCGTCGGCGAGAGCAGCTGCGCGTCGGCGATGTTGTCGAAGTTCGCGCTCTTCGGATCGAGCGGGAGGTAGTGGCCGGCGTCGATGTCGAGGGCGAGCAGGTCCTTCACCGTCTGCGCGTACTCGGCGCGATTGAGTCGCTGGAACGTGCGACGTCCCGGCGGCACCGCGTCCGCCTTGTCCATCTGCGCTTCCAGCGCGTGGGCGAGGCCGGCAAGGACGTCCGGCTCTGGACGGCGAGCGCCGGGCGGCGGCATCTGCCCCGCGCGCAGCTTGCGGATCATTTTCTCCGCGGTGTCTCGGTCCGCGGCTGCGTTGTCCACCGCGAAGCTTTCGAGCGACAGGTTCCCGGCCTTGGCGCGGTTGCTGTGGCAGCCGACGCACGTCCGCGCCACGACATCCTGTGGCGCCTGCGCCGCCGCAGCGGGCGAGGTGGCGACAGTCCCCTGATCCGGATCGACTAGGGGGACTGTCCCCCTTTCCGCGGTAGCCGCGAGGCCGATCGACGCGAGGAGCAGGGCGCCCGACAAAGAGAGAAATCGCCAGTGTCGCATGCCGTTCGCGCATGATAGCCGAACGAACCCGGCCATCCCCATTACATCCCGTGACAGGGGACAGTCCCCTGTCAAAAAGTGTCAGAAGACTGTCCTCAGCCGTTCGGTCGCCTGCGTCACGCTTTCGGCAATGTCCAGCCGGGCGCCGGCGCCGGAGACCTCGAACGAGACCCTGACCGGCTCTTGCAACCCGCAGACCACGACCATCCCGCCCGCGGCTCGGGCTCGCTCAGCCGCCCGCTCGAGCACGTGCAGGCCGGCGCTGCTGACGTAATCCACACCGGACAGATCGACCAATACCCGCGAATTCGCGCCGAAACCCGGCCGATCCAGGACGGCGCGGAGCGCCTCGGCGGTAGTCGATCCGAGCCGCCCGGTCAAGGCCAGCAGGTGAACGCCCGAACACTCGGAAGTGGCAATCTGGAGCGACCAGCGGAGGCGGGATTTCATACGGTCGGGACGTGGCGCGGGGCCGGACTATAACACCCGTTTCGCGTGCTATAACCGTCCCGCCCCCATGCCTTCCGTCCCGGCCTTCGCTCGTCCGTCCCGCCAACTTTTCTGGCCGTCCCGTGTATTTGAAGTCAGATGAGGATGATGCCGCCGCCATCCGCCGCTGTCTGGAAGGGGACACGGCGGCGTTCGAGCTGCTGATCGCGCATCACGAGCGTGTGCTTTACCGCGTCGCGCTCCGCATGCTGGGCAACCCCGAGGATGCCCGCGACGCCACGCAAACCGCGTTCGTGAAGGCCTACGAGCAGCTCCATCGGTTCGATCCGGCGCACCGGTTTTTCAGCTGGATCTATCGCATCCTCTCGAACGAATGCCTGAACCAGCGGCGGGCGCGGCGGCCGCAGGTGGAAGTGGACGCGGCGCTCCCGGCAACAGGCGGGCCGTTCGAGGCACTGCAAGCCGGGGAACGGAAGCGGCGAGTGCAGGCGGCGCTGCTGGAGCTGGCGCCGGCATATCGGGAAGTGGTGGTGCTCAGACATTTCGCCGAGCTCAGTTACGAGGAAATAGCGGCGGTGCTGGGCATTCCGGCGAAGACGGTGAAATCGAGGCTTCATACCGCGCGCCAGCAGCTCGGCGCCCGGTTATTCGGATGGGACGGTTAGCGATGCACTCACAAGACGATGCGCGGCTCGATGCGGCGCTCGATGAATTGAAGCAGGATGCAGCCGAACCGCCGGCCCAGATGCGGCCGGCGATCATGGACACCGTTCGGCGCGAGCCGGCCGGAACCGGGGCGCGACGTGCGGATGGAGGAACCATGACCAGGAAGATGATGATCGGGCTTGCCGCGGCCGCGGCCTTCGTGATGGCCGTGCTGATGGTTACCGGCTTCCCGCCCGACCTCGGCGGGGTACAGGGCACCGTCGGTCAGGCGAAGCGGTACACGGCGCCGCAGATGGCCGCCGGCGACGCCGCTGTCGGCGATCCCGCCGCCCAGCAGTTCATCCAGAGCGAAACGTTTGCCGCGCTGCTCAAGGATCGCGAGGCGATGAAGCTCCTGGCCGACCCGCAGCTGCGGGTCTTGCTGAGCGAACAAGGCCTGGCCGCCGAATTGAGCCGGGGGGACCTCGCCGAGGCGCTCGCATCGATGGAGGCCAGCGGTGCGCTCCATCAGCTGATAAACAACGCAGATCTGCGCGCCGACCTCCAGGATGCGTCGCTTCGCACCTGGCTTGCCAACGCCGACCTCCTTAACCGCCTCCAGACCGCCGAAGTGCGCGCCGGCCTCGCTGCCAACGCCAACCTCGCCGCCCTGGTCGGCAATGCCGATTTCGCGGCGTATCTCAGCAGCCGCTCGGCGCTGCGCGCCGCGCTGGCCAACGAGACGATGCTGAAAGCCCTGACCAGCGCCGATCTGTTGCATGCGCTGCGCCTGCCGGTGTTCGCGAGCGCCCTCAACAACGCGTCGTTCGTCCATGCCCTGCAGAGCGGCAACCTGGCGCAGGCGCTGCACAGCGACGCCCTGGTCCGGGCGCTGGCTGATCCCGGCTTCGCCAACGCGGTTGCAAGCCCCGGCTTCGCGCAGGCGATTGCCGCCGCCGATCTGCATCAATAGGCTCCCCAGGTCAAATCCGCCTCCTCCGGCGATCACCAGGGCCCGGCAGGCCAACAACCTGCCGGGCCCTGCGTGTGTACGGTGCGATAACATCACGCCGCGCCCCCAACGATGGTCTTCCGGCTCTCGCACTGTCTGTCCGCGCTGCTCCTGTTATCCGCGCTGGCGCCTCGAGCGGCCGCGCAGCTTGCGACCACGGAGACCGATGGTGTGCGCTTCGTGTACCTGCCGGGAACGCAGGACTACCTGGTGCCGCACGCCGCGCGCACCTTCCTCAACGCATTTGATTTCCACAAGAAGCTGTTTGGCTTCGAGCCGTCGGAGGACGTGACCGTCCTGATGCTCGATCTCGAGGATGCCGGCAACGCGTCGGCCACCTCTGTCCCGCGCGACATGCTGACGGTGCAGATCGCCCCGCTCAACTTCGCGTTCGAGACCATCGCCGGCAACGACCGGATGAACATCATCATGAACCACGAGCTGCTGCATGTCGTGGCGATGGATCAGGCGACCCGCGGCGACAAGCGGTTCCGCCGCCTGTTCGGAGGCAAGGTCGCGCCCGTGCCGGCGCAGCCCGAGTCCATCCTGTATTTCTTCTTGACCACACCGCGCGTTGCGGCGCCGCGCTGGTTCCATGAAGGCGCGGCCACGTTCTTCGATACCTGGATGGCCGGCGGCCTCGGCCGGGCCCAGAGCGGCTACGACGAGATGGTGTTCCGGTCGATGGTCAAGGACGGCACGCCGCTCTACGACCCGCTCGGCCTGGTCTCCGAAGGCGTCAAGGTGGATTTCCAGCTGCAAATCAACTCCTACCTCTACGGGACGCGGTTCATGGTTTGGCTCGCGCGCACCTACGGGCCCGGGAAGATCGTGGACTGGGTCGGGCGCAAGGAGGGAAGCCGCGCGTATTATGCGGCGCAGTTCGAGGCCGTCTTCGGCACGACTATCGAGAAGGCGTGGGCCCGCTGGGTCGCGGACGAGACCGCGTTCCAGCAACAGAATCTCACGGCGATTCGTGAGCATCCGGTGACGCCGGCGACGGATCTCACGACCCGCGCTCTCGGCTCCGTCTCCCGTGCCTACTACGACGCGGCGACCAGGACGCTCTTCGCGGGCGTCAATTATCCGGGCATCGTGTCGCATCTGGCCGCGATCGACACCGCGACGGGCGGGGTGACGCGGCTCGTGAACGTCAAGGGGCCGACCGTGTTCACCGTCACCTCGCTGGCGCGCCATCCGACCAGCGGCACGCTGTTCTACACCACCGACAACGGCGCGTGGCGCGATCTCGTTTCGCTCGACCCGGTTTCGCATCACGTCACGCGGCTGCAGAAGGACGCGCGAGTCGGCGACCTCGCCTTCGATCGCGCGTCCGGCGTGTTGTGGGGCATCCGGCAGCGCGACGGCCTCAACACCATCGTCCGCATTCCGGCGCCGTATACGGAGTGGAAGCAGGTGCACACGTTCCCGTACGGCACCGTCGTCTACGATCTGGACGTGTCGCCGGACGGGACGCAGATTGCGGCGTCGTTTGGCGAGATCACCGGCAAGCAGAGCGTCAAGGTGCTCTCGGTCGCCGCACTCGACCGCGGCGACTTGACGCCGGTTGCCGAGTTCGATTTCGGGACTGCCGTCCCCAACCACTTCGTGTTCTCGCCTGACGGCCGTTATCTGTACGGCAGCTCCTATTACACGGGCGTCTCGAACATTTTCCGCTACGAAATCGCGACCCGGCAGCTCGAGGCGGTGAGCAACGCCGACACCGGTTTCTTCAGGCCGATTCCGCTCGGCGACGACGAGTTGATCGTGTTTCGCTATACCGGCGAGGGTTTCGTGCCGGCGCGAATCCATGCGGCGCCCTTGCAGGACGTGAGCGCCATCACATTTGCGGCGGAGCGGCTCGCCGCCGAACACGCCGAGGTGACGCACTGGAATGTCGGCTCTCCGATGGACATTCCGTTCGACAGCATGCCGCAGCGGCAGGGGCAGTATCGGCTGGCGGGCGGGCTCCGGCGTGAATCGTTCTACCCTGTCCTGCAAGGCTACAAGGACAGCGCTGCGATCGGGATGCGGGTCAACCTGTCGGACCCGCTGCAGTTCAATCGGCTCTCGATGTCAGCGACGTTCGCCCCGGCAACCGACCTGCCGGCCGACGAGCGCGTGCACCTCGATGCGCGCTACGACCGGTTCGACTGGCGCGCCCACGCCTCGCTCAATCGCGCCGATTTTTACGATTTGTTCGGGCCGACGAAGCTGGGGCGCAAGGGCTACGAGTTCCTGGTCGGCCGCAAGACCAACCTGATCTTCGACGAGCCGCGCCGCCTGGACCTGGACATCAGCGGCACCGCCGCCGGCAATCTCGATCGGCTGCCGGACTTTCAGAACGT
>DATJFF010000141.1:0-5499 GCA_035495795.1 Vicinamibacterales bacterium
GAGACGGGTGCGTGAGCCGTCCTGCAAGTACCGCTCGCGCGCGTAGGCCGCGGCGTAGCCCGCGAAATCGCCCTTGTCGCCCCAGCCGTCGGTGGCCAGCGCCTGCGCCAGCGGCGCCGCCTGCGGATGACCGATCCGGGCCAGTGCCTCCAAGGCACGGCCGGCCATCGGCCGGTTATTGCGCTCGCGGTACGCGCGGTAGAGCTCGGTGAGGGTCGGAACGGCGGCCGTTTCACCGAGCAGGCCGGTGGCCTCCATCGCCGCCGCCTGCTCGTCGGGATTCTGCATGCTTAGCGCGAGGAGCACCGCCTCGACGAGCCCGTTCGGACGCTGCGGGGCCGCCTTCCCATCGATCGGCGCCGCGAAGACGAAGCCGGCGACGCGCGTACCGGCAATCCGCACGCTGCGCTCTTCGGCGGTGATCATCTGGAGCAGCGTCACGCCGGCGCCCGCCGCACCCCCGACCGGCACGTTGCGCCCCGAACGTCCCGCGAGGACGCCGAACGCATACGCATTCTTCACCCGCGTTTTCGGGCCGATCGGGCCCATGCCGACGATCAGCGAGGAGAACGCGGCCCCTGGGACGGGGGGCGACACGATCTGCCCGGAGTCGAAGGCCCCTTCGGCGCCATCGCGCCCGACTTCCACGCCCGCCGCGCGCAGCATGGCGTTGCCGTCCGGCGCCTGGGCGCTCAACTGCGACGCGGCCAGCAGTGACAACACGAAGGCAGTCGCGGCCGGTCGGCAGATGATCATCGCTCTACAGTTTGCAGCAACTTGCCCGACAGCAGCACCTGCTGCAGATACCGGCCGGTGTGCGAGGCCGGAACGTGCGCGACCTGTTCGGGCGTGCCCATCGCAATCACCTCTCCCCCGGCTTCGCCACCTTCCGGACCGAGGTCCACGATCCAATCCGCCGTCTTGATCACGTCGAGATTGTGCTCGATCACGGCCAGCGTGTGCCCGGCCTCGAGCAGCTTCCGGAATGCGGCGAGCAGCTTGGCGATGTCGTCGAAATGCAGCCCGGTGGTCGGCTCATCGAGGATGTAGAGCAGCCGATCGCCGGCGTGCGAGGCCAGATGGGCGGCGATCTTGATGCGCTGCGCTTCCCCGCCCGACAGCGTCGTCGCCGGCTGGCCCAGACGCAGGTAGCCGAGCCCGATCTCGTCGAGCACCTGGAGCCGGCGAAGCACCTTCGGCGTGTTCGCGAAGAACACCAGCGCCTCGCGAACGGTCATGTCGAGCACGTCGGTGACGTTCTTGCCGCGATACTTGACCTCGAGCACCTGCGACCGGAAGCGCCGCCCCTCGCACTGCTCGCACGGGACGAACACATCGGCGAGGAACTGCATCTCCACCTTCACCTCGCCCTCGCCCTGGCACGCTTCGCAGCGGCCGCCGGGGACGTTGAAGGAGAAGTGGCTGGCCGTCAGGCCGCGCGCCTTGGCGTCCTTGGTTGCCGCGAACAGCTCGCGGATCGGATCGAACGCCTTCAGATAGGTGACAGGGTTGGACCGCGGCGTGCGCCCGATCGGCGTCTGATCCACCAGGACGACGTCGGTGACGAACTCGTGGCCCTCGAGCCGATCGTGGGCGCCCACCTTTCGATCCCAGTCGCCCTTCTGGCGCTTGAGCGCGGCGTAGAGCACATCGTGCACGAGCGTCGACTTGCCGGATCCGCTTACGCCGGTAATGCACGTCAGCGTGTTGAGCGGGATCTCGATGTTGATGCCCTTCAGGTTGTGCTCGCGGGCGCCAATCAGCCGGATGCGCTGCGGGATGCCCTTTCGCCGCGATGCCGGAACCGGGATCGAGAGCTCGCCACGCCAGTACTTGGCGGTCAGCGATCGCGGCTCCTGCTGCAGGCCCTGCAGCGTGCCCGCGTACACCACGCGCCCGCCGTGCTCGCCCGCGCCGAGGCCCATGTCGACGATGTAGTCTGCGACCGCGATCATGTCGGCGTCGTGCTCGACGACGAGCACGGTGTTGCCTTGATCGCGAAGCTGCCGGAGGATGTCGATGAGCCGCTGGTTGTCGCGCGTGTGCAACCCGATCGACGGTTCGTCGAGCACGTAGAGCGTGCCGACCAGTGCCGAGCCCAGCGATGTCGCCAGGTTGATGCGCTGCGCTTCCCCGCCGGACAGCGTGGACGACAGCCGATCCAGGCTCAGGTAGTCGAGCCCGACGTCGCGGAGGAACCCCAATCGCCGGCGGATCTCGTTCAACACCTTCTCGACGATGGCCGCGTCCTTTTCGGAGAGCTGCAGCTGGTCGAAGAAGGTCTCGGACTCGCGCACGGTGAGCGCGGAGACCTTGTCGATGGTCAAATCGCCGACCCGGACGTCGCGCGCTTCGCGCCGCAGCCGCGTCCCGCCGCAGTCCGGGCACGTCAGGTAGCCGCGGTAGCGGCTCAGGAATACGCGAACGTGAACCTTGTACTTCTTCCGCTCGAGCCACTGGAAGAAGCCGCGGATGCCCTCGTAGTCATCGTCATCGCCCTCGACGACGACGCGGCGCTCGTCAGGGGTGAGATCGCGCCACGGCACGTCGAGCCGGACGTTGCGCTGCTTCGCCATCCGCTTCAGCGAGGCGAGGCTCGAACGGTAGTGCGGCTTCGTCCACGGCTCGATCGCGCCCTGGTTGATCGACTTGCCGGGATCCGGCACGACCAGGTCGAGATCCAGCTCGATGACGTTGCCGAAGCCGTGGCAGGTCGGGCAGGCGCCGAACGGGTTGTTGAACGAGAAGAGCCTCGGCTGCGGGTCCTCGTAGGTGATACCGCAGGTGCGGCACTCGAACCGCTCCGAGAACTCATGCCGCTGCGCCGGCGCGCCGTCGCCGGTCACCTCCACCGCCCACGCCGCGCCGCCGCTTTCGTGGTACGAGGTTTCGATTGAGTCGGTCAGTCGCGAGCGAAGGTCGCCCTCGATACGCAGGCGATCCACGACGACGCCGATGACGCTCCGCCCCTTGAGCGCGTCGGGCGGCAGGTCGTCGATCGAAATCGTCTGGCCGTCGAGCAGGACGCGCCCGAACCCCTTGCGTCGAAGCGTCTCGAGCTCGGACAGAGGTGCGGCCGCCACTGCCGCAGCCCCGCCTGCAGCCGGCCCTGGCCCGAACGGCAGTTCCTCTTCTCCGGGCTCCGCGGCATCGTCCGCCGGAGCGTTCTTGAGGTCGACCAGCGGCAGGTCGTAGCCGACGAGCAGCCGCGTCCCTTCGGGCAGGCGCAGCAGCCGGTCCGCGACCACCTCCGCGGTCTCGCGCACCACCGCCTGGCCGCATTGGTGGCAGATGGTCTTGCCGACGCGGGCGAACAGCAGCCGCATGTAGTCGTGAATCTCGGTGACCGTCCCGACCGTGGACCGCGGGTTCCGCACCGAGTTCTTCTGGCGGATGGCGATCGACGGGCTGATGTTGTCGATGCCGTCGACGTCGGGCTTCTCCATCCGCTCGAGGAACTGGCGGGCGTAGGCGGACAACGACTCGACGTAGCGGCGCTGGCCCTCGGCGTAGATGGTGTCGAAGGCGAGGGACGACTTGCCCGATCCGCTGACCCCGGTGATGACGACGAGTTTGCCGGTGGGCAGGGAAAGGGTGACGTTCTTGAGGTTGTGCGTACGGGCGCCGCGAACGACGATGGCAGAGCGGTCGGAAGACACGGGCGGCATTGATTGGTCTAGGACGCGGGTTTTCGGCGACGCCCTAAACAATCGATGCTACTCTGCCGCGGGCTGGCGTTCAAGCGTCGGGCTCGCGGACGCGCGGGAGGAGGCGTGACCGCGCCCCGGGCGGGCAACGGCCGCCCGCGCGTGTGAGCCCCGCCGCTGTCGCAGGCCCTTCGTGCAGATCCCGCGGCGCCGGCCGTCATCGGCATTCGCCGAGGCTACGGCCTTACCTCGCCGAAGTTTCAGGGGCGCGATTCGCCTCCGCTCTTTCCAGCGCCGAGGCCCAACCCGCTTGCATTCCCGAGCTCAAACAGGCCCTGTGGATGCTTCGGCTCACGTGTCAGTCAACGGAGTGACGGCGGCCGTCGCCAAGGGGCGCCGCAGCCGAGGAGCACTCCGCCACGCGCCAGCCTGGTCGCAACCCCCGCACTAGTTGCACCAGTCGCACCTGGGTGGCGCCTGCCGCACCCGTGGCACCAGGTCGCACCTGTCGCACCGCTTTTTGAGGCTGTGCTAACATCGAGTGCTCCTTCCTGCCTGGCCGGCGTAGCTCAGTTGGTAGAGCAGCTGATTCGTAATCAGCAGGTCGTCGGTTCAAGTCCGACCGCCGGCTCCAGAATCCTTAGGTCCATTCTGAGCGGAGTATGGGCAGTTTATTCCGAGCGGAGTGGTAACACTTTCGGTCCGAACGGGTTCTCAATCGGCTCTAGCCGACACGTCTCATCGTCAAAATACCCCAAATCGTAGTGCATGAAGGTAACGAGCCACGTGCGCTCGCCGACCTGCGTCACGCCGACGCTCTGCCCGGCGAAGACCTGACTGAGATTCACCTTGCGGCCGCGGAAGCAGAGGCGGCCGCAGCCGGTCACCAGGATTGTCTGATCGTGGAAGGGATAGGTCAGCTCCTCAAGGCCGCGATACACGCGCGCTGAGCGGGCGTAGAGGTCGGCTGGCACTTTCATCCCGAGCGCCTGGTGCGGCCGGTCCGTGTTGTAACGGGTAAGGAAGTCGTCGAACCGGGCCTGCTGTTGCAACACATTGCCAGCCGCGGGCTTGGTTGCTTCTCGCTTCAACGTCAGGTGCATGCGCTCATGCCGGCCGTTCTGTTGCGGGTGTCCTGGCTTGATTCGTTCGATGTGGATGCCGAGGCGCAGCCACCACACGGCCAGCTTGCTCAAGCCATAAATGGCATGGGCCGACGCAAACGGGACCCCGTTATCGGTCCGAATCACCTGCGGGAGTCCAAACTCTTTGAAGGTGCGCTCGAACACCGTGAAGGCGAATTTCTCTTGGGTGGTGAGCAGCGCCTCGCACGTCAGCAGATAGCGACTGGCGAAATCGGTGATCGTCAGCGGATAGCAGTACTTGCGATTGCCGAGCAGGAATTCGCCTTTGTAGTCGGCGCACCAGAGCGCATTCGGTTGCGTGGGGCGGGAGAGCTCGGTGCCTGACGCTCGGGGGCGCCGCCGGTGTCGATGACGCACCAGGTTGTGACGATCGAGCACGGCGTGGACCGTACTGATCGCCGGCAGGTGCGGGCCAGTGAACTGCTGTCGGAGTTTCTCCCGGATCTTGGGGGCACCCCAGCCCGGATACTCCCGCTTCAGCCGCACAATCGTGGCTTCAATCGGCGCTGGCAGCCGATTCGCCTGCCGGTGCGCCCGGTGGCTCCGATCACTGAACGCCTGGACGCCGCAGTCCTTATACCGGTCGAAGATCTTGTAGCCGGTCTTGCGGGAAATCCCGAACTCGGCGCACAGCGGCGCCATCTTCTCGCCCTCGAGCAGGCGGGCGACAAACCGGAGTCGCTCGTCCATGACGTGACACTCCTTCC
>DATJFF010000142.1:0-40674 GCA_035495795.1 Vicinamibacterales bacterium
CATGTTCGTTGACGAAGCCGACATCCACATCAAGGCCGGCGACGGCGGCCGCGGGGCGCTGAGCTTCCGCCGCGAGAAGTTCGTCCCGCGCGGCGGACCGGATGGTGGCGATGGCGGCTCCGGCGGTTCGGTGTATCTCGTCGCCGATCCGCACCGAAACACCCTCGTCCACTTCCGCTTCAACCCGGAATTTGCCGCGCAGCGCGGCGGCCACGGCCAGGGGTCGAACCGGCATGGCCGCAACGGGCGCGACCTCGATGTCCCGGTGCCGGTTGGCACCACCGTCCACTCAGCGGCGCCGGACACGGGTGAACCGGTCCAGATCGCCGATCTCACGGAGGTCGGCCAGCGGGTGCTCGTAGCCAAGGGAGGCCGAGGCGGCCTCGGCAACGCACACTTCGCCACGTCCACCAATCGCGCGCCGCGGAAGGTGCAGCCGGGCGAGCCCGGCGACGAACGCAGCCTTCGCCTGACGCTGAAGCTGCTCGCCGATGTCGGTCTGGTCGGCTACCCCAACGCGGGCAAGAGCACGCTCATCTCGCGCATCTCCGCCGCCAAGCCGAAGATCGCGAATTACCCATTCACCACCCTCACGCCTCACCTGGGCGTCGTCTCGCTCAGCGACGATCGGAGCTTCGTCGTCGCCGACGTGCCCGGCCTGATCGAGGGCGCCCACGAGGGTCACGGGCTCGGACACCAGTTCCTGAGGCACATCGAGCGCACGAAAGTGGTGGCCCATCTCGTGGATGTGTCGAGCGAATCGGGACGCGACCCGGTCGCGGACTTCGACACGATCCGGCGGGAACTCGAGATGTACGATCCGTCGATGCTCCGGAAACCGCAGGTGGTGGTCGCGACCAAGCTTGACGCGGTAGACGATGCCGAGCGGGTCAAGCGGCTGCAGCGGCGCGCGAAGAAGCTGTCCCTGCCCTTCTTCAAGATCTCGGCAGTCTCTGGCGAAGGACTCCCGCCGCTCCTCGAGGCGCTCTGGATGCCGGTGGCCGAGGCGCGCGAAGCGGAGCTGGCCGGCACGTCCACAGATGACGAGGACGCTGCTCACGCATGAGCGGGGCTCGTGTCGGCGTGCTCGGCGGCACGTTCGATCCGCTCCACGAAGGACATTTGGCGGCGGGGCGCGCGGCCATGGCTGCGCTGGCGCTCGACCGGCTCATCTTCGTGCCGTCCAATACCCCCCCACATCGCCCTGACAGCCCGCGCGCATCCGGGTATCATCGTCTCGAGATGGTGAAGCTGGGCGTGTCCGACACGCCTGGCTGGTCGGCGTCGGATCTGGAGCTGGCCCGGGGCGGAGCGTCGTTCACGTTCGACACGTTGTCTGCCCTGCGCAGGCTGGAGCCGGGGTCGCAGTTCTTCTTCATCACGGGAGCTGACGCGTTTGCGGAAGTTGCGACGTGGCGCCGTTATCCGGAGGTTCTGGATCTGGCGCATTTCGTAGTCATTGCCCGCCCGGGCACATCGTTCTCGCGCATCCGGAGCCGTCTGCCCGAGCTCTCCGGCCGCTTCATCGAGTGCGACCGCACGAGTCCCACGACGTGTCTCAGCGCGGCCTTTCCCTCGATTTTCCTGGTTCACGCATTGACTCCGCCGGTCTCGTCCACCGAGATCCGCGAGCGTCTGGCCAGACGGGCGCCGGTCGACGGCCTCGTGCCGGCGGCCATCGAACGCTACATCCGCGAACACCATCTCTATGCCTGACGCGGCGATTCGTCGCCCTCGTCCGATTCCGACCCCTGGAGACCGGATTGCATGACCCAACCCAGCCCGCGCCGCGCCCGTAAGCCAGTCGCGAAGACCGCTGCCGCGCCCCGGCCCCGCCTGCCCAAGCCCGTCCAGCTCGCCGTGGACGCCGCGCTCGGGAAGAAGGGACTCGAGGTGGTGGTGCTCGATTTGCGGAAGAGCGATGCCTTCACGGACTTCTTCGTGATAGCGACGGGGGCGAACCAGCGGCAGGTACATGCGATTGCGGACGGCGTGGAGATGGCGCTCAAGGCGGCTGGCGTCCGCCCATCGAACATCGAAGGATCGAAGAAGGCCGAGTGGGTCCTCCTCGACTACTTCGACTTCGTCATTCACGTCTTCTCGCCGGCAGCGCGGGCCTTCTACGGTCTCGAGCGCCTCTGGGGCTCCGCCCGCCACATTCCGTTCGACGACGTTCCCGCCGAAGCCTGACCGCGAGCCCGGAGCCGGGCGATGAGCCGCTGGCGGGCGTGGATCGACCACGCGCTGTCCGCGCTCGTCGCGCCGCCGTGCGTCTCGTGCCGCGGCACCATTTCGCGGCCGCTCAGCGGCGCGGTGTGCGACGCCTGCTGGGGGCGGCTCGCTCGATTTACTCCGCCAGTCTGCGACGCCTGCGGCGTCGCTCTGCCGTCCTGGCGGCGCGCCTCGCTCGATCTCGGGCGCTGTGCGCGCTGCCGGCGGCGCCGCTCGGCGATCAGCCGGTACGCCGCGGTGGGCCCCCACACTGGGGTGCTGCGCGACGTCGTTCACGCGCTGAAGTACGATGCGCGCCACTCCACGGTAGCGCCGCTCGCCGGCCTGATGCGCACCGCTGGCAGCGCCGTGCTGGACGGCGCGCACCTCGTTGTGCCGGTCCCGCTGCATCGGCAGCGGGCGTGGTGGCGAGGCTTCAACCAGGCTGCGCTGCTCGGCGATCGTCTTGGTCTGCCCCTCGCTCCGCTGCTCACCCGCACCCGGCACACGCCACCGCAGGTGAGCCTGCCCGCGGCCCAACGCCACCGCAACGTGCGGGGCGCGTTCCGTTTTCGGCGCCGCGCCGCGCGGCAGGTGAGCGACCGGCTGAACGCTCCCATCGATCGCCTCGTCGTCGTGCTCGTGGACGACGTCTGCACGACCAGCGCGACGCTCGAGGCGTGCGCGCGTGTGCTGCGCGATGCCGGAGTCGCAGACGTGCGCGCGCTTACCGCGTCGCGAGTCGTGAGCGAACCGCCCGCATGATCGCGTCGGCAACGACGCTCACGTCCTGCTGCCCATCGATCAGCAGCCAGTCCGGAGCCTCGGCCTGGCGTCGATAGCTGGCCCGCACCCGCGAGAGAAGCGGCAGGTCCTGTTCGAACCTGTCGCGTCCCGCTCCCTTGCGCTGCAGCGAGACCTCGGGCGGGATGTCCAGGACGATCGTCAGCGCCGGAGCCGGCAGGAACCGCTGCACGTCCGCGAGCCACGCGGCGTCGAGCCCCTGCGCCTCCCCATAGGCAATGCTCGATGCGAGATACCGGTCGCAGATGACAACGGCTCCCGCAGCCAGCCACTCGAGGACGCGCGGGCGGAACTCATAGCGGTTGGCGATGTAGAGCAGCTGCAGGGTCGCAGCGTCGTAGTCCCGCGCACCCTGGAGCGCCAGGCCGATCTCGGCGCCGACGCTGGTGGCGTAGGCCGGGAACGACAGGAACTCGACCTGCCGGCCTTCGGACCGCAGCACGTCAGCGAGCCGTTCGGACTGCGTCTGCTTGCCGCTCTGATCGAGACCTTCGAAAGCGATGACGGAACCGCGCATGTCGGGACAGGAATAGGAGGCAGGAGACAGGAGATAGGAGCTAGGAATCAGGGACTAGGAACTAGGAATCGTGACCGGGCTCCTCGAGCGCCAGCATGTCGTCGAGCGTCTGGCGGCGGCGGGTCACGCGCCAGGTATCGCCATCGATCAGCACTTCCGGCGGCAGCGGCCGGCGCAGGTAATTCGATCCCATCGCGGCGGCGTAGGCGCCGCAGTCGCGGATCGCGACGAGATCGCCAACCTCCACCGGCGGAAGGAGCCGATCGCGCGCGAAGGTGTCCGTGCTCTCGCAGATCGGGCCGACGATGTCGCAAGGCTCGGCGATGCCGGCACGCGGGCGCAGCGGCTCGATGCGATGGAAGGCGTTGTAGAGTGCCGGGCGCATCAGCTCGGTCATGCCGGCGTCGAGGACCACGAAGCGTTTCGTGCCCGGCAGGTGTTTGACATCCACGACCCGCGTCAGCAGAACGCCCGCGGCACCGACCAGGACGCGCCCGGGTTCGATCGCCAGCTTCAGCCCTGATGCGCCGGCGGCCGCGACGATGCGGCGGACGTACTCGGCCGCGTCGGGCGCTACGCCGCCGTCATAGGCGATACCGACTCCGCCGCCGAAATCCAGGTGCTCGATCGCGATGCCGTGGCCGCGCAGCTCGCGAGCGAGGGTCACGACCGCCTCGGCCGCCCGGGTCAGCGGGTCGAGCGAGGTGATCTGGGATCCGATGTGGACGTGGATGCCAACCGCTCGAAGCGAGGGACGCGCGGCGATGTCACGGAACAGCCCGGTCGCAAGATCGATCGGTACGCCGAATTTGTTGGACTTGAGGCCGGTGGAGATGTGCGGATGGCTGCGGGCGTCGATGTCGGGGTTGACCCGGAGGGCCACGCGCGCGACCCGGCCGCGGTCGGCGGCGAGGCGCGCCAGCCGATCCAGCTCTCCGGGCGATTCGACGTTGATGGCGAGCAGATCGAGCGCCACGGCGCGTTCCAGCTCGTCGCCGCGTTTGCCGACGCCGGTGAAGACGATCTCGTCGGGGCTGAAGCCGCAGCGCAGGGCGATGTCCACCTCGCCCATCGAGTTGGCGTCGGCGGCGCTGCCGAGCGATCGGACCAGCCTCGCGATGGCCAGCGCCGAGTTCGCCTTGAGCGCGTAGTGGATGGCGTGCGGAACGCGGCCAAACGCGTCGTCGAGGCGCCGGTAGGCGCGGCGGATTGCGTCGGCGTCGTAGACGTAGGCGGGCGTGCCGACCGACGCGCCGATGCCGTCGAGCGCGGTCGTGTCGGCGGCTGCGCTCACGCTGTCCTGCGCGTCTGGCGAGGCACTCATCAGCCGACGATCATAGCGCGGCGGCCGGGCCGGGTGCCGCGGGAATTCGTGGTATTCTGGCCCCCGCCTGCCGGGATACCACGGTATCCGCCGTCTCATGCCAGATTCGTCACCGGCTTCCACGGACGCCATCGATGCGTTGATTCAGCGCTGTCTTGCCGGCGACCAGCAGGCGTGGGAAGAGATCGTCCGGCAGCACCGCCGCAAGGTGTTCAACATCGCCTACAAGTTCACCGGCAAGCATGACGAGGCCGAGGATCTGACCCAGGACATCTTCCTGAAGATCTTCCGCTCGCTGCACACGTTCGACCGCCGCGCGAACTTCCAGACATGGCTGGTCAGCGTCTCGCGAAACCTGTGCATCGATCACTACCGCAGCGTCCGCAAGGAGCGGGAAACGATCGATCGCGACGTCGACGCCGGCGAGCTGATGCCAGCCGCCACCACGCCGAGCGCCTACGCCGAGCTCGAACAACGCGGCCGCGTCGAGCTGCTCCGCCGGGCCATGGCGGAACTGCAGCCGACGCTCCGCAGCGCCGTCATGCTCCGCGACATCCAGGAGCTCTCCTATCAGGAGATCGCCGAGAAGCTGCAGCTGCCGGAGGGCACCGTCAAGTCCCGCATCAATCGCGGCCGCACCGAGCTGGCCCGCCAGATCCAGCGGCTGCGCGATGAACTCGAAGGGGTACATGGATGAACCTCACAACCGACCGCTCCCACGACGTCTCGATCGTCCGCATCGGCGAGACGCGCATCATGTATCCGCTGCTCCAGGATTTCTCGGCGGCCGTAACCGGCCTCCTTGCCGGCGGCGATCGCAAGGTCCTCATCGACTTGTCGAAAGTCACCTACGTCGACTCGGCGACGATCGGCTGCCTGATGGATCTCTACCGGCAGACCACTGCCGCTGGCGGCCAGCTGCGGCTGGCCGGCGTTCAGAAGCGGGTCGAGACGATGTTGACGATGACCGGCGCCCACAACTTCCTGAAGATGTTCCCCGACGAGGCGAGCGCCGTGCAGAGCTTCGGGGCCTGACCCCGCGACGCGACTGAGGGGCTATCCGATGCGCAGCATCACCACGACCACCGGCAAGCAGATTCCGCTCGACGGCGACCTGCTCGCCATCCTCGAAGCGCTCTTCCATGAGATCACCGCCAAGGTGATCGAAGGCGGCAGCTACGAGGACATGAACCGCGAGATCAACCACCTCGTGTCGCAGATGAACGACGAGGACCTGCGCGCGTACCTGACCGAGAGCCTGTTCCTCAACCAGGTGAAGTACGAGAACGATCGGCTGGAGCAGTACATCAAGAAGCTGGGGAAGAAGGACGCGGGAGGGAAAAGCGCTCGAGAGTGAGTTGCGTTCGGGACGGAAGACCCTTCGGGAGTGAACTGCGTTCGGGAGGCGATCGCGGGAGGGACTGATTAGATTCGCGGGATTGGCGTTCGCGAGGCCTCAATATTCGCGCCGTCCTGTTCTGCCTTTTGCCTTCTGCCTTGATGTTATGTCCGAGAATTACCTCGCCACTCGCTACACCTGTTCCTGGCCGCACTCGATTGCGGTGATGCTGTGCGACGGCCGGATCGTCTGCGGCTGCGCCGACCCCTACGCCAAGCGGGTGCTCGGCGACGTGCGCACGACCTCGGTTGCCGACGTGTGGCAGGGACCTACGGCGCGGCAGCTGCGCGTGGATCTCAACGCCGGCGGATCGTCCTTCTGCGGCGACTGCCCGTTGAAGCTGCCGCTCGGACCTGACGAAGCCATTCCGCAGCGCGAGGTGAACGTCGGGCCGCTGCCGAACCGGCTGTACATCGAGTGCACCGCCGCCTGCAACATCTCCTGCTTCCAGTCGTGCTGCGCGCCCGAGACCGGCATCACCCGGACCCGCCAGGCCGGGATGCTCGACTGGGACCTGTTCACGAAGGCGGTCGACGAGACCGGACCGTCGCTGGTCCGAATCGACTTCTTCAACTACGGCGAGGCGTTCCTGCACAAGCGCGCTGTTGAAATGTGCGAATACATCAAGGCGAAGTTCCCGCACATCTATCTCTACACGAGCACCAACGGCCTGGCCCTGACCGAAGAGAAGGCTCGGCGCCTCGTCCACTCGGGCATCGACGAGGTCACCTTCTCGCTCGACGGCGCCTCGCAGGACATCTACGTGAAGTATCGTCAGCGCGGGAACTTCGACAGGGCGCTTGCGAACCTTCGCGCGATGGCCGACGAGAAGCGCAAGGCCGGCCGAGACGTGCCGCACCTCAACTGGCGCTATATCCTCTTCAACTGGAACGACTCGGACGAAGAGATGAACAAGGCCCGGCAGATCGCAGCCGAGGTCGGCGTCGATCGCCTTTGCTGGGAGATCACCGATCATCCGGAGGATTCCTACTCGCGCCGCTTCGCGGCCGGGACGCCGGACTACGAGCGAATCCGTCACGAAGTGTGGGACATGAGCGGGCTCGGCAACGCGATCCCCGGCATGACGCCCCGGGCCCAGATCGACGTCCGCACCCTGATTCCAGGGTTCCCTCTGCGGGCCAAGGCGGCGCGGCCGGTTACCGTCAAGACGCGGGTGAAGAATCTCTCATCGCGCCCCTTCCGAGCCCAGGCCAGCTACGGCCGGCGGCTCGTCCGGCTCGGCGCCCAGTTGATGGGCGAGGACGGGACGATGATCAATCGCGATTACGCCCGCGCCTGGCTGCCCGGCGACATCGCTCCTGGTGCGACCGTCGACGTGCCGATCGAAGTGCCCGCTCCCACGCAGCCTGGCCGCTACGCGCTGAAGTTCGACCTGGTGAGCGAGGGCATCGACTGGTTCGAGAAATGCGGGTCGCAAACGACGACGAAAGCTCTCGTCGTTCGCGACCGGTAGGCCGTCAGCCCTTCGGGCAGACGGTAGGCGGCCCTCCGGGCCGGCGCAGCGGGCCTCCTACGGCTCGAGCGATGCCGCATAGGCGGCGATCGCAACCATGTCGTCGAGGCTGATGTTCAATACGGCGCTCTTCATCAGCCGTGACCACCCGCCCCGCCGAGCCCCGTACTTGAGGTCCCACAACTGCCGGACCGTATAGCTGGGGGACCGGCCCGCCAGCGGCGGTACGGGTCCCATCCCCTTCAGGTCCTCACCGTGGCAGATGCCGCAAGCCTGGGTCCGGCCGCCACCAGTCTTGACCAGTGCCTCACCGGCGGCAATGCTCCCGACCGGCACGTATGCAACGAAGCCAGAGGCGCCATCTCTCAGCTCGGTCCGTTCGAGATTCTCCGGCATCTCGACAATGCGCTGGCCGAGCGGCTCGGTGCCTTCGGTCGGCACGTGCATCGAACCGGTGATGCGCGTCTTCGGCACCTCCGTGGCCTCGACGACGCGCACCCACTTCTTGAACGGGAACGACGAGAAGTACTCAGCGGCAGCGCGAATCTCGTCGTCGGTGGCCGCCTTGGCGTCGGCGATCATCGCGTTCGGCGGCCCCATCTTCGGCTCGCTGCTCTTGCGGGCTCCGCTCTTGAAATCAGCCATCTGCTGCGTGATGTACGCGACCGGCAAGCCCGCCAACGATGCGTTCTCCGGCCGCCCCTGCCCGTTCGTCAGATGGCAGAAGCCGCACGCGCGCATCTCCGGCTTGCGGCCATGCGCCACGGCAGCCGGCATCGGCGGGTGGCCGGACGGGTGCCAGTCGGGCGGGCTGTACGCGTCGCGGGTTTCAGCTACCGTGAACGCCTTGTCGGTTCCAGGCACGTGCCGGGGCGTGGGGTCAGGTGCGGCCGCCGCTGGAGCCGGAGCACCTGCCGGCGCGGGAGTATTGACCGTGAACGCCCACGGCGGCGGCACCTGCGAGCTTTGAGCGCCAAGGCCGGCCACCGCTCCCGTCACCAGCACCAACATCACCTGCAGTCGCATGGGTAACTCCCGGCTCCGTATTCTAGAGGCGCCGCGCGGCGCCTAGTAAGTGTCGAAGATTTTCTGAAGCGCACGGGCGTCGCGGGTCCGGGTCAGCGCCAACATCAGCAGCACACGCGACTTGTTCGGCGAGAGGTCTCGGGCGAGCACCGCAGACAGTTCCGACGCGGGATCTCCGACGATGCGCCCGCCTGGCACGTGCGACGTGATGACGACCGGGATACCGGCTGACACCGCCTTCCGCACCGCCTCACGCCCTCCGGCGCTCAGCCGTCCCCCAGCGAAACCGGCAAAGACAACGCCGGCCGGCCTGGTCGTCAGCACCGCATCCATCAGCGAGGCAGTGAACCCCGGGTAGTCGTACAGAATCGCGACCTCGGGCAGTGACGTGACACCGGCGAGATCGAACTCGCTGTCGATTGTGTGTGCCCGAAGCGGCGCCCGGTAAAAAACCACCCCGTCCGGGTCGACGAAGCCGAGGTATCCCAACTCGGGCGAACGGAAGGTTTCCACGCGGCGGTTGTCGGTTTTCCAGACGTCACGCGCCGCGGCGATGTGCTCGTTCAGGGCGACCAGCACGCCTTTGCCGACGGCCGCCGGAGCGACCGCGACCCGAACCGCGTTCAACAGGTTCGCCGGGCCATCGGCCGAAATCTCGTTCGCCGATCGCATCGAGCCGGTAATCACCACCGGGCGGCGGTCCCGGACTGTCAGGTTCAGGAAGTAGGCTGTGTCCTCGAGCGTGTCGGTGCCGTGGGTGATGACGATGCCGGCAAGCGCTGCGTCCTCGCGAAAGCGCTGGTTGACGCGAGCCGCCATCGTCAGCCAGTGCGCGGGGGTGATCTGCGACGAGCCGACCCGGCTCACCTCTTCCACCGACACTGCGGCCTGCTCGTTCAGCTCGGGCACTGCGCCGACGAGCGCGTTACCATCCTGCATCGAGGCGCCGACGCGGCTGGCAATCGTGCCGCCGGTCGTGAGGACGATCACCTTGGGCCGCGCCTTTTCCTGCGCCGCGATTGCCGCAGTCGCGGCAATCAGCGCAGCGAGAGCAAAGCACGATCGCGCCAGTGTCGTGAACCTCATTGCGGCACCACCGTTCGGGATCCGCTCAGGAGATCGGGGGGAAGGTCGCGAACGGTGTCGCGAAGGATGTCGGCGATGTCGCGGCGATCGGCGAGTGAGAGGTGCGCGTACCGAGGCGATGCATCGCCGAGGATCGCAAACATCTGCCGGTAGACCGCGTGCTTGACCTCGGCCGGCAGCGCCGAGAACGCGTCCGAGTATACGAGATAGCTGCACGAGTACTTGAGCAGACGCGTCCTCAGGTCCATCTCTGCCAGCGATCGCCCGCGCCGATCCTTCGGGGCGCGGCCGGCCAGTGCCTCGGCAAACCCCTTTCTCGGCGTCACTTCGAAGGCCAACTGCGCTTCGCCGACGAACAGCATGTACTCGGCGAGCTCCCGCACTCGCTGATCCACCTCCGGAGTGGACAGCACAGGCCGAGATTCGGCCGCCGCGATCCGCGCTTCGTAATGCAGCCGCGTGATCAGGTTGAGCCCGTAAGCCTGATGATCGAAGGTCATCAACGCCGCGAGATCGCTCTCGGAAGAGAGATAGCGGTCGTGCTCCAGCGGCCGATTCAACCACTGGATGAGCACCTGGTCGGACATGATCACCGGTCCAGAGGTCGGGTGCGACGTGACCGTGATATTTCCGAGGTGCCCGAGCGGGCCGTACGGAGGCGCCGTGGCGTTGCCGGTGACGAACCATCCGCCCCAGCGCTCGGTGTGCGGCGTCTGGTGATTGACCGTGAAGCTCCCGAGCGCCGGCATCACCTGTCCGTCCTCGCCGACCATGTTGCTCCGGTCGAGGAATCCCGGCACCTCCAGGGTGGACGCCGAGAGATGGCAGGACAGGCACGTCGTCCGGCGCGCGAATCGCGCGGTTCCGGCCGGCGCCGCCTGCGGTATTACGTAGAAGACGACGCCAAGCTGCGGATCGTGGGAGGCGATTTCGAGCGCCTCAGCACCCGGGATATACGCGACGACGACCGATCCGTTGTAGTAGAGCGCGCGCGGATTGGCAGGACCGGTGTGATCGCGCTGGACGCCGGTCTTGGAGAACACGAGCAACTGCGACTGGACCGGTATGTCGAGCGCCTCGAGAACCGGGACCAAGTAACCGGTCTTGGAGTCGGGCGTCAAAGCCAGGCGCCCGGCAATCAACTCGTCGTTCAGCCGGGCCACGGGGTCCGATGGCGTGCGGTCCGAATACCGGATCGCGGGATGGTCGTCGAGCGTTCCGGGAAACGGTGCCGGTACCTGTCCGCGCACAGCCGCGGAGAGCGCAACCGCAAAGGCCAGGACTGCCGTCCCGAACGACATTCGCGCGCGCCCGGCCGCATTCATCGTCCCGATCCTAACCCGGCCGCTTCACAGGCGGCGAACCGCGAGCGCCTCCGGCCCATGGCCGGATGGTAGGCTATCTACGCCATGCGCCGGCTCGTCGTGTTCGTGCTGTTCACCGTGCTCGTCACCCTCTCGCTCGCCCGTCTCCACGCCCAGGACGATGTCCAGGCGCGGATGCAGGAGTACAACAAAGCGCTCGGTGTTGAGTGCACGCACTGCCACCTCGACCAGCAGTGGAGCCTCGCCTACCTGCCGATGTTCGACGTGGCGTTCCGGATGCAGAAGATGGTCAGCGACCTCAACTCCGGCGCCCTGAAGCAGTACGGCGGCATCACCTGTAACACGTGCCATCAGGGCTCGACGACGCCGCCGAAGATCACGCAGGAGCAGTGGGAGCGCGACGCCAAGCGCTACGAAAAGGCTTTCAACGGCGACAACTCGCTGGCGCTGCAGATGGGCGTCTTCACTGCCTCGCTGGGAACCGGGTGCTCGCATTGCCACGATCCGAACAACTGGGGATCGGACGACAACCCGATGAAGGCCGTGGGCCGCCGGATGCGGGGCATGACCGGCGCGATCAACAAGCATTTTGCCGGCGTGAAGAATCCTGAGATCGGCTGCATGACCTGTCACCAGGGGAAGCTGAAGCCGGCGCGCTAACGCGCGCCGCTGCCGGGAGGCAGACCCGGCTACGCTGGGCTGTCCGCGATGGTTGGCACGGTCAGGAGCGAAATCGCGAGGGGGAGTGTCATGGATCGACGTGAAGTGCTGGCCACGTTGCTCGCGGCGCCGATGGTGATTGGCCGCGAGGTAGAGGCGCAGGAATCGGCGGCCATGGATCCGTCGCTCTACATCCCCAAGGCCCACATCGTCGAGGACCGCGCGTTCCTGCACGACTTCATGGACGAGTACGCGTTCGTGGACCTCATCACGGCGCTTCCGACGCTTCGCATCACCCATATCCCGACGTTCCTCGAGCGCGCGCAGGGCCGCTACGGGACCGTGTTCGGCCACATCTCGGCGCAGAACCCCCAACGCGCGGCGCTTGATGGCAGTCACCAGGCGGTCATCGTCTTCCGCGGGCCGAATGGCTACATCTCGCCGGCGTGGTATGCGAACAAGTCCGTCGTGCCAACGTGGAACTTCGCGGTAGTGCACGTCTCTGGGCGGCCGAAGCTCATTGAAGGGCCAGACGCGACTCGCGGGTTGCTGGCCCGGCTGATCAAGAAGTTCGAAACGAAGTCGGGCACGAGCTACGACTTCGACACGCTGAGCGCCGATTACGTCGCCGGCATGATGAAGGGAATCGTTCCGTTCTCGATGGAAATCGAGGCGATCGAGGGCAAGTTCAAGCTGGGCCAGGAGCGCAGCGCGGGCGACCGACAGGGTGTGCTCGCGAACCTCCCGACCGCGAAGCCGCATGAGCGAACACTCCCCGAACTGACCGCAGCGTTCTACAAGATGCGGCCGGCGCAGTAGGCGGCGGCTTCGCCGCCGTAGGCGGTCCTTCGGACCGTAGGCCGCCCTCCGGGCGTCAGGCGCGCCTTCGGCGCGTAGGGATCTAGTGAACTGGAGATGTAGGGGACAAGACTTGCCATAGTCTCGGCGCCATCCAGCCCGATGCGCCAGATCATCAGATCCCCGCGCGCCGAAGGCGCGCCTGCGGCGCGAAGCGCCGCCTGCCGAGCGAAGCGAGGCCTACCGAGCGAAGCGAGGCCTATTCCTGGCGTCGTAATCGGAAACGCTGCGTCTTCCCGGTCGCGGTCTTCGGCAACTCAGACAGGAAATGAATCCAGCGCGGGCGCTTGTACTCGGCGAGCCGCGAGCGAACGAACTGCTGCAGCTCCTGTTCGAGCACGTTGGTCGCCACGAAACCGGCTGCCAGCACAACGTGCGCGGCCGGCTTGACCAGCCGATCGTGATCGAGATGCCCGACGACCGCGCATTCCTTCACCGCGGCGTGTTCCATCAGCACGTTTTCCACTTCGACGGGGCTGACCCAGATGCCGCCGACCTTGAGCATGTCGTCGGAGCGCCCGGCGTGCCAGAAGTAGCCGTCCGCGTCCTGGTGATACTTGTCGCCGGTCCGAATCCAGTGCCCCTCGATTGTCGCCTTGGTGCGCTCGTGCTGATTCCAGTACAACGCGCAGGTCGAGTCGCCCTTGATGAGCAGGTTCCCGATCTCGCCGATCGCAACCGGGCGTCCCTCCTCGTCCTCGATGCGTGACGCGTATCCCGGGATCAGCTCACCGCTCGACCCTGGCCGGACCCGCCCAGGGAAGTTCGAGATGAACATGTGCAGGACTTCGGTCGAACCGATGCCGTCGAGTATTTCGAGGCCGAAGCGCGCCTTGAAGCGCTCGAAGAGCGCGGGGGGCAGTGCCTCCCCCGCCGAGGCCGCGAGGCGAATGCTGGACAGGTCGAACTCACGCCCCGCCTCCGGGGGATGGCAGGCCAGCAGCATTCCGTAATTGGTCGGCACCGAGTAGAACAGCGTGGGCCGATGACGTTCGATCACCGCGTAGACGTTCGCCGCCGTGGGTGCCCCCGGCCAGAGGATGGAGGTTGCGCCAACGCTGAGCGGAAAGTACCCGGCGTTCCCGAGTCCGTATGCAAAGAACAGCTTGGCGACGCTGAAGCAACGGTCGCTCGCCGTGATTCCGAGTACCTCCCGGGCGTAGCCGGTGGCGCAGATGACCATGTCGTGCTGCAGGTGGACGCAGCCCTTTGGCATGCCGGTGCTGCCGGACGAGTAGAGCCAGAACGCGGGTTCGTCCCGGTTCGTAGGCGCCGGATCGCTCGACGCCGCGCTCCGCTCGAGCACTTCGCCGAGTTCGACGCACCCCATTCCAGCGTCGCCGTCGGCTACGACGATGTGATCCAGGTATCGGCGTTCGTCGCGGGGAATGGCCAGGAGGGACGGCAGCAGCGCCGCGCTGACGACCGCCACCCGCGCCCGGCTGTCGTTGAGTACGTAGGCCAGATCCTTCCCCGTCCACATCGTGTTGACAGGGACGGCGACTGCGCCCGCGCGAATGGCGCCCCAGAACGCGTAGAAGAAGGGCGGGCCGTCGAGAAGCCACAACAGGACCCGCTCTTCGCGCCGTACGCCGAATCGATGAACGAGGGCGGAGCTGAACCGGGCTACGCGGTCTGCCAGCTCCTTGTAGGTGACGCGCTCATCGCCGCACTCGATGGCCACCCGGTCACCGCGCTGCTCGCGAAGGTGACGGTCCACGAAATAGTCTGCGACATTGAAGACGTCGGGAACCTGCATGCGGGCGTGTCGGACTGGCGCGTTATCACTTGCCGAGGTTCTCGTACCAGCGCACGACGCCGCCGGCGCCGGTGCACACGAGGTCGCGCCGGCCATCGCCATTGATGTCCACAGCGGTGCAGCTGTTCATCGCCGCCGATTCCTCGATCCGCTGATACTGCCACGTTCCCGATGCGGCGTCCTCAGGGGCGTAAAACACGTGGACCCCACCGTTCGGCGCGCTCGGACTGTTCTGCGAGGGCCGGCTGTTGTCGTTGGCGACGATGTCGTCGCGGCCGTCGCCGTTGAGGTCCACCACGGCAATCTCGTGGCCGCTGGCGACCTTGTCGTAGATGACCCTGCGCTGCCACTGGCCGTCCTTGTCGGTGTAGACCACCACCTCGTTCCCGTGCCACGGCTCGACCGAGGCGAAGAACTTGCGGCCGTCCTGCCGGCCGACGCCGACGTCGCTGGCCCCCAGCCGCGGCGCCTTCTCGGCGTGACCGGCCGAGAGCAGTTGTTTCTCGAACTTCATCGACGCACCCGACCCGGTCGCGCGGTACACCGCAATTCCCTCGAAGCTGGCGACGAGGATCTGGTCACGGTTGTTGCCGTCCCACTTCGAGACCCGCACGCGGTGGATGATCCCCGGGATGTCCTCGGTGATCACGTGTCGCGTCCAGTCCTTCGGGCTGTACCAGAAAATCGACGCCTTGTCCTGATCATATGTGGGCGCGAGTCCCTTCGGACCTAGCAGCGGCGCGTTGACGAGCTCACGAGTCCCGTCGCCGTCGAAATCGGCCCAGGCGACATGGTGCGAGGTGGGGAACGCATCCACTCGATCTACCTTCCACGGCTGCCGCGGGTCCCCCTGGTGACGGGCCAGCCAGTTGAGGCCCTCGCTCTTGCCCGGCACCATCGCAAACCCGCTCTGGAACGCGATCTCCGGGATGCCGTCGCCATCCACGTCGTACATCGCCTGGTTCACGACCTGACGGACGTCCGCGACGATGACGTGGCGCGCCCAGGACGGGTTCTCGTACCACGCCACTTCGCTGACGCCGAGGGAATTGGCGATGACGTCCGGCTTCCCGTCCTTGTTGAAGTCGGCGACGTCCACGGCGTAGCCGCCGCGAAAATCAGCATCGATGTCGTGCGGCGCGAAGCGGACCGGGCCCGCGGGCGGGGCGCCGCTCACTGTCACGGCGAGGAGGATGACCGCGGCGGCGCCGCTGCCCAGATGCGCGAATGTCATGCCTGATCATCGTCACTGGCGACCGGCTGTCAAGGGCCGCGACAGCGCGACGCCGTGTGTTGTCGCCGATCTACTCTGCTGTTAGAGTGTCGCCATGCATTCAACCGTTCGCTTACGGGCGGCTCGATTCGGCCTGATTACGCTCCTCGCCGGCGCCGCGCTGCCGATCGCGGGACAAGGCGCGGATGTCATTTCGCGGGGGACGCAGGATGGCCAGTGGCCGACCTACGGCGGCGACCTGGCCAGCCGCCGGTATTCGCCGCTGTCGCAGATCGACGCTGGCAACTTCAACAAGCTGGAGATCGCCTGGCGTTTCAAGACCGACAACCTCGGCCCGCGTCCCGAGTTCCAGTTGCAGACCACACCGCTGATGGTGAACGGCAGCCTCTACTTCACGGCCGGAACGCGCCGCGCGGCGGTGGCCATCGACGCGGCCACGGGCGAGCTCAAGTGGATGCATAGCATCAACGAGGGCGATCGCGGCGCGGCGGCTCCCCGTCAATTGTCCGGACGCGGCCTGTCTTACTGGACCGACGGCAAAGAGGAGCGGATCCTCTACGTCACGCCCGGCTACCTGCTGGTCGCGCTCGACGCGAAGACCGGCAGCCGCGTCCAGGGGTTCGGCAAGAATGGCATCGTCGATCTGAAGCTCGAGATGGACCAGGAGATGGATCTGGTCAAGGGCGAGGTCGGCCTGCATGCCGCGCCGATCGTTTCGAAGAACACCATCATCATTGGCGCCGCCCACATGGAAGGCGGCGCGCCAAAGAGCAAGACCAACCAGAAGGGCTTCGTCCGTGGCTACGACGCGCGGACCGGAAAGCGGTTGTGGATCTTCCACACCATTCCTGAGAAGGGCGAGTTCGGCAACGAGACCTGGGAAAAGGACTCGTGGACCTACACCGGCAACGTCGGCGTGTGGGCGCAGATGACGATCGACGAGGAGTCGAACACCCTCTTCCTGCCGGTGGAGATGCCGACCGGCGACTACTACGGCGGGCATCGCCCCGGCGACACCTTGTTCGGCGAGAGCCTCGTCGCGGTGGACCTGACCACCGGCAAGCGCAAGTGGCACCGGCAGTTCGTGCACCACGGAATCTGGGACTACGACCTGCCCTGCGCGCCGATCCTGGCGGACATCACCGTCAACGGTAAGGCCATCAAGGCCCTGGCGCAGCCGAGCAAGCAGGGATGGGTTTACGTGCTCGATCGCAGCACCGGACAGCCGGTGTGGCCGCTCGAGGAACGCGCCGTCGAGAAAGGTGATGTCCCGGGCGAGCAGTACTCGCCAACGCAGCCCTTCCTCACCAAGCCGCCGCCCTTCGATCGGCAGGGCGTGTCGATCGACGACCTGATCGATTTCACGCCCGAGCTGCGGGCTGAAGCGGTGAAGCTGGTGCAGCGCTACAAGATCGGACCGCTGTTCACGCCGCCCGTGGTGAGCAAGTGGGACGGGCCTCTCGCGACGCTGATGCTGCCCAACGCCACTGGCGGGGCGAACTGGCAGGGCGGGTCGCTCGATCCCGACACCAACATGTTCTACATCTTCTCCAACACCGCGGTGACGCCGCTCGGGCTGGCGCCGGGCGACGGGCTGAAGTCGGACATGCTGTTCGTGCGCGGCTTCGCGTCGGATCCGAACGACAAGAGCGGCCGGCCCGGGTTCCCGAATACAACCGTCCAGGGTCTGCCGCTGATCAAGCCTCCCTACGGGCGCATTACCGCAATCGACCTGAACAAGGGCGATCTCGTGTGGCAGATCGCCCACGGCGATACGCCGGACAACGTCAAGAACAACCCGGCCCTCAAGGGGCTCAACATCCCCCGCACGGGACGCCCGGGACGTATCGGCGTGCTGACCACCAAGACGCTCCTGATCGCCGGCGAAGGCGGCATGAACACCACTCCGAAAGGTCAGGGCGCGATGCTGCGCGCCTACAACAAGGCGACCGGCGAGGATGTGGGCGCCGTCTACATGCCGGCGCCGCAGACCGGGTCGCCGATGACCTACCTGCTGGACGGGCAGCAGTACATCACAGTGTCGATCAGCGCAGCGGGATTCCCTGGAGAGCTGATCGCTTACAAGCTCCCCAAATAGCCTTCCCGAACTGGTCCGAGGCAGACCCCAGGCCCCAGGACCCACCGCAGCGGGCGGCGCGTGAACGGCGCCGCCTATTTCTTCGGCAGCTCGAACACGTAGAGCGTGTGACCGTAGGCGGGGGGCTGGATCTCCGGCGCCAGCGTCTGCGGCACGAGCCGCGGACTGCCGCCCCCGACTCCGGTGGTCACCGCGATGTACTGCCTGCCGTTGGCACTGAAGCTCACGGGATAGCCCTGGACGGCCGTGTTGAGCCGCGTCTCCCACAGCACGTCACCGGTCTTGACGTCGAGCGCCCTGAAGTAGCGGGCGAGGTCGCCGATGAACACGACGCCACCGGCCGTCGACAGCGCCGCCGTCAGGTACGGCGCCCGCTGATCGTGCGTCCAGACCTGGCGAAGCGTATTGACGTCGTAGGCGGCGAGCTTGCCGATGTTGCCGTCGCTGCCCGGCATCTCGAAGAAACGGCGGCCGGCGGAGGTCCCGCCGGAGCCCGGGGTGAGCTCGACCTTGCGCGCCGCAATCTCCATGCAGGACTGGGAGAGCGGGATGATCAGCAGCCCGGCGGCCGGGTTGTAGCTCATCGCCTGCCAGTTGTGCCCTCCCTCGGTGCTCGGGCACGACGCGATCCACTCGTCCAGCTTCTGGCTCTTGATGTCGTCCCGGTATTCGGGCACGCCTGTCTCCGGATCGATGCGCGTGAAGACGTTCTGAAACACGGTTTCGCGGTGGCCCATGAACCGGCCGGTCCGGCGATCGAGCTTCCAGAGAATGCCGGCCTTGCCGATCGTGAAGAGCACCTTGTCCGGCCCGAGATCGACGAGCACGCGCTCGAACACCTCGTCGTGATCCAGCGTTTCGGCCGGGATGTGCTGGTAGTGCCAGGCCAGCGTTCCATCGGCGCCGCGAATCGCCACCGTGGACGCCCCGTAGAGTGACGCGTCCTTAATCGAATTGCCGCGGCTCGCCGGCATCCACGGCTTGGCCTGGGCCACACCCCAGTAGGTAAGATCGAGATCCGGATCGTAGCTGCCGACGATCCACGTTTCGCCGCCCTGCCGCATCATGTCGGGGAGGCTGCCCCAGGTGTCGCCGCCCGGCTCGCCGGTGTGCGCGATCGTGTAGAACTTCCAGAGCTGCTTGCCTGTCTCGGCGTCGTAGGCGCTGATCATGCAGCGCTCCTCGCGATAACGGTCGCAGCCCTGCAGCCCCTGAACGACCTTGCCCTTGATGACGATCGGGCCGGAGGTGTTGTAGAAGCCCTTCGTCTTGTCGGCAATGGTCGTTTCCCAGACAAGCTTGCCGTTGCGCGCGTCGAGCGCGACGAGCCGGGCGTCGGTGGTGGCGAGAAAGACCTTGTCGCCGTAGATGGCGATATTGCGCATCGACCCGAACGAGCCGAACTGCTGATTGGGCCCGACCTGGTGCTCCCAGATCAGATCGCCAGTCGCGGCGTCGAGCGCCTGCACCATGTTCATGGTGTTGGTGAGGTACATGATGCCGTTGTGGACGAGCGGCATCGGCTGGTTGGCGGCGCCCTCCATCATCGACCACGACCAGGCGAGACGCAGGTCTTTCACATTGCTCCGGGAGATCTGGTCGAGCGGACTGTAGCTCCAGCCCTGATAGTTGCGGCGCGCCATCAGCCAATCGCCCGGCGGCGGGTTGCGGAGCATCTCCTCGGTCACCGGGACGTAGTTGGGTACTTCGCCTTGAACGCTGTGTCCGCGCGACGGCGGAGCGCTCTGCCCGCGTCCGGCACCCTGACCGGCTCCGCGGCCAGCACCGGCGCCTTGCCCGCTGCCGGCATTCTCTCCACTGATCGCGGCTTGCGACACCGTCCCCGGCGCCACCGCACCGATCGTCGCCGCCGTCGTCAACGCCAACGGAGCCGGGCCAGCTGCCGCGCTGTTGGCGGAGAGGATGAAGGCGGCTACGCTCAGGTAATCGTCGGGACTGAGCGTGCCCGCGCCGCCCGGCGGCATCGAGCTCTGGATGTATTTCGCCAGGTCGCCGGCAGTCCGCGAGCGCCACGTGTTCATGAAGTTCGGGCCGGCCAGCGGCGACGCTTCGTTGCGGCCCTGCAGATCGGCGGCATGGCAGCCCGCGCACCGCGCCGTGTATACGCCGCGCCCCGCGGTCGCCTGAGCGGCCGTGAACACTGGCGGCGCGGACGGTGCCTGTCCTGCGCTGAGTGTCAGACCAAGACCCAGGGTCGCCACAGTCCTTGGAAAGAAGCGCATCACACGTGTCATGGCTCTACCGACTCCCGATTCCCGACTCCCGGCGCGTTACTTCGCAAGCAGCCAGCCCCAGAGGTTCCCGTCCGGCGCCTTCTCGCTGTGGAGCTGCACGTAAAGACGTCCCTTCTCCAGATCCTCGACCTGGGCGGCGGTCAGCTCGACCGAGCCGCTGATGCCGCCACTGGTTCCGGCCGTCGCGGTGAGGTCCGCGAACGCGGGCCCGCGGATGCCGCGGTTGGGGCTGCGGTGCAGGCGCGCGACGGTCGCGGGCGACTTGAGGCCGTTGAAGGTGCCGTTGACGGTGAGCGTGCGTCCCTTGAGCGTCGCCGTCACCGATCCGCTGCCGGCAATGGTGCTGGCCATGGCGAGATCGATGGGAACGGTCGAGAGCCGAGCCTCAAAGGTGCGCGCGCTCCCCGTGGTCTGCCGCGCGACCAGGAAGGACGGATCGCTGGCTATGCCCAGCAGAACCAGGGCCGCCAGAACTCGACTGTGCATGCCCGGCGATTCTACGTCGTCTTCACTACCCTTGCCGATAGTTCAACTACGATGGCACTGGAGGTTCGACGTGAGATCGCGCTTGATCACAGCTGCACTGGTCACCCTGTCGCTCGGTTGCAGCGACGGTCAGGCTCGGCGGGCCGAAGCCGAAGCCAAGCGCGCTGCGGCCGAGGCCGAGGAAGCGAAGGGCCGCGAGGAAGCCGCGGCGAGGCGCGAGGCTGAACGCCTGGCGGCGTTGTGGTCGTACCAGGAAACCGCGCCAGGCAAGATGCACCAGGTGACGGCGGCAGTGTCGTCAGCGAACAACGTCGATACCGACGGCGGCGGCGCGAAGCCGGTCCGGCTCATCTTCCGCGATCACGCGTCATGGGGCCGCAGCAGCTATCTCGTCATGCAGGCCGGCGACTTCGATTGCTACGGCAAATGCACCGTGCAGGTCACCGTGGACGATGCCGCGCCGAAGCCGATGGCGGGTCGTCGTCCGAAGACCGATGAGGCGATCGCGATGTTCGTCAACGACTGGCAGACGCTTTGGAACCTCACTGGCGCTGCAAAGCGGATCCAGATCGAGTTCCCGGTCAAAGCCGGCGGCACGCGGACGGCCGCCTTCGATGTCGGCGGGCTCGATCGATCGAAGATGCCAGGCTGGGACGCACAGTAGGCGCGAGCGGGTCCGGACTGTTCTTCGTGCCCTACGTGTTCTTCGTGTTCACCGTCGCACGCTCAACGGCAGCGACGCCCCGCCGAGCGCGAGCGCCAGGAGGCCGCCGATGACCGGCGGCCCGTAGCCGTTGGTCAGGTAGCCGTAGGTGAACATGATGCCGCTGGCGAAATGGAAGTTGAGGACCATCAACAGCCCGAGCAGCGCCGCCAGGCGCGTATAGCCGCCGAGCAGGAACGCGATCGCGACCGAGAACTCACCGAGCGGGACCAGCCGGCAGAACGCTTCGACCCCTGGCAGGCACACAGTCTGGATATACGCACGGCTCAGCGCCGGCGCCGAATCGGCCCACTCCACCAGCCGTTCGCGGAGGACCGCGCTGCTCGCAAACCACCCGAGCTTGCCGATCGCCTCAAAGAGGAAGAACACACTGAGACAGAGCCTCAGCGCGGTCAATCCCCAGGCCGATGATTTCACGCTACCGCTGCTGCCGCTGCTGCGACGAAGTGGTCGTGCCCGCCTTCTTCGTCAGGTCCTGGCTGTCGACCGAGTACTCGGTGAAGGGCTGGTACATCTCGTCCCAGCTCTGCTCCGACCAGTAGACCTCGAGGTGCGGAGCCGGGTTCCAGCGGTTCTTCGGTGAATTGTCGTAGAAACCAACGCCGGTGATCTTGCTGCCGGCGGGGATCCTCAGCGGCTCGGCGAGCTCGTAGTTGAACTGCCAGTTGAAGTCGAACTTCGGCACGCTCAGGATCGTCTGCTCGCGCCCGTCGGGATAGGTGACCACCCACTTCAGGCTCTTGCCGCGCAGGTGCATGTGCGGCGACATCGCGTAGAGCGTGATGTCTTCGGTCACCGGCGTGATCCCGGTCAGGCTCCAGCTCTCCACGTAAGGCGGGATGTTCGGCGTGCTGCGCGACCGGCGGGTGCTGCTGGGATCCGCCTTGTATTCCACTTCCTTGTATTCGGCGCGGTAGAGCGACAGCCCGCCCTTGGTGGTGGCCAGCGGATCCCCGGCCTGACGAATGAGCACCTCGTGCGTCACCGGCACCTTGTTGAACCAGAGGCCAAGCCGCGAGCGATCCTTTTCGGGCTTGCCGGTCGGGTTGTAGTGCATCTGCCAGTTGACGTACTTGCCGGCCGGGATGCGCTTGCCGACGTCGGCACGGTGATGATCGAGGCCGCGGCCCGGCACCCAGGAGAGGAGCTTGCTCGATCCGGGCAGACTGCCTTCGGTGCTCGGCAGGCCCGAGGAGCCGCGATCGCCGATCACTTTGCCCTCCGAGTCAACGATCCGGCCGTTGACGAGCCTGGCCCCCTCCGGAATATCCACGAAGAAGATACCCGCGTGGTGAACCACGGCGCGGTTGCCGGGCCGGAGCTCGACGACCTCAGCGAAGCGATCCTCGTTCCACGGCACCTTCGAGTAGAACATCTGGACGCCAAGCTCGCCCTCGGCGGGGATGTCGAACTCCACCGGCATCTCGAGAATCGCATCGGGCTCGGAACCATTCGTCCAGCCCGTGGTGAAGGTTGGCGCCGGCGGCAGGTCTGCCGGATTGCCTCGCGGGGCACCCGCATCGACCCACGCCACGAGCGTCTGGATCTGTGCGTCCGACAGGCTCACGTCGTTGCGCATCGGGAGCGTTTCTTTCGGGTCCGCGCCCCACGGCGGCATCTCGCGCGCGACCACCTTGTTCTTGATCGCCCGCGCCCAAGGCCGAACCTGCTCGTAGGTGATGAGGGACATCGGCGCGACCTCGCCCTCACGGTGGCAACTCGCGCACTTGCTGTAGACAATCGGAGCGACGTCCTTGTTGAACGTCGGCGCACCAGCCGACGGCACTGTGCTTTGAGCCGATACGGGATCGCTCCCAGCCGAGATCGAAGCGACTGCGAGAACCACACCGCCGAGCAAAGCGACTGCGCGCATCGTTGAGTCCCTGGGCAGCTGAGTTAACGGCCCTCGGCCAGACCGAGGGAAGTGGTCAATAGTAGCTGATTTGGCGAGGTCTTGGGGACGTGGGGGCTGGGGCCTTCTGCCTTCTGCCTTCTGCCTTTTGCCTTTCACTTCGGCGCCGAAGGTGCACAACTCGGCAGTGCCTCCGCGACGGAGGTGACGTTGAGGCGGGCGGTCGGCGTGTCCTTGATGAAGAGGCCTTTGACCACGACCGTCCGGTCCTTCAGCGTCGGCAGCTTGAACTCGCCGACACCGATCAGGCGGTACGACAGCTTGCCCTCCGGCGCGCTCTTGGGAAGTTCGGATGCCGGCGGTGCGTTCGCGATGCTGACGACCGGTTCGGTAGCCGCGACCAGCATCCAGGTGTCGGCACCCTGTTCGCGAAGACAGCCTGTCACCGACACGATCTCCACCTTCTTGCCGGGTTGGGCCACCGCTTGGGTTGCGGCGGCGAGGACCAGACTGGCCGCGCCGATCAGAACGGCTCTCATGGCGCCGGTATGATACCCGACGTGTCGCGGCGCCCCGCCACTCACCTGTTGATTCTCTGCGGCTGCCTTGCCGCCGCGATACCGATCGCCGCTCACGACATGGAGCGCACACGGGTCGCGCTGACGTTTCAGAGCGACGGCTCGTTTGCGCTCGACCTCGCCAACGATCCGGAGTGGCTGCTGCTTCGCCTCGAGCCGTTCCTGGCCGATTACCCCGACATCCCGAAGCGGCCCAACACGGATCGCCTGGCTCCTGTCGAGCGCGATGCTCGCCTTGCGGTATTGGCCCCGGTGATGCGCGATCGCATCGTGCTCTTCGTCGATGGCCGGGAGATCCAGCCGCCGACCGTGACCTACGCGGCGCCGGCAACCGCGACGGAGCCGGACGGCACGCCGACTCCGGGCCACTACCGCATGCACGGACGCGTCCCGCCCGATGCGCGCATGCTCCGCTGGTTCTACGGCATCGTCGCCGATCCATACCCGCTGACGATTGCCCGCGCCGACGGTCAGATCTATACGGAGTGGATTGGCGGAACCGTTTGGAGCCGGCCGATCGATCTCACCGGCCAGTTCACGCCCCCCACGAGGCTCGAGGTGATCGCCCAGTACCTTGGGCTCGGCTACACACACATCCTGCCCAAAGGACTGGATCACATCCTGTTCGTCATCGGGTTGTTCCTGCTGAGCGCCCACGCGAAACCGGTCTTGATGCAGGTGACCGCTTTTACGGTTGCCCACTCGATCACCCTGGGCCTGTCGATTTACGGCGTGCTCGCGCTGCCGCCAACGATCGTCGAACCACTGATTGCTCTGTCGATTGCCTATGTCGCGATCGAAAACCTGCTGACCCGCGAGCTGCACGCGGGGCGCGTACTGGTGGTGTTCCTCTTCGGCCTGCTGCACGGCCTCGGGTTTGCGGGCGTGCTGCGCGAGCTTGGACTTCCGCGGAGTGAGTTTTTGACCGCTCTGCTCTCGTTCAACGTGGGCGTGGAGTTCGGCCAGCTGACCGTCATCGCCATCGCCGCGCTCATTCTCTGGCCGGCAATGCGGCGCGCCTGGTACCGCCCGAGGGTGGCCGCGCCACTCTCAGTTTGCATTGCACTGATCGGTGTTTACTGGACTGTCGTCCGCGTGTTCCCCCGATAGAATCTGCATGATCTCTAACAATTATATGCATGATTGACTTCTAATCGTGCATATACTAACCTGTACTTCATGCGTACGACCTTGGATTTGCCGGAGGGCTTGGTCGACGAAGCCAGGGAATTAATGGGCTTCACGTCGAAGACGGAAACGATCATTCACGCCTTGCGGGAAGTCGTCCGGCGGAAGCGGGTGGAAGAGTTGAAAGGCATGTTCGGCGCGGTGAACATCGATCTCGACATTGCCGCGTCGAGGCGTCGGCCGTCACGGGGCTGAGGGCGGACGTGGTCCTGGTCGATACGTCGGTGTGGATTGCGGTGCTGCGCTCGGCAGTTGCGCCGGAGGCGCCTCTCCTCGCCCAGCTGCTCGATGCGGATGCCGTGATTCTTCCTCTACCGGTACGGCTGGAGCTCCTCTCGGGCACGTCAACGCGTGACCGGGGAAAGCTCAAGTCGCGGCTGTCCGCGCTTGCGGTTGCTCATCCCACCGAGGAAACCTGGGCCCTCATCGAGCGATGGGTCACGGACGCCGCGGACAAGGGCCCGCGATTCGGTGTGGGCGATCTCCTGATCGCCGCGCTGGCCGCGGAGCGGAACGCGCTGGTCTGGTCGCTCGATGGCGACTTCGAACGGATGGCGCGGATGAAGCTGATTCAGCTCTACGACTGACGCCTTCACTCCGCCAGAAAAGCAGGCGCCGCGGATGACGCGAAAGTCAGCGTCATCCGCGGCTACCCTCAGCGTTTGCGCGCAACTCCCCTATCGCATAGACGAGGAGCCCGGCACGAACTTCTGCAGGCGCTGGCCATAGGTGTCTGCGGCGTACACCGCACCCTGCGAGTCGACGACGATGCCGTGGACCCAGTCGAACTGGCCGGGGCCAAGGCCCTGCGAGCCCCAAGTGGCCACCAGCTTGCCGTCAGAGATCTGCATCTTGTGGACCCGTTCGAGCATGTGGTCGGCGATGAACGCGTAGCCATCGGTGCCCTTGCGCGAGATGCCGATGTCCCACGGGTTCCATTCGTTCTTGATCTCACGGATGTAGTTCAGTTCCCTGTCGAACACCTGCAGCCGCTTGTTCTCCCGGTCGATGATGTAGAGATTCTCCTGCGCGTCCACGGCCAGCTTGTGCGGCAGGTGCCATTCACCGACGCCGGTCCCTTTGTCGTTCGGACCGCCCGCGCCCTTTCCAACCTGCTTGAGCAGCTTGCCGGCCTTGTCGTAGAGCAGCACGCGATTGTTGCCGTAGCCATCGGTGATGATGATGTTGCCGTTCTTCAGCACGGCGATGCCGGACGGTAGATCCAGGTGCGTTGCGTCGGTGCCCTTCTGCCCGGTCGTGCCGATCTGCATCAGGACCTTGTCCATCTTCGGGCTGAACTTGACGACGCGATGCGCGTCTCGCTCGATGACGTAGACGTTGCCATCCCAGTCCACCGTGCCGGAGTGCTCCCAGTTCGGGTTGATCGTTTTGCCGTTGACCTCCTGGTCCGCGCCGGACATCACCATCTGGCCGGCCGGGTTGAAGACCATCACCGGCTTGGGGCCGCGATTGAAGACGTAAATCAAGTCGTCCTTGCCGATCGCGAGGCCTGAGATTCCGGGCTGGTTGGTCGGCCCACCCGTGTTGTTCTGCGCGGCCTGCTGTCCGCCCGTCGCGCGGCGGGCGGCGGCCTGGGCTTCGCGCTCGGCCGGCGGCGGCGGCGCGTCCTTCAGCCCGAAGTACATGCCGGCCGGCATCGTCGGCCAGTTCGAAACGAGGCGGTATCCGCCGTCGCCTTGCGCCCGCGGCGCAAGGGACAGGCCGGCGACCAGAGCAACCGTCAACAGCGACACTCGACGCATGGTGTGATCTCCTACTTGACCTGCTTGCGCCACCACGGGTTGCCGTAGTTGGCGAATTCCTTCCCGTCTTCCGACACCGTCATCGCAACCCGGTAGTTGAACGGCGACAGCAGCCGCACGTTTTCCTTGAGCCGCACCGTCTTGCCGCCGGCCTTGAACGGCTCGCTCTCGTAGAGCAGATAGTAGATGCCGCCCAGGTCGCCGGCCACCGTGGCCTTGGTCTTGTAGCTCCAGCCGCGGCTGTCGGTGACCTGCCGGGTCACCAGCTTCTGCTCTTTCTGGTACTCGATTCGTTCCTTGATCGTGAACGGACCGTTCGGTCCTTCGGCCTTGGAGTCGGCCTCGAAAACATTGTTGCCGAGCGACTTGAAAGTCGTGGTGCCGCTCAGCGGTCCGGCCGGGCCAAGGGCACTCTCGGGCACCGTCCACTCGAAGTCCCAGGCGCCGGAAAAATAGCCGTCGAAGTCGAGCGGCGGCACCTCGTCGGTGGCCTTCGTCGGACGCCCGAGATTCGGCATCGCGCCCTTCGGCGGGGGCTGCGTCGAGGGCTGCTGCGCCCCCGTCCAGACTGAAAGCAAGACGATGAGGGAAACGGACAAGTGCGCCTTCATGGCCGGGCAGTTTAGCAAAAAGATCCGTGCCGGGAGGCCCGCCCTAACGGTGGTCGGGAGGAGGCTTCGCCCGATCGGGATCGACTCACGGCCTCCGGGACCACACCAGATGCGTCATCTGTGTCGTCTGCGTCATCGGTGTCATCTGCGTCATCGGTGTCATCTGCGGCCCGCCTGGATGTCGCGGGCGACGTTTTGGACCTCGTCCATCACTCGGAGCAAGTTGCCGCTCCAGATCTTGCCGATCTGCTCTTCGGTGTAGCCGCGGCGGACGAGTTCGAGCGTGACGTTGAACGTCTCGTCGGCGCCGTTCCAGTCCTTGACGCCACCGCCGCCGTCGAAGTCTGACGAGATCCCCACGTGATCGATGCCCACCTTCTTCACCAGGTAGTCGATGTGATCGACGAAGTCGCTGACCGTGGCCATTGGCGGCGGCGGAAATTTCTTGTCAATCTCGTCCATGCGTACCCGGTACTGGGTGCGGCGGCCCTCGGTCAAGCTTCCCTGCCCGCCTCCGCCGCCCCCTCCCGGGCCTGCGCCCAACCCGAACTCCTTGCGCAGCGCGGCAATCGCCGCGGCACGCTCGGGCGTGTCGGGAGGCTTGATCTTGATGTAGCTGTCGAACGCCACTGTCTGGATCACGCCGCCGTTCTTCTTCAGCGCCTCCAGCAGCTCATCGTCCATGTTCCGGCTGTGATCGGCGCGCGCCCGCGCGGCTGAATGCGAGGCGATCACCGGCGCGCGCGACATCGCGATCGCCTGCAGGTTCGCCTGCCTGGAGGGATGGGAGACATCGACCATGATCCCCCACTTGTTCATCTCGATGATCGCCTGCCGCCCCGACTCGCTCAACCCGTTGTGGAGCCATTTGCCGTCGCGTTCGCCGGTGTTGGAATCAGCGAACTGGCTGTGCCCGTTGTGGGCGAGCGACATGTAGCGGGCGCCGCGATCGTAGAACTCCTTGATGCGCGAGAGATCTGTCCCGACCGGATAGGCGTTCTCCACGCCAATGAGCGCCACTTTCCGGCCGCTCGCGGCAATCCGGCGGACGTCGGCGGCGGTCAGCGCCAGGCCGATCTGATCCGGCGCGATCTCCTCCGTGAGGCGGTGAATCGCTTCGAACTTCTCGATCGCCTGCTTGTAGGCGCGGTCATAGCCTTCAGGCGTAAGCGGTCCCTGCCCGACATAGACGATGAAGAAGGACGCGTCGAGGCCGCCTTCCTTCATCTTCGGCAGGTTCACCTGCGTCTCGAGCCGCTGGGTGTAGTTGCGCTCCTTCGTGAAGTCGCGCGGGTTGATGTCGTTGTGGGTGTCGAGCGTAATGACCCGGTCGTGAATGGCCCGGGCCTTCGCCACGAGCGCTGCGTCCGGCTGCTGGGCGGACAGCCCGATGGCGGCAGCGAGGAAAGAAACCGAGACCAGGAAGGTGCGGCGCATGACGCCAGATCCTACTCCCGACTGCGGCGCGCGGACCGGTTCCCGCCTCCTGTCTCCTTCCTCCTGTCTCCTGTCAAAAAAAAGGGCCGCGGCGCGCGCGGCCCAGCGTTGGAGGTACGACGAGTGTTCGGGTCAGTGTGCCCGCACGGTGGCGGGAGAGCCGAGAATCGCGGCATCCGGTGCCAGCGCCGGAGCCTCGACCAGACACCAGGCCTCGCGATCAGCGAGGAGGGCGCGGCCGAGCTCCGTGTGCATGGCATGTCCGGCGCGATGCGCCACCACGTGTCCGACAACCGGATAGCCGACGAGCGCCAGATCGCCGACCACATCCAGGATCTTGTGGCGGACGAACTCGTCCTCGAATCGAAGCGCGTTGAGGGCGCCGGTATCGCCGATGACAATCGCGTTCTCGAGCGAGCCGCCGAGCGCCAATCCCTGCTGCCGCAGCCATTCCACTTCCTTGAGGAAGCCGAATGTCCGCGCCGAGGCGATGTGCTCGGTGAAGCTCTGCTCCGTAATCCGCTCGGTACGCGTCTGGTGGCGCAGCAGCGGATGATCGAAGCTGATCGTGTAGCTCACCTTGAAGTGGTCCGACGGGTAAACCGCGATCCGCTTGTCACCGCTCGCGATCTGGAGCGGCTTGAGGACCTTGAGATACTTGCGCGCGGCGCTCTGCCGTTTGACGCCGGCTTCCTGCAGCAGGAACAGGAACGGCGCGCTGCTGCCGTCCATGATCGGCACTTCGCGCTGGCTCAATTCGACGACGACATTGTCGATGCCGGAGGCCACGAGCGCAGCCAGCAGGTGCTCGACCGTTTCCACGGTGGCGCCGTCGCGGCCGAGAATGGTGGCGTACTGCACGGCAGACACGTTATCCACGGACGCCGGAATCTCCACCCCGAGGTCGGTGCGCCGGAAGCGAATGCCGCTATCGGCAGGGGCGGGCTTGAGCGTCAGCGTGACTTTCTGGCCGGAGTGAAGACCGATCCCGGCGCACGAGATCTGACGCTTGAGGGTCTGTTGAACGTCCATGCGACTCTGACTCAAATGTGCTGACGCCCTCGGTCAAGCAAAGGCGATGCCCGGATGATCCAGCCCATCAAAAGAACTACAACCGTAAGAACATAAATGACTTAATTCTCGACAACAACCTCGCGATTCAGGGCAACTGTGTAAAGCCAACCACAGGTCCCTCGGTGCTGTTTGTGTCAAATCAACCACACCCGCCGTCGATGCCCTGACAGTTTCGGAGCTCCTGACCGGCACGCCGGGACGGGTGCAATCCAAATCTCGAGCGGGCTGCGTCAGGGGGTTAACACTTCTGTTAGAAACTCGCCGGTGACCGACCCCTTCGCTTTCGCCACCTGTTCAGGCGTGCCCTGCGCCACGACGCGGCCGCCGCCCTCGCCCCCCTCCGGCCCGAGGTCGATAATCCAGTCCGCCGACTTGATGACGTCGAGGTTGTGCTCGATCACCACCACCGTGTTGCCTTGATCAACGAGCCGCATCAGCACATCCAACAACCGGCTGACATCTTCGAAATGGAGCCCGGTGGTGGGCTCGTCGAGGATGTAGAGCGTCCGCCCCGTGCCGCGCTTGGAAAGCTCCCGCGAGAGCTTGACGCGTTGCGCCTCGCCTCCCGACAGGGTGGTCGCCGACTGGCCCAGCTCGATGTAGCCCAGACCGACGCTTTGCAGCGTCCGCAGCTTGGTCGCAATCGGGGGGAAATTCTCGAGCAGCGGCAGGGCCTGGTCTACCGTCAGGTCCAGCACCTCGGCGATCGACTTGCCGCGATACTTCACGTCGAGCGTTTCACGGTTGTAGCGGCGGCCCTTGCACTGCTCGCAGGTCACATAGACGTTGGGCAGGAAGTGCATTTCGATGGCGATCACGCCGTCGCCCTGGCACGCTTCGCAGCGCCCGCCCTTCACGTTGAACGAAAACCGTCCCGGCTTGAAGCCGCGGGCCTTGGCCTCGGGCACCATCGCGAACAGCTCGCGAATGAACGTGAACAGCCCGGTGTAGGTCGCCGGGTTCGACCGCGGGGTTCGCCCGATCGGCGACTGATCGATCTCGATGACCTTGTCGATCAAGTTGGTGCCGTCAATCCGCTCGTGCGGGCCGGGCTCGTCGGCCGCGCGATAGAGCTGCCGGGCCAGCGAGCGGTAGAGAATGTCGTTGACCAGCGTGCTCTTGCCCGATCCGCTCACGCCGGTGACCGCCACCAGCCGGCCGAGCGGGATCTTCACGTCGATGTCTTTCAGGTTATTGGCGCGGGCGCCGCGGATCACCAGGTCGCCCTGCTTGGCCGTCCGCCGCCTCGCCGGGAGCTCCACCTTCTTGTGGCCGCTCAGGTACGCGCCGGTCAGCGAGCCGTTTCCGTTCGCGGCGAGAACCTCCGGCGCCCCCTGGAAGATCACTTCCCCGCCGAGGTCGCCGGCCCCGGGGCCCAGGTCAATGACGTAATCTGCCAGTCGGATCGTGTCCTCGTCGTGCTCAACGACGATGACCGTATTCCCCATATCGCGCAGCCGCTGCAGCGTCGCCAGCAGCTTGCGGTTGTCGCGCTGGTGCAACCCAATCGACGGCTCGTCGAGCACGTACAGCACGCCGGTGAGGTTGGACCCGATCTGTGTCGCCAGGCGAATGCGCTGCCCTTCTCCGCCGGAGAGCGTGGCCGCCGAACGGCCGAGCGTCAGGTAGCCGACACCCACATCGTTCAGGAAGCGCAGCCGATCCTGGATCTCGCGGAGGATCCGCGTCGCGATGATCGCCTCGCGGTCGCGCAGTTCGAAGCCGTCGAACACCGCCAGTGCCTCCGAGACTGGCAGCGCGACGTACTCGGCGATCGTCCGCCCCTTCACCGTTACCCCGAGGCTCTCTGCCCTGAGGCGGCGTCCCTGGCACACGGCGCAGTCGGTGAGCGCACGATACGGATCGAGCTCCTCCTGCACCGCCCAGGAACCCTCGTCAAAGCGCCGCCGCAAGTTGGGGATCACGCCCTCGAAGTCGCGGCCGAACGGATCCGGTTCGCTGGCTTTCTTCTTCGCCGCGGTGCCTCGCGCCGGCTTCGATGGAACCGTCTCCTCGACTGCGGGCTTGGCGCCGGCACCGGGCCCGAACAGCAGCAGATCCCGCTGCTTCTTCGCGAGCTTACCGAACGGTACCGTCGGGTCGATTCCCCAGTGCCGCGCGATTGCCGCGATCGCTTCCCCCACCAGTGCCGCGTCGCCGCGCGCCCACGGGGCGATGGCGCCGGCCTCGAGCGACAGCGATTCGTCGGGCACAATCCGCCGCGGGTCGAAATCCCAGGTCGCGCCGAGGCCCTGGCAGGCAGGGCAGGCGCCGTGCGGCGAATTGAACGAGAACGCGCGCGGCGACATTTCCGGGACGCTGATGCCGCACACCACGCACGCCAGCTTCCTTGAATACAAACGGTCGCCCTGCTCGTGCGACTGGATCATCACCACATCGTCGGCGAGCTGAAGCGCGACATCGACCGACGCGGCCAGCCGCCGCTCGATCCCGCTCCGGACGATCAGCCGGTCGATGATGATGTCGACGTTGTGATTGCGCCGCCGGTCGAGGGCGATCTCCTCGTCCAGCGAGCGCAGCTGCCCGTCGATGCGGGCCTTGGTGAAGCCTCGCGCGGCCAGCGCCTGGAGCTCTTTCTTGAACTCGCCCTTCCGGCCGCGAACGATCGGCGCCATGACCGTGATCCGCGTGTCCTGCGGGTAGGTCATCACCAGATCCACGATCCGCTCGATCGACTGCGATGTGATCTCACGGCCGCAGTTCGGGCAGTGCGGCACACCGATGTTGGCGAAGAGCAGGCGGAGATAGTCGTAAATCTCCGTGACGGTCCCGACCGTCGAGCGGGGGTTCGAGCCAGTGGTCTTCTGTTCGATCGAGATGGCCGGCGACAGGCCCTCGATGAGGTCGACGTCCGGCTTCTCCATCTGCTCGAGGAACTGACGGGCGTAGGCGGACAGCGACTCGACGTAGCGGCGCTGGCCCTCGGCGTAGAGGGTGTCGAAAGCCAGCGAGGACTTGCCCGAGCCCGACAGGCCCGTGATCACCACGAGCTTGTCACGCGGGATGTCGACGCTGATGTCCTTGAGGTTGTGGACCCGGGCGCCCCTGACGGCAATCCAGTCGTGCGGCATGAAGGTACTGCCGGGGCCAATAGCAAAAGCCCCAACACGCCATCTTAGCAGGATCAAGAAGGGTTCGGCGTTCGGGGTTCAGGGTTGCGGGGTTCGACGTTCAGGGTTCTCGAACCAGAAGCCGAATCTCGAACCTGGAACGAACCCCGAACCCGGAACCTAGAACCCTGCGGTGCGGAGCCGGCTGTTCCGGTGACCGTACGACCCGTAAATCAGCAGGCCGACCACAATCCAGATACCGAAACGCTCCCAGGCCTGGTGGGGCAAGCCCAGCATCACGAAAACGCACGCGGCAATCCCGAGCGGCGCCGTGACCCACACCATCGGCACGCGGAACGGGCGGGGTCGGCCCGGCTCCTTCACCCGCAGCACCATCACGCCGCCGCACACCAGCGCGAAGGCGAACAGCGTCCCGATGTTGGTCAGGTCGTAGGTCTCCGCGGCATCGCCGATCATCGACGCGATCGCCACCAGCACCCCGGTGAGGAGCGTCGTCACCGAAGGCACGCGGGTCTTCGCGTCAACCGTGGCCGCCCACTTCGGCAGCAGACCGTCGCGGGCCATGGCGAAGAAAATCCGCGGTTGCCCGTACTGAAATACGAGCAGCACCGTCGCCATCGAGATCGCCGCGCCGAGAGCGACGATCCAGCCGACTCGCGTGAACCCGGCGATTTCGAGGGCGCGGGCCAGGGGATCGGCCACCGCCAACTCCTGGTACGGAACCAGTCCCGTGAGAACGATGCCGACGACGACGTAGATGAGCGTGCAGATCGCGAGGCCGCCGAGAATGCCGATCGGCAGGTTGCGTTGCGGGTTGCGCGTCTCCTCGGCCGCGGTGGAGATCGCGTCGAACCCGATGTAGGCGAAGAACACGATGGCCGCGCCCTGGTGGATCCCGGTGAACCCGTTCGGCGCGAACGGCGTGTAGTTGGCGGGATGGATGTTCATGACGCCGACGATCATGAACAACGTGAGCACCGCGAGCTTGATCGTCACCATCACGGTGTTGACCGTCGAGCTCTCCCGGGCGCCGCGCAGCAGCAGCCAGGTGATCACCATCACGATGGCGAACGCCGGGAAGTTGATGAGCAGCGGCACGCCCAGGATCCGCGGCGCCGTCTCGAGCAGCCGATGCACGTCAGGATTGGCGCTGAGGAGCGCGGTTCGATAACCGGTTGTCAGGAACGCTGGCAGGTCGATGCCGATTCCGCGCAGCAGCGTCGTGAAGTAGTCGCCCCAGGAGATCGCGACCGCGACGTTGCCGACCGCGTACTCGAGAATCAGGTCCCAGCCGATGATCCACGCCACCAGCTCCCCAAGCGTGGCATAGGAGTAGGCGTAGGCGCTTCCGGCCTGCGGGATCATCGCGGCCAGTTCGGCGTAGCACAGGCCCGCCAGCGCGCAGGCGCCGCCAAGCAGGATGAACGAGAACACCAGCGCGGGACCGGCTCCGTAGCGAATCACCGCGCCATCGGGCCCAACCTGGCCCGCCGCTGCGGTGCCGATCGCGCCGAAGATCCCAGCTCCGATCACGGCGCCAATCGCCAGCATGATGAGATCGACCGCGCCCAGCACGCGCTTGAGCGACCGCGTTTCGTCGGTGATGACGAGATCGGCGATGGGTTTGCGGGCAAACAGCTGCGGCATGCGGTGGCGAGTGTAGCTCATCGGCGTTTCGCGCCCCCCGCCATTGGTGCCACAATTTGGCGGATCAGCGAGCCGATGGATACGCAAGTGAGCTGTGGGGTTAGACTCGGGCCACTATGCGCCGACGGCTCCAGGTTCTCACCGCCTTCTGGCTCGCGATCGTGCCGGCTGTCGCCTGGCCTCAGCCAGCGTCGATTGCCGTCTTCAGCTCCAACGCTACCAAGGCGGTGGCCGAGGCGCTCGCCGCCGACTTCGAAAAAGCTGCCGGCGTGCGCGTGATCTTCACGTTCGCGAACTCCGCGGAGATGAAGGAGCGGATCGAACGGGGCGCCGCATTCGATGTCGCGATCCTCTCGGCGTCCACCATGGACAGCCTTCTGTCGGGCGGCAAGCTGGTTCGCTCCACGCGAGCGGACATTGCGCGGGCCGGCGTCGGCGTCGCGATCCGGGCGGGCGGGAACCGCCCTGACATCAGCACTCCTGAGGCGTTGAAGCAGTCGATTCTCGGCGCCCGCGCGATTGCCTACGTGGGACAAGGGGCGACCGCTCCGATCCTGCGCGGGATTTTCGCGCGATTCGGGATTGCCGAGCAGGTAGACGCCAAGGCGAAACTCGTGGACAGCGCGGCTCACGCGGTCGCGGCAGGTGAAGCCGACCTGGGCTTCACCCAGATCAGTGAAATCCTGAACGTTCCCGGAGCCGAGCTCCTCGGGCCGCTGCCGCCGGAACTCCAGGTCTATACGACCTTCCAGGCCGCGGTGAGCGCCACGTCGAGCGCGCAGCCCAGGGCTCGTGAATGGATTACGTTCCTGACTTCACCTGCCGCGGCAGCGGTCATCGCCGCGAAGGGAATGGAGAGCCCGAAGCGGGATCGGCTCCCGCCCCTGCTCGCGGAACAGATGACCGACGCGCAGCGGCAGGCCGTCGCCGACTTCAAGGCGGCGCGCGGAGCAGAGCTCACCGGGCCATTTCACCCGTTGCTGCGAAGCCCGGAACTGATGACGCGCGCCCGGGCGATGGGCGACTACCTGCGCTACAAGAGCACGCTGCCGCCGCGGCTGAGCGAGTTCGTGATTCTCATGACCGCCCGCGCCTGGACCCAGCAATACGAGTGGAACGTCCACTATCCCATCGCCGTGAAGGCCGGTGTGACACCCGACGTCGCGCTGGCGATTGCCGAAGGACGCAGGCCGGCCGGCATGAGCGCCGAGCAAACCGCGCTCTTCGACCTCTGCACGGAGCTCAATCGCGACCACGCGGTCAGTGACGCCACCTATGCGCGAGCGGTGGTGACCCTGGGCGAGCAATCCGTCGTCGAAGCGATCGGCATCGGCGGCTACTACACCATGCTCGCCATGGTGCTGAACACGGCGCAGACGCCGGCCACGGACAACGGATCGCCGGTCCTGCGCCCGTTGCGAGGGCGCGCCGAACCGTAGGCCGTTCACCGCGACGGGGATGATGTCCGGTTAGATCGCGGAGCCTGCCGTAAACCCGTAAAGCGTGTCGTTCGAGGCCACGACGAGCCTGCCGTCGCCGCCGAAGGCGAGGCCGACGAGATTCGGTCCTGACACGACCAGCTCCCGCGGCCGTCCCGGGCGCAGGGCATAGACGCCGCTCGATCCGGCCAGCGCTTCGACGGCATGCAGCACGCCGTGAGCGTCGAAGCAGAGGCCTTGCGGCCGGCCGAAGACCCATTCGAGCCGCTCGATGCGTCCATCCGGGTGGATGCGGCTCAACGTGTCGTAGGTCGACAGCGTCGGCGCGGCGACATAGATCCAGCCGTCCGGTCCGACCGCGAGATGAAAGGCGGCCATGCTGCCGGGCAGCGTGGCGACGGTCTCGGTGCGCCCGTGCGCGTCGATTCGGAAGAGCGTGCCCGAGCGATCGCCGACATACAAGGTGCCGTCAGGGGTAAATGCCAGCCCGGTGGCAACGCCAAGATCGGATCCGATGACGTCGTACTGCCCGTCCTCGTGCACCCGGTACACGCGCCCTTCGAAGCGGCTCGAGACGTACAGCTTTCCGTCCGGACCGAGGGCCATCGAAGTCGGGTTCACCAGGTTGTGAACGAACGCCTCACGTGCCCCTGACGGCGTGACGCGGAATATCGATACCGCAGCCTGTTGGCCGCGCGATCCCGAATACGTGACGTACACAGATCCCGACGGGTCGATCACCGGGTTGTCCACCTGGTGCAGGCCGGTCGCCAGGACGCGTGCGATGTTGGTGTAGAGCGTTGCGCCGGGCGCCCACGACACCTTGACCGGCTGCGAACCGCCGGCCATCGGATCGGGTACCGCGACGGCAACACGCTGCGGGGCCGCGAACGAAACACGAGCGGCGACTCCGCCGATCGTCACGTCTTCGGCGGAGCCTGCGGGCAGGGGAAAATCGCTGCCGTGAATCCAGAGCCGCCCGCCCGGCACGACCCGGATGGGTTCGAGGCTCCTCAGGGCCGGCACGGGATCAGGTTTCGTCGAGCTCGAGGTTCCAGTAGAGATAGTCACGCCAGCTTTCCGGAGCCTGCCGGAGTCCGATGGTAATCCGGATGGCCGGAGCGGCGTTGGGGCGACGCGGCGGACGGATCAACGACATTCCGGCCTCGGCCGGCGTTCGCCCGCCCTTGCGGCGATTGCACGTGACGCAACAGGTGACGATGTTCTCCCAGTCCTTGCGGCCGCCCTGCGACACGGGCACCACGTGATCGAACGTGAGCTCCATGGTGGGGTGGACGCGGGCGCAATACTGACACTTGTATTCGTCGCGGGCGTAGATGTTGGCCCGGGAAAACGGCACGTAGTCAAAGCGCTGCTTAATCCGCACGTAGCGAAGCAGGCGGATGATGGACGGCATCTTGAACGAGAACGATACCGCCCGCACCTCGCGGTCGTGGTGCGCGATGATCTCGACCTTGCCCTGGCACCACAGCGTCACTGCCTTCTGCCAGTGCACGACCTTCAGCGGTTCGAACGTCGCGTTAAGGAGGAGCGTTTGCTCCATGGTGTTTCGCAGGCTCTTCGGCCCGTGCTGTTCAGATTTTGACCTAACGCCGAGTCTCTGTCAAGCGACCGAATCGGCTAAACTGGTGTTATATAGATAGTTACAGCGATTTGACGGCCTCGGGAGACCCTCACTGGAGGCCGTGTCCGGCTGTGCCGATATGAGCCATTGGGTGCATGTGGTCTGATCGCCTGATCTGTCGTGCCATGCTGGCGTGTGGAGCGGCCGCGCTGCTCTCGGCTGGGTGCGCCTCGTCCGGCGCCACTCCCCGCCCGTTCCCTGTCCCGCGCGGCGAGGCCCCGGCGGGTGGGACACCGGCACCTGGCGCGCCCGTGGACACCGGAGTCCCGAGCGTACCGGGACGTGTTCCTTCGCCGATGGGGGCGCTCGATGGCAACGTCCTGAGCAGCACCGCGTTATCGCTGCGCGGCGCGCCCTACCGGAATGGCGGCTCGACGCCCGACGGGTTCGATTGCAGCGGTTTCGTCCAATACGTGTTCGGGTTGAACGGGCTCGCCGTCCCGAGGGGAACGCGCGAGCAGTTCGGCATCGGCCACTCGATCGACCGCAACCACCTCGCGCCCGGCGATCTGGTCTTCTTCAGCACGGTTGCTCCCGGCGCCTCTCACGTGGGAATCGCGATTGGCAACGGCGAGTTCGTGCACGCCCCGAGCTCACGCGGCGTGGTTCGAGTGGAGAGACTTTCGGCGGACTACTGGCGCCGCCGCTACATCGGCGCGCGCCGGCCGGACTGAAGACACGCGGGGTGTAAGTTTTGCTCTGAGTCTCTCGGCCGACGCAAAGTAATCGCGGACACGGACCCAAGCTCGGCCCTAGACGCTTGGTATCTCCCTTGCAGCCGTCGTGTTAGACAGAGCTTCTACGATGCGTACGTCCCCCAGGTGGTCCATCCTTCGCCGTTCGAGCGCCATGTTGTGGACGCTCGCGCTCGTCGGCGGGTTGGCACAAGCCGCGGCACTCGGACTATCGGAGTGGTCTCTGTACCGGATGGTGTCCACGCTGCCCTCTCGCGACGATCTCAAGGGGATCGGCCAGATGGCGCAGGCGACGGTGATCTACGACGCAAGCGACCGTCCAGCCTTCTCGATCTTCGAGGAACAGCGGCGCGACGTCCCGCTCGATCAGATCTCGCCGCACCTTACCGCCGCGATCGTGGCTGTGGAGGATCAGCGTTTCTTCGACCACAGTGGCGTCGATCTGGTGCGGATCGTCGGCGCGACGCTGGCGAACTTGCGCGAGGGGCGGCGGGCCCAGGGCGGCAGCACACTCACGCAACAACTCGCGCGGCAGAGCTTGCTCACGCTCGACAAGACGTTCTCACGCAAGATCCAAGAGGCGCTGCTCGCGATTCGACTTGAGCGCGAGTACACGAAGGAGCAAATTCTCGAGCTCTACCTCAACAAGATGTATTTCGGCGCCGGGCTGTACGGCGCCGAGGCCGCCGCGCTTGGATACTTCGGAAAACCGGCGCGCATCCTGACGGTGGACGAGGCCGCGCTCATCGCCGGCCTGGTCAAGTCGCCATCCACGCTCGCCCCGACCGTCAATCTGGACCGCGCTATTGCCCGCCGCAATGTCGTGCTGCAAGCCATGCGCGAGACCGGGGCGATCGACGAGCCGACGTTCCAGAACGCCAAGGCTGCGAAGGTCCACCTGAAAGACGCGCTGCGCCAGGAAGAGCCGTTCGGTCAGTACTTCAAGGAAGCCATCCGCGTCTCGCTCGTCGAGCGCTTCGGTCGCGAGAAGGTTTACGAGGGTGGCCTCAAGGTCTTCACCACCATCGACTTGAACATGCAGAAGGCGGCCGAGGCCGCGGTGGCAGCGTCGCTGGCCGATCTCGACAAACGCCGCGCCGCGGCGCTCAAGGCACGGCGCAAGACCGAATCAGCGGACGCAGAGGTTCTCCAGGCGGCGCTGGTCGCGATCGATCCGCGAACCGGCGAGGTGAGGGCGATGGTCGGCGGCCGGAACTTCGAGGAGAGCCACTTCAACCGCGCCATCCAGGCGCGCCGGCAGCCGGGCTCGGCGTTCAAGCCGTTCGTTTACGCCGCCGCGCTCGAGAAGGGCTTCACCGTCTCGAGCCTGATTACCGATCTCGATCAGCCGATCGACCTGCCGGACGGCGCGTGGACCCCGGATGACGATCACACCAAGGGCAACGAGATCACGATGCGCGCGGCGCTCACGACCTCGAGCAACAAGGCCGCGGTGCGGATGATCGAAGATGTTGGCATTCCCAATGCGGTTACCTACGCGAAGCGGCTCGGCCTGGGCGACGTGCCCGCCGTGCCCTCGCTCGCGCTCGGCTCCGGAGAGGTGTCGCTGATCGACCTCACGGCCGCCTACGGCGCGTTTGCAAACACAGGGGTGCTGCAGACGCCCCTTCTGCTTCGCCGGGTCGAAGACGGCGACGGCAACACGCTGTTCACCGCGGAACCCCACGGCGAGCAGGCGGTCACGCCGCAGACGGCGTTCCTGATGTCGTCGATGCTTGCCGATGTGATCAACTCCGGGACGGCGTGGAAGGCGCGCCAGTCCGGGTTCAAGCTGCCGGCGGGCGGCAAGACGGGGACGACCAACGATTATCACGACGCCTGGTTCATCGGCTTCACGCCGTCGCTGGTGAGCGGGGTATGGGTGGGCTACGACCAGCCGCAACCGATCCTGCCGGGAAGCGCGTACGCCGCCGACGTCGCGGTGCCGATGTGGGCCGCCTTCATGAAGACGGCGACCGCGTCCGACAAGCCTGACTGGCTCGCTCCGCCGAAGGACATCGTCACTGTCAGCATCTGCAAGCTGTCGGGCAAGCGTCCCGCTTCGGGATGCGACTCGGTGCAGGTCGTGAAAGACGATGGCAGCACGACCGAACGGTCGATGATCGTCAACGAGTATTTCGTCCGCGGCACCGAGCCGCAGGAGTATTGCGATCAGCACGTCGGACGGTCGCTTTTCGCGAAGATGGGCGACTGGTTCCGTGACTCGCCGAAGGCGGAGCACGACCGGCCGGAAGTCGCCGCGCCGGAACCAACCGCGCCGGCGGCCGGATCCGCTGACGCCGCACACGCCACCGCGGAAGCGAAGGCCGACGAGCAGCCGAAGAAGAAGCGCGGCTTCTGGTCGCGCGTGTTCGGTCGCGGCGACAAGGACGACGAGAAGAAGAAGGACGAG
>DATJFF010000143.1:0-13628 GCA_035495795.1 Vicinamibacterales bacterium
CGGGCCCGCGAGGGCCCGGCCTGCCGAACGCAGTGAGGCCCGACGTGCCAAAGGCGCGGCCCGCGCGCAGCGAGGCCTACCGAGCCGGAGGCTCGGCCCACAGCGCCGGAGGCGCTGCCTACGGCCACGAAGTGGCCGCCATCCTGCCGCGAAGCGGCCCGACGGGCCCGCGAGGGCCCGGCCTGCCGAACGCAGTGAGGCTCGACGCGCCAAAGGCCCGGCCCGCGCCGCCCTCCCGCCGCGAAGCGGCCCGACGGGCCCGCGAGGGCCCGGCCTGCCGAACGCAGTGAGGCCCGACGCGCCAAAGGCGCGGCCCGCGCGCAGCGAGGCCAACCGAGCCGGAGGCTCGGCCCACAGCACCGAAGGCGCTGCTTACGGCCACGAAGTGGCCGCCATCCTGCCGCGAAGCGGCCCGACGGGCTCGCGAGGGCCCGGCCCGCGCGCAGCGAGGCCTACCGAGCCGGAGGCTCGGCCCACAGCGCCGAAGGCGCTGCTTACGGCCACGAAGTGGCCGCCATCCTGCCGCGAAGCGGCCCGACGGGCCCGTGAGGGCCCGGCCTGCCGAACGCAGTGAGGCCCGACGCGCCGAAGGCGCGGCCCGTGCGCAGCGAGGCCCGACGCGCCGAAGGCGCGGCCTTACGTGCGCAGCGTCTCGGCGGGATTCGTGCGCGCCGCAGCCCGCGCCGGCTTCCAACTCGCGGCGACGACGAGCGCGAGCATCAGGCCCACACCGGCCGCCGGTCCGAGCAGGTCCATCCCGTCCAGCCCGTAAAGGAACGCACGCGCCGCCGAGGCCGCGCCGCCGGCAAGCACCACTCCTATCAACAGCCCCGGCCCGGCAATCCCGAGCGCGTGGCCGACGACGAGCCGCTCGATGTCGAGGCGCGTCGCGCCGAGCGCCAGGCGGATTGCCATCTCGGATCGGCGCAGCTCGGCAAACCACCCCACCAGGCCATACAGGCCGGCCGCGCAGAAGATCAGCGCAAGCACGCTGAGCCAGCCGGCAACGGTCGAAACCGCGCGCGTCGGCAGCCACTGGATGGCGAGGTGGTCGTCGGCCGTCCGCGGGAAGAACCCCGCGACGCCGAGGCCGTCGAGCACCCGCTGTACCTCGGCGAGCGCGCGACGCGGATCGCCGGCCGTGCGCACCAGCAGCGCCTGGCCGAACCCTGGCGCCGCCACGACGTAGAGGTGTGGCTGTGCGGTCTCGCGCACCGACCGGTACTTCGCGTCCCGGGCCACGCCGACGATGCGCAGGATCTCGCCGGGCGTCTCGATGGTGATCGCTCGATCGAGCGCACCGTCATCGCCCCAGAGACGGCGTCCCAGCGTCTCGTTGACGATCGCCACGCCGCTCGTTTCATCGTCGCGGAACGCGCGGCCGAGCACGATCGGCACGCCGATGGTCTCGAAGTAGCCGGCGGAGACCGTGTTGAACGTCGCCTCGACCGCGATCGCGCCGCCGTTGCGTGTCGTCGAGACCGAGGTCGCCGGCGTCGATGCATCGACCGGCGCGCGGCTGGCCATCGCCGCGGCAGCTACTCCCGGCATGGCCCGGACGCGGCGGAGCGCTTCGGCAGCGACCGTCGCTAACGGCTGTCCGCCCGTCTCGGCCGGTTCGATGTCGAAATCGAACGCGACGAGCCGGTCGCGGGCGATGCCGAGATCCGCGTGGGTGAGCCGATCGAGGCTTCGCGCGAAGAGCATGGCCCCCGACAGCAGGACCACGGCGAGCGCGATCTGCGCGGTGACGAGGACCCGCCGGGTGCGGGCGATGCCGCGATCGCCGGCGCTGCGCACGCCGCTGCCAAGGTCGGGCGCGCCGAGCGCCTGGCGCGCAATCCACGCTGCGGGGCCAGCGGCCATGAGCACTCCGGCCGCGATGCCAGCGGGTGCAAGCACACTCAACATCGCCGGTACTGGCGGCAGGTCGATACGAAGGGACAGCGTCGGCAGCAGCGCGATTTCGGCGATGCGCACCCGTGCCAATGCATAGAGACCGGCGGCGGCCGCGGCGCCCGCCGCGCCGACGAGCGCGCCTTCGATCAGCAGCCGCCTCGGTCCGGCACCCGGGCCGGCTCCGATCGCCGCGTGAATCGCGAGCGCTCGCCGCCCGGCCGCGGCGCCGGCGAGCATCGTCGCGCCGAGATTGGCGCTGGCGACCACCAGGATCAGGAGCGAGAGTCCGGCGAGCGCCCGCGAGAGCAGCCGTGCGTTGTCGCGTTGCGAGCCGAGGAGCGCCGTCCCAGGCGTGAGCGCCAGCGTGCGCTGCCGCCAGGTCTCCGGATACTCGTCGCCGAGATCGGCCGCGACGCGGCGCAGCTGCTCGTTGACGACCGGCAGCGACGCGTGCGGCAGCACGAACCCCGTCAGCGCGCGAGCCCGTTGGGCGGTGCGCCAACCCGGGCTGAAGAAGGCGTCCCCATGCGCGAGCGGTACCCACACGTCCACGCTCGCTCCCCAGAACGTCGTCGGCGGCCCGGCCCGCGCAATTCCCACGATCGAGAACGGCCGCCCGTTGATCGCGATCGGCGCGCCGAGAGCCGCCGGAGAGCGCGCAAACAGCTCGGCCCAGAGTGTCTCGCTGATCACAGCCGCTGGCGCCGATCCATCCAGGAAGTCGGGCGCCATCAACGGCCGGCCGGCCCGTACGAACATTCCGATCACGTCGCCGTGCCGCGTGCTGACGATCTCGGCCAGCGTCTGCCGCCGGGCGGTGCCGGTCGACACCAGTGCCGGCTCGAGCCCGACAGCGGATGCCGTGGCGGCGCTGCCCAGCGATTCCTCAATCCGCCGCCACTCGGGCCACGAGAACCGCGACTGCTCGCGGCCCGCCTGCTCGATCGCGGCGAGGCGCTGCACCGCCGCGCCGTGCACAGCGCTGACCGGTCGATCGAGCAGCACGTGGCCCAGCGCGCCCGAGAGCGCGACGGCGGCGAGGCCCACGCCCAGCATTGCTGCGGAACCGAGCGTCGCCAGCGGATGGCGAAGCGCGGAACGGATGGCCAACCGTATGTCGCGTTGAATGAACGTGCGGGCACGAAGGGCAGTGCCGCATGCATGCCGAATCCATGCGATCAGCAGCGAGAGGACCTGGCCCCAGAGCCAGGCGCGGGCACGAACCGGCCCCATCGCCCGGCGCCTGCCGACGTACTCCTCGGCCAGATCGCCGATCACTTCGGCGCGACCGCGTGCGGGGACGAGGCGCTCGAGCAGCGCAACCGCGACGGCAGGAAGATGGTGCTGCCTCATGAAGGCCCCAGGATGGAATCGAGCCCTTTCCGCATGCTCGAGACCACGGAGAGGGAGTCGCGGAGGGCCGCCATGCCGCGCCGGCTCACCTCGTAGAAGCGGCGCGGCCGGCCGCCGCGGTCCGCGGTGGCGTCTCCGAGGGTCGATCGCAGGTAGCCCTTGGTCGCGAGCCGGTCGAGGGTCACGTAGACCGACCCGCGTGAAGGCACGCGGCCCGAGCGGGTCGTGATCTCGTCGCGAATGGCGGTCCCGTAGGCGGTCGGGGCGGTCTGCAGCACCGCCAGGAGAATCACGACTTCGAATTCGCCAAGCGGGCCTGCCGCCATGCTGACAATGTAAGCATCACGGGCGGCGCTGTCAACCGCGCGCCGCTGCAGGCGACGCCTTCGGCGTCGTGGGCCGGGCCTTCGGCCCGTCAGGCCTTCGGCAGGAACGAGCTTCGCGATCGGGACCGTACAACAGAACGGCCGCCGGGGACTCCCCGGCGGCCGTTCCTTCGTGCCCTCTGAAACGCTGTTAGCGCTTCGTGTTCTTCGTGCTTACCAGTTGAACTTCACGCCGAACTTCGCGATGCGCGGGTTCAGCACGGTGGTCGCCTTCTCGAACGCGGCGCCCGCCCGCCAGTTGATGTTCACCGCGGTGTTCGCGTTGAAGATGTTGTAGACGTCGAGGAAGAGACCCACGCGGGCCTTGTCCCCGAAGTGCAGCTGCTTCTCGGCGCGGACGTCGTACACCTGGACCGTGTCCTGACGGCGCGTGCCGATCGGCTCGACCAGGATCAGCTGCGCGCTGTTGTAGTTCAGGTTCGCCGAGATGACGCGGCCGTAGGGCGCGCCGCCCTGCAGCTTCGCGACCGGGGTGATGCGCATGCCCCAGCCGGCGTCGTAGGTGCCCGAGAACTTCGCGTTCCAGTTCGAGAAGTCGTTGAGCGTGTGCTCGTTCGGGTTGGTCGGGTAGGCGCCAAACAGCGAGAAGTTGGCGACTGCCGTGCCGAACGTCTGGTTGAAGTAGGTGCGGTTGTACTCGTTCGTCCAGGTGTAGGAGTAGGAAGCCACCATCGACCAGCGCTGGCTGTAGCGCTTGTTGGCCGAGAACTCGAGCGTCTTGTAGGTGCCCTCGTAACCCGGGATGTTGGTGGTCAGCTGCGTCGAGCCGCGCGACAGGTCGTCAAGGTTGTACAGGGTGAGCGCCGGGCCGTCGTCTCCATTGCCAACGACGTTGTCCGGACCGGGATCGGGCCGGCTGACCGGAACGTTGAAGGCCTCGAACGGACGCGCGACGTTGAACTGCTCCCATCCCTGGTTGTCCTTCTTCCACACGTAGCCGACCCGGACGCCGAGGTCCTGCAGCACCGCGCGCTCGACGAAGAACGAGGCCTCGTCGGTGTACGAGTTCTTCAGGTTCGGGTCGAGCGCCACGTTGGAGGTGCCGCCGAACACCGTGAACGGCGTGCCGACGGTCTCGCCTTCCTGGAAGATGCGATCGCCGTTGGCGTCGTTCCAGTTGTAGTCGGAGTACTGCTGGCTGGTGTTCGGGTTGATCGCGTCGGCCAGCGACACGCCGGTGTTGAAGTAGAACCGGCCCCAGTTGGCCTTGAGCACGGTCTTGCCATCGCCCATCAGGTCATACGTCGCGCCGAAGCGCGGCACCGGGTTGTTGAAGCTGACGACGTTGCTGTTCTCGGGCAGATCGACCGCGACCGGGTTGAAACGCGCGACCGGAATCGTCTGGGCCGGCAGCCACACGCGGTAACGGTCGAACCGCGCGCCCACGTTCAGCGTCAGGCGGTTGATCCGCCAGGTGTCGGTGACGAAGAAGCTGGTTTGGGCCAGCGCGTTCTGCGAGCTCGTGCCGCTGATCCCGAGGCGCACGCTGTTCGGCACGCCGTTGCTGAGGAAGTGCACGACGCTGTCGGTGTACTGCTGGTTCCAGAGGATGTTGCCGCTCTCGTCCAGGTACTCGCCGCCGAACTTGAAGTTGTGCGAGCCGCCGAGGAAGTTGTCCTTGAAGTAGCTGAGGGAGCCGGTGTACTGATTGCGGCGCCGCTTGTTCAACCAGGAACGGCCGCCGCCGGTGACGACGTTCGTGACGATGTCCTCGTAGCGGAGGTCCTGGGTGTTGCTGTCCAGCCCGAAGTTGTAGCCGAACTGACCGATGCGGGCCTCGGCGAACATGTTCTGGGTGATCGTGCCGTTCCACTCGCCCTTGTAGACCCAGCTCGGCGAATCCTGCAGCACCGTCGAGTCCGCCGTCAGGTGGACCACTGCGCCCGGCAACCGGTTGCTGTTGTCGGTCCGGTTCGGCTGCTGCTTCGTGCCGTACTGCAGATAGCCGACGAACTTGTTGTTCTGGTTCAGCTGATAGGTGCCCTTACCGGTGTAATTGAACAGCTTGGTGGTGAACGCCGTGCCGTCCTGGATGACACCAGCCGGCGGCGCTGCGACGGCGTTGCGCTGGTTCAAATACGCGAAGTAGCCCCACACCTTGTCCTTGACGAGCGGGCCGCCCACGTCCACGTTGAGGTTCTTGTAGGACTGGAGACGGTTGCCGTCGGGACGGATGACGCGGCCGTTGGCCGGTTCACCGGGCACGAGGTACTGATCGGCGTCCAGGTTGTGCGACTGGATGTCCTGGGTCTCGAAGTCGTAGTAGAGGCCGACCTGCGGCGTGTTGCTGCCGCTCTTGCTCACGAACTGGGTGATGACACCCGGGTTCGGCATCTCGGCGGAGTTGCCGGCCGCACCGATGAACACCTCTTCGAACGAGCCGTAATCGAGATAGAAGCCCGCGGCGGACGTGCCCTCCGTGGTGTTGATGCCCTCGATGAGCGGCCGGTTCTGGCCCGAGTAGCCGTAGGCAAAATAGGTGGTCTGGGTGCCCATTGTCGCGCCGCCGACGTCGACGCGGTTGAGCGTCACCGACGGGGTCGAGGCGAGCAGCGACCACATGTCGCGCGCGTTCGGAAGCGACGCCAGCTGCTGCGAGGTGAAGTTGGTCTGGACGCGGGTCGCCGTGGTGTCGATGACCGGCGACTGTCCGCTGACCGTCACGGTTTCCTGCAGCGACGCGACCTGCAGGTTGATGTTCACGGTGGCGGTGAAGCCGAGCGTGATCCGGATGCCCTCGCGAACGACGGTCTGGAAACCGGGGAGCTCGTAGGAGAGTTTGTACTCACCCGGAGGCACGGCGGGAAAGCGGTAGGCCCCCGCCTCGTTGGTAACGGCGGTCAGCTGGCCAATCTGGGCCGGGCTGGAGGCCGTGACGGTGACGCCGGGGAGAACGCCACCCTGAGCGTCCTTCACTTCGCCACTGATGCTGCCGGTCGAGCTTGCGCCACCGCCCTGAGCAAACGCCGGTGCGGTCGACAGACCGAGCACCGCGACGAGCGCCCATACGATGTGGGTCCAACGCTTCATTCGGGAACCTCCTGACGAGAAGACCAAGTGAGCGGCGCCTGCCGCTCGGAAACGGACCGCGACACGCGGCCCCTGCGCAGTGGAGCAATTTGGGTGCCCCTAAGCTGGAATTGAACCTCACGATTTGTCACTGAATGTCACGGGCCGAATGACCGTTTTTCGGTGCAAATTCGTCATTGGCGGCAATGAGCCCTGGGACGAACCGTTGTTACGGACCAGTTGCGACCGTTTCCGGTCCAATGTGCTGGAGGCCGATCCGTAAAACCGGATCGGGCCGCCTACTGAATAAGGTAGGGCAGCGCGGTGACGAAGGACGCAACCAGCGCCACGACCGTCAGGCTGAGGCAGATGAGGGCGCCGATCATGTGGTCTGTGCGCTCCCGCGTGAGGGGGTCCAGCAGCATCGACGCCGCCAATCCTCCCGCGAACCCGCCGGCATGGGCCCAGTTGTCCACCCCCGTCCCGGGGATGAGCCCGAAGAGTCCGAGGAAGATCGCGTACTGCAACCCTGCTTCGCGGGCGTGGCTGTTGCCGGTCCGGCGCCCGTAGTGAAAGAGCGCCCCGAGCAGCCCGAAGATGTTGGCCGAGGCGCCGACCGAGAACACCGCCCCCGGGATGATCGGGACGTTCGGGAAATAGAGACCGGCCACCGAGCTCAACGCAAAACCGGTCACGCCAGCAATCGTGTAGATGATCGCCATCCGGCCCGCGCCGTACAGGTCGGCCACGGCCGGCGCCAGCTGCCGGATCCACATCACGTTGAAGAGCACGTGCAGGAAGCTGCCGTGCAGCCAGCCGGCGGTGAGGACCGTCCACCACCGCCCCATCTCGAAGACCGGGAACGCACCGCTTGCGCCGAGGGCGAGGAGGACCCGGTTGTCGGGCGACAGCATCCCGTGAATCGACCCGCGCGAGAGCAGCAGCGACAACGCATAGAGCGTGATCGTCCCGCCCATCACGAGCGGGACGAATCCGAGATCGTTGCCGAGTCGCCGCAGCGCCGCGGCATAGCCCCACAATCCGGGATTGCGCCGCCCGCAGTTGTAGCAGGTTTCGTCGTTCACGCCGACGAGCACGCCGCACGCCGGGCAGATGACGGAGCCTTCGGTCTGTCGTTTCAGCATCAGCGCGTGGTCCTGAAATGTTTCTTGTACCACGCGATCGATCGTTCCAGCGCATCGACGACGTGCCCGGTCTCCCGCAGGCCGTGGCCTTCGCGCGGGTAGCGGAGCATCACGGCCTCGACGCCGTTGTCGAGCAGCCCGATGAAGTACTGCTCGGCCTCCTCGATCGGCACGTCGTTGTCGTTCTCGCCGTGCACGAACAGCACCGGGGTCTTCACCTTATTGGCGTAGCGGATCGCCGATCGTTCCCACAGCATGTCGATGATCATCCGCTCCTGCGGATCGTTCCTGACCCGCTCGTGCGGGAAGCCGCCATACTCGACGGCGAGGTAGTCGTGGTAGTAGGCGAGGTAGTTCTGGGTGACGAGGTTCGAGATCCCGGCGGCCGGCACCGCGGCCTTGAACCGCGGCGTCTGGGTGATGATCCAGTTCGTGAGCTGTCCGCCGTAGCTCGTGCCTTCGATGCCCAGGCGTGCTCCGTCGAGCCACGGGTATTTCGCGAGCGCGGCGTCCACGCCGGCCACGACATCCTTGGCCTCGCCGCCGTTCTGGTCCCGGAAGATCGCGTCGATGAACTTCTGCCCGTACCCGGTGGAGCCGCGATAGTTCACCATCAGCGAGGCCCAGCCGACGCCCGCGTAGGCCTGGGCCTTGGCGTTGAACGCCGGGCCCTGCTGGCCGTGCGGTCCGCCGTGAATCATCACGATCAGCGGCACGCTGCCAGGTTTGGCGGTCCGCGCTGCCGGCGGAATGGTCAGGAACGCCTCGACCGACAACCCGTCGTTGGTGAACGAGAGAGATTCGACGTCGGCGATCTGACGGTCGGCCAGCAGCGGCTGGTTGAGCGAGGTCACCAGCTGCGGACTCGCGCCGCCTTCGCTGGCGAGATACAACTCGGCCGGAGACGCCGGCGTGGTCAGCGCATAGGCCAGTGCACCCTTGCCGACCGAGAACGCGCCGAGCGATCCGCGCTCGCCGACCAGCGTCGCCGCGCCAGTGCCTGCCGATCCGACGCTCACGAGCTTCGTCGAGCCGCGCTCCTGCACCCAGAACAGGAGCCGCTGTCCATCCGGCGACCACTGCGGTGAACCCTGCCGATTGTCGATGGTCTTGCCGACTTCCACCTGTTCGCTTCCGTCCGCGCGCATCACCCACACATGCGTGTCCTCCATCGTCGTCTCCGACGAGGTGAGGTCGCGGGTGGTCCCGGCGTAAGCGACGCGGCTGCCGTCGGGCGAGAACACCGGCGCGTACTCCGCGCTCTTGGTGGAGGTCAGCCGGCGGATTGCGCCGCTGCTGACGTTGACGGCGAAGATGTCGTAATTGAAGACCCGATCGGCGTTCGCCTCGCGGTTCGAGACGAAGGCAATCTCGTCGCCCTTCGGCGACCAGTCGATCGAATGTTCGTAGAACGCCCCGCTGGTCAGCTGGCGGACGGTGCGCGACGCGATCTCGGCAACGAAGATGTGCACGCGCTTGTTGTCGTTGAACCTGGTGAGCCCTTCGGCGGCGGTCGGCTTGTACAGGTATCGCGTAATCACCATCGGGTCGCCGTCTGCGTCCTTGCTTTCGGGACCGTCAACCGCCGAGACGTACGCGATCCGTCGTCCGTCCGGTGACCAGGCGAGCGCTTCGCCCGACGAAGGCAGCGGGTGGTTGGTGCCGCCGACCGGCGCGATGAATCGTGCCGTCTCTCCGCGCCTGGTGGCCACCATCAGTCCGGCCCCTTCGTCGGAGCGGCCGAAGTACGCGATCGACTGGCCGTCCGGCGACCAGCGGGGGCCGGCGCCGTTCTCGAGCTGGACCGTCGTGCCCGATGCGAGCTCACGCAGCCAGGTGCTGCTCGTCGGCCGGCCCGGCCGGCTGTTCGAGACCACTGAGTAGGCAACATCAGCGCCCGTCGGGGAGAGCTCGACGTCGCCGATTGACTGAAGCTTGTAGAAGTCGGCCGGCTGCAGCAGCGATCGCTGCTGTGCGATGCCTCCGACCACGACCGACCCGACGATCAGCGCCGCGAGTCCGAGCTCACGCATGTCCCGAAGTATAGCGTCGGCGTCTTCGGGTCAGGCCAGACGGCGGGTGCCGAGCGCGAACGAGACGATGCCGACCACGATGAGGATGCCGCACGGCAGGAGCATCTCGGCGAGCGTGAAATTGCGCCAGAGCGCGCCCTCGATGGCTCGGATGGCCCACTTGATAGGGCTGGCGTTCCCGAGCGTGTTCATCCAGGCGGGCATGATGAACTGCGGAATCATCCCGCCGCCGACCATCGACATCGGCATGAGGATGGCCCAGGCCGTGCCAGACGCGGCCTGCTCGGTCTGGCCCAGCGTCGCCACCAGCATCATCAGCCCACAGAACGCGATGGTGGCGGAGAGCGAGGCCAGGACCAGAAGGGGCCACGATCCCGGACGCACTCCGAAGAACGTGAACCCGATGGCATAGAGCATCGTCTGCACCGCAATCATCGCGACGAAGCACGCCAGCGCCTTGCCGCCGAGGATTTGCGCGCGCGACAGCGGCGCCATCTGGAGCCGGACGAAGGTGCCGCGCGTGCGCTCGGCGACGAGCGACAGGCCGAAGGACATCACGCACCCGATCAAGCCCCACAGAACGCCCTGCGGAAACGTCACCTCGAACGAGTTGGCCGGGCCACGGCGCTCGCGCACCACCGGAGCGCTGGTCACCTTCAAGGGCTGCCACTGCGGGCCCGCGCGGCCGCCGCGCCCCGGCTGAGCCGCCGGCGTACCGACGAAGCTTTTGAGCTCGCCGAGAAAGCGGGTCAGCTCCGGCGGCGCGTCAGGATCGCCGCCGACCTCGGCCAGTGCGCGGTTGGCCATCTCCGCGGACGCCACCGGGTCCGACATGATCCGCTGCATGTCTTCGGCGGCGGCCTGCATCAGCAGCCCGTCGATCATGCCGGCTTCCGCTTTGCGCGCGGGATCCGCCCCGACCTCGATCTCTCGCGCGCTGCCGTAGAACAGGCGCGAGGTTTGCTCGCCGAATCCCGGCTTGATCACGAAATACGCAGCGCGCTGCCCCCGGCGCACCGCGGCTTCGGCCTCGGGTCGGCGCATGGCCTCGAACGTGAAGTGGCCGCCGCTCTCGAGACGCGCCACGAAGGCGCGCGACGCGTCGGTGCCGTCCTCGTCCACCAGGGCGACGGCGATGGCCGACGACCCGCCATCGCCCGGCCCTCCGAAGGCCAGACCGAACATCACCGCGACGATGACCGGCCAGAAGACGGTGAAGAAGAACGCCATCCGAATGCGCGGCAGGACGCGCAGGTCCTTGATGGCCAATGCCAGAGTGGCTCTCATGATTGACCTCAGTCCCTCAGCGACTTGCCGGTGAGACCGAGGAACACCTGCTCCAGCGTCGGGCGTTCGAGCCGGAAGCCGTGCACGGTAGTGTCCTGAGCCAGCCGATTGAGCAGGGCCAGCGGGTCGGCGGTCTTCTCGCGCACCTCGCCGCGCGCGGTGTCGGCGACCAGCATCGGCAGGCCGCCATGCGCCGCGAGCAGCTCGTCGAGTGTGCCCAGCGCGAGCAGCCGGCCGCCGTCCACGATGGCGATGCGATCGCACAGCCGCTCGGCTTCTTCCATGTAGTGGGTGGTGTAAATCACGGTCCGGCCGCGATCGTGGAGCGCTTCGATCGCCTCGAAGAGCAGGTTGCGCGACTGCGGATCGACTCCAACCGTCGGCTCGTCGAGCACGAGGAGATCGGGATCGTGAACGAGCGCGGCGGCGAGGTTGAGCCGCCGTTTCATGCCGCCCGAGAACGTTTCGACCCGCTGGCCGGCGCGATCGAGGAGCCCGGCGATGCGGAGCGCGTCACCGACCCGCGCGCCGAGTGCGTCGCCCGAGAGACCGTAGATGGTGCCGAAGAACCGTAGGTTCTCGTCCGCGGTGAGCAGATCGTAGAGGGCGAGCGCCTGCGGGGCTACGCCGACGCGCGCCCGCACCTCGGGGCGGCGCGGGTCGCCGTCGCCGTTCACGGCCACGCGGCCGGCGTCGGCGGCCAGCAGTCCCACCGCCAGCGCAACGGTGGTGCTCTTGCCGGCGCCGTTGGGCCCCAGCAGGCCGAACACTTCGCCGCGTCGAACTTCGAGCGTCAACTCGGCAACAGCGGTGGTCGAACCGTACCGCTTCGTGACACGGTCGAGCGTCAGCATGGTGTGTGAGACGGCGGCCCGCCGCCACGGTTCGGGCGGGTCGATCGAGCGGCTGGTATTGCAGGCCGAGCGGTAAAATAACGCATCGCCACCGAGTTTCTTATCGTCCTCGTCATGATCCTCGCCAACGCCGTCTTCGCGATGTCGGAGATTGCGGTGGTCGCGGCGCGCAAGGTTCGCCTCCAGCAGCGGGCCGAGGATGGCGACGAGCGGGCGAAGGCGGCCCTCGCGCTCGCCAACCACCCGGCGCGGTTCCTCTCGACGGTGCAGGCGGGGATCACGCTGGTCGGCATCCTCGCCGGCGCCTACGGCGGGGCCACCATCGCCGAGCCGCTCGCGGCCCAGATTGCCACCGTCCCGCAGCTGGCGCCCTACGCAGAGGGCCTGGCGCTGGGGCTGGTCGTCGCGGTGATCTCGTTCCTCTCGCTGGTCTTCGGCGAGCTCGTTCCCAAGAACGTCGCGCTGACCAACCCGGAGACGATTGCGTCGTGGGTGGCGCGGCCGATGATGGCGCTCGCCCGGGTGGGCGGTCCGTTCGTCGCGCTCCTCACCGGCACGACCAGCTTGATCCTTCGCGTCTTCAGCATCAGGGCGCAGTCCGAGTCGCATCTTACTCAGGACGAGATCAAGGCTGTGATCAGCCAGGGGGCCGAGAGCGGCGTGCTCGAAGCGGCCGAGGAGAGCATCGTGCAGCGGGTGCTGCAGCTCGGCGATCAGCGGGTGGCCGCGATCATGACGCCGCGGCCGGACATCGAGTGGATCGACGTGGACGCGACGGCGGAGGAACTGCGGGAGTTCCTCGCGTCCCACAACCACACGACGTTTGTGGTCTGCCACAGCAGCCTGGACAATGTGCTCGGCACGGTTCGGTCCGCCGACCTGCTGCCGATGGCGATGCGGGGGAACATCGATCTGCGGGCCGTTACCCAGGACGCGCTGTTCGTTCCCGACTCGATGCCAGCGGTCCAGCTCCTCGAGACGTTCAGAAGCTCACACCGCCACATGGCGCTGGTCATGGACGAATTCGGCGCGGTCGAGGGGCTGGTGACGGTCACCGACATGCTCGAGGCCCTGGTCGGCCACCTGCCGGCCAACGCCAGCGAAGCCGCCAGCAGCTTCGTTCAGCGCGGCGACGGTTCGTGGCTGATCGACGGCTCGGTGTCGATGGAGGAAGTCAGTGCGCGCCTCGCGCTCGAGGAACTGCCGCCTGAAGAGGCGGGTGCGTACCACACGCTCGGCGGTTTCGTCATGGCACGGCTCGGCCGCGTTCCGAAAGCGGCGGATAAATTCGACTGGGGCGGACACGAGTTCGAAGTCGTGGACATGGACGGGCGCCGGATCGACAAGGTCCTCGTGCATCGGGCTCCCGATCGCGAGCCCGATGCGGGCCGGGAGGAAGCTGGCGCCTGATCGGGACGAGGCTGCGCTCTTCGGGAGAGGCTCGCGTCTTTCGGGACTGTCCCGGTGCTTTTCTGCCTTCTGCCTTCTGCCTTTTGCCTTGTGCCTTTTGCCTTGTGCCTTGACTCAGACGCCACCCTTTTCCGCGATCCACTTCCACTGTTCGTCTGTCACGGGCATCACCGACAGGCGGGGCAGCCGCACCAGCGGGAAATCGGCGAACGACTTCACCGCCTTCACCTCGGCGAGCGTGACCGGCTGCTT
>DATJFF010000144.1:0-8559 GCA_035495795.1 Vicinamibacterales bacterium
TGCCGGCGGAGCGGAACGTGAACGTATCGCGAACGAAGGAGATCCTGTCGGCGGGAACGCCTGCGCCCGTGAATCGTTCGACGACGTGGCTCTCGACGCCCCAGGTCATCGGACTGACAAACCCTTCGGGTGGCGGGGGCGTGTAAGCCGAGCTGATGCGGAGAATCTGGGCGACCAGCGTCGGATCGTTAGGGATCCAGTTGCCCATGACGATGCGTCCGCCGGGGCGGGCGACTCTCACCAGCTGCCTGGCCACGTCGAACGGCTTCGGGGCGAACATCGCGCCGAAGAAGCTGACCACCATGTCGAACGAGCCGTCGGGAATTCCCTCGAGGACCGTCGCGTCGCCCTGCTGGAACTTGAGGTTCGACAGGCCGAGCTCAGCGGCGCGCCGGTTCCCGGCCTCGACCAGGTTGCGGGCGATGTCCACGCCAAGGACGTCAGCGCCGGCCCGCGCCGCCGGCACCGCCGTCGTCCCGTCCCCGCACGCCACATCCAGAACGCGCATGCCCCGGCCGATGCCGATCCGCTCGACGAGCGCCTCGCCGCTCTCGCGCATCGTGTCAGCGATACGTGTGAAGTCTCCCTTTTCCCAAAGAGTCTGATTCGGGTTGATAGCAGAAGTAGTAGTCATAAGATTTCGTCCTCTCGCGGCCGAGTTTTCCAGCCGACTCACCAGATAGATCGGAAGATCGCGCAAGAACCCGCCAGATCACCAGATAGATCTCAAAATCTCCAGATAGATCGCCAGATCTTCAGATAGATCACCAGATCCCCAGATCGCCAGCTTGATCACCAGCTCACCAGATCACGAGCTCACCAGATTCGCCGACTACCGGCTGGTGGCCTTCTGCAACGCCGCCGCCGCGTCCTGAACCTGCGCGGCGAGGGCGTTGACGGCCGCCGACACGGTCCGTACCCCTCCCTTGGCTTCGTCGAACCGGTCCTCCTCGAGCCCTTCCCGAATCTGCGGCATCGTCTTCACGCCGTAGCCGGTGTAGAAGCCCGGCGCGTAGATCTGATGCTTGAACCAGTCGCGCCGGGGCAGGCCGTCACCGTTGCCCAGCTTGCGCTCTGACTGGAGCAGCAGCTTGTTGAGCGCGCGCAACTCGCTGCGGCCGACCAGGGTCGCCGATGGCACGCGATCCACCCCCGAGTAGGCCTGCTCGTAGGCCTGTCCCGCCTTCTGCAGCGACTCCACTGCGGCCCGCACCGGGCCAAGGTCGACATTGGCGTCCTTCTTCGACGCCGCGAGCTTCTCGAGCTCCACGACGTAGCGCATCAGCGTGTCGGCCGTGTCGGTGAACTGGAACGGGAGCACCGGCGCGTCGGCGAGCCGGAGCAGCAGCGTCCCAGTGAGCTGCGACAGCGTCCGGCCGTAGGCGAAGTCGCCGTCCGAGTACTTCGTGTACCAGTTGATGCTGTCGTAGATCGAGTGGTAGATGCCGCCATTGCTCTCGCCGCCGAAGCCGACGTTGAGCGCCGACAGCGTGACGTGCTGCAGGAACGGCGTGAAATCCGAGCCCGAGCCGAGCGGCTCGAGCCACAGGTCGGGATCCTTCTCGCGGTCTGCCTTCCCCGGTTCCTTCGTGTCCTTCACCTGATGCTGCCAGGCTTCCTCGGCCACCGGCTTGCCGCTGCGTGGATCCATCACCTCGCGCGCGACCTCGGTCATCATTTGCTGCAGCCCGTGCGAGCCGCCGGCGCTCAGCCAGCCTTTGCCGGTGCTGTCGGAGTTGATGTAGACCGCGGCCTTGTCGCGCAGTTCCGCGGCGTGCTTCTCAGCCCATTCGGTCGAACCGAGCAGGCCCCACTCCTCGCCATCCCACAGGGCAAGGATGATGGTGCGCTTGGGCCGCCAGCCGCCCTTGAGCAGCTCCGAGAGACCGCGCGCCGTCTCCATCAGCGACACCGCACCGCTCGTGGGATCGTCGGCGCCGTTCACCCACGCGTCGTGGTGGTTGCCGAAGATGATCCACTCGTCGGGATAGGTCGATCCCTCGATGCGGACGATGACGTCGTGGAGCGGACGGTTCTGCCACTCGAACGCGAGCTTCAGGTGCGCCTGGGCCGGGCCTGGCCCGACGTGATACGTGATCGGCAGCGCGCCGCGCCACTCCTCCGGCGCCACCTTCCCTTTGAGCGCCTTCAACAACGGCAACGCGTCGCCGTACGAAATCGGCAGCACGGGAATCTTCAGGATGGTCTCGGCGTTCTCGCGAGCCAGCTTCTTCGCGCCCGGCTCGGATGCCCAGCCAGGGCTCAGCGGATCGCCGGGATGAATCGGCATGTCCATCACGCTGCCGCGCTGGACACCCTGCTCGGGGCGGAACGCGCCGCCCGGATACACGTCGCCCTGGAAGTACCCGTCGTCTTTCGGATCCGAGTAGATCAGCGTGCCGATCGCGCCGTGCTCGTAGGCCACCTTCGGCTTGATCCCGCGCCAGCCGCCGCCGTAGCGGGCGAGCACGATCTTGCCCTTCACGTCCACGCCCAGCTCCTTGAGCTTGTCGTAGTCGGCGGGCATGCCGTAGTTGACGTACACCACTTCGCCGGTCACGTCGCCGTCAGCCGAGTAGGCGTTGAAGACCGGCGTGGAGTCCGCGTCGCCGGAGTCCGGATCGTCAGCCAGCACCGGCTCCTTGATGGCCATCGCCTGCTTTGTCGGCGCAACCATCTCGACCACGCGCTCGGTCGGCCACGGCATCAGCGCTTCGAAGGTTTCGATCTGCGCGTTCAGCCCCCACGACTTGAACTGCTGCAGCGCGTACTCGGCAACCTTGCGCGATCCGGGACGGCCCGCAACGTGCGGCTCGCCGGCCATCACCGTCATGTACTCCTTCAGGCGCGCGCTGTCGGGCACCTTGCGCAACTGCTCTTCGCGCTGGCGTTGAGACGTCAGCGCGTCGGCCGGAAACCCGCGGATTGCGTTCGATTGCGCGCGTGGAACGATGACCGCGACCGAGACGAGGGCGAGCACGGCCGGAACGAGGCGGACGGTTCGTCGCATGGCTGAGGATCCTTCAGGCGAGTTTCCGGAGAATGAAGCACTTCAGGTAATAGGTTTCAGGAACGCCGAGCAGGACGGGATGATCGCGCCCCTGCATCCGCTTCTCGACGACGGTGACCGGCGTGTGGCTGTCGACGGAGGCTTCGTAGAGGACCTGTCCGAACATCGCCTCGTCCACGTTATAGGAGCAGCTGCAGGTCACAAGGTACCCTCCCGGGTTCAGCAAACGGAGGGCGCGCAGGTTGATCTCCTTGTATCCGGCAAGCGCCTTCGGCACCGCGGCCTTGTTCTTCGCGAACGCCGGCGGGTCCAGCACGATGGTGTCGAACCGGGCGTTCTCCCGCTCGAGATGCCGCAGTTCGTCGAACACGTTGGCCTCGCGGGCCTTGACGTTGGCCAGGCCGTTCCTGGCCGCGTTGTGGGCGATGCGCGCCACCGCGTCCGCGGAGCTGTCGAGCGCGTCGACCTCGCTCGCGACTCCAGCCAGCCGCAACCCGAACCCGCCGTTGTAGCTGAAGCAATCGAGGACGCGGCCGCGGGCATAGCGTGCAGCGGCATCCCGGTTCTCACGCTGATCGAGGAACAGGCCGGTCTTCTGGCCGTGCCACGGATCGACGTCGTAGGCGACCGGTCCTTCGCGCACCGCAACCGTCGGCGGGACGCTGCCGAAGAGCACTTCGACCTTCTGCTCCAGTCCCTCCAGGAGCCGCACTTTGGGATCGTTGCGCGCGAGTACGCCGGTGGCGCCGGTCAGGTCCACCAGAATCGGAACGAGCGTCGGGAGCAGACGGTCCATCCCCTGGGACAGCGCCTGCACCACCAGGACGTCGGCGTAGCGATCGACGATCAGCGACGGGAGCAGGTCCGCCTCTCCGTGCACGAGCCGGAAGGCCGTCGCGTCGAGTTCGAGCGCCTTGCGAAAGCGGATTGCAGCCTCGAGACGGGTGCGCCAGAACGCCGCGTCCACGCTTGTCTCGCCGCGCGAGACGACACGCAGGACGATCTGCGATTGATCGCTGAACAGCGCGTGGCCCAGCGGCTTGTCCTTCGCGCCAGTCACGCGCACGATCGCGCCCGGTGAGCCGCCGGTTACGTCACGGACATCGGAACGGTAGATCCACGGATGGCCGGCGCGGAGGCGGTCCTCGCCCCGGGCGGTGATGCGGGCGGTCGCGGACACAGGGGATTCGACCTTATCATGTTCCCCGCATCTCATGACGACCCACCGACTCCGCGTCGGGGTCCTGGGCGCTGGCGCCTGGGCCACCTTCGCACATCTTCCGGGCTTCCGCCGCGATTCGCGTTGCGAGCTGGTTGCCATTGCCGACCCGCAATTCGATCTGGCCCGTGCTGCCGCGGCCCAGTTCGAGATCCCGACTGCCGCTGCCGATCACCGTGCGGTCATCGAGCGTGACGACATCGATGTCATCGACGTCTGCACGCCGAGCCACACGCACTTCGAGCTCGCATGGGCGGCGTTCGAAGCCGGCAAGCACGTGCTGTGCGAGAAGCCGGTCGCCTACGATTTCCGCGACACCCGGCGGGCGGCGCAGGTCGCCCGCGACAAGGGTCTCAAGACGAAGCTCGGGTTCACGTTCCGCTACGCGCCGGCGATGCGCTATATGCGCAAGCTGGTCGCCGACGGGTTCATCGGACAGCCGTTCATCTTCAACGGCTTCGAGCAGAACTCGCAGTGGCTCGATCCGCAGACGCCGCTGCGGCAGGCGGATCACCTCGCCGATCAGGCGGAGCTGCAGGTCTCGTCGCTCGAGGGCTACGGCGCGCCGATCATCGACATCGCCCACCTGCTGGTCGGCGCCGACCTGTCGGCCGTCGTCGGCACGATGCGCAACTTCATCCCCGAGCGGGTGGTGCGGGCGACGGGCCGGATGATGCGCATGAACATCGACGATGGCGACATCTTCATGGGCGAGTTCGCCAACGGCGCGCTCTGTTCCGTCCAGACCAGCTTCGTGACGGTCGGCAACTATCCGGGGATCGAGGCACGGGTCTACGGCTCGAAGGGCGCGCTGATCTGCCGGCTCGTCGAGGAAGCAGGCATCTGCGAGCGGCTGTGGTCGGCGACGCCCGACCAGGTGGAGTTCCGCGAGCTCAGCGTGCCGGCGGAGTTCTATCCACCGGGCGGGTCGCGCGAGGAGTCGTGGCGGTCGCTGTTCTACGCCAACCTGATCGCCAGCTTCATCGGCGAGATCCTGAGTGACAGCCCGGAGAACGAAGGAAACTTCGACGATGGCGCCTGGGTGCAGGAGACCATCAACGCGGTCGAAGCGTCGTTTCGTCAGCGGCGCTGGGTGACGCTGCCGCTCGCATGACGCCTGCCGCCGCGCTCGATCGGTTCTTCGACGCGTACTACCGTCGCCGGCCGGTCACGGCCACGTTTACCGGCGTGCACGCCTACGACCGGGAGCTGCCGGACTGGTCGCCGGACGGGCTGGAGGGGGCGGTTGCGGAGATGCGCGAGCGGCGGCGGGCGCTCGATGAAGCGGGACGCGTCCCCGATCGTGAGGTCCGCCAATTCCCGGACCATGTCGATCTCGCGCTGGCCGATGCGTTCCTCGAGATCCAGATCGCCGAGCACGAGGGCGCGCACTTCTACCGCGGCAACCCGGCGCTGTGGACCGGCGAGGCGATCTTTTCTGTCATCTCGCTGGTGACGCGCGACTTCGCTCCGCTCGACGAACGGCTCGAGGCCGCCGTGGCGCGCATGCACGCGGTTCCGGCGTTCCTCGCGGCGGCCCGCCGCACGCTGCGAGCGGCCCCGGCGTCGTGGCGCGACAAGGCGCTGCGCGAGTGCGACGCCGCCGAGATCCTGTTCGGCCGCGCCCTCCACGCGTGGGGACAGTCCCCTGACGGAATTGTCCCCGTGCCATTTGTAAAGGCGTGCGGGGCGGCACGCGCGGCGTTTGCAGAATTTCGCATCTGGCTGGAACGGGATGTCGCAATCGCTGCCGACGGGGCCGAACAGGCCGGATTGGAGTTCCTTTCACTGCTGCTTCGGCGCGGGCACTGGTGCGACACGCCGATCGACGCACTGCTGCGCGAGGCCACCGCCGCCCTAGACGACGCCCACGCCGGGTTGCAGGAGCGGCTCCGCGCTGCGGGCATCGAGTCGTGGCCGGCGGCCCAGGCACGACTGGCGGCACACCACCCCTCGGCTGGCGAGTACCTGCAGCGGTTCACCGACACGTGGCAGCGCTGCTACGACGCGGCGATCGCCGCCGGCCTCGTCACCTGGCCGAATCGACCGATCCGCTATGTGCCGATTCCAGCCCACACGCGCGACGCCGCACCACTGCTCTATTACCTTTTCTATCGCTCGCCGGCGCCTTTCGATCGGATCCCAGTTCACGACTATGTCGTCACACCCATCGACGGGATTCCGCCTGACGAAGTCGACCGCCGCCTGACCGCCGCCAACGACAGCACGATCCTTCTCAACCACGTCGTCCACCACGGCGGCCTCGGCCACCATGTCCAGAACGCGCACGCCTACGCGTCCGCCTCGCGGCTCGGGCAGGTGGCAGCCGTGGACGCCGCGAGCCGCATCGCGATGTTCGCGGGCGGCACGGTTGCCGAAGGATGGGCCTGCTACGCGTGCGACCTGGCGGAGGAGATCGGCCTGCTCTCGCCGCTCGACGCCATTGCGCAGCAACACACGCGCGTCCGCCTCGCGGCCCGTGCGGTCGCGGACCTGTCCCTGCACACCGGCCTCATGAGCTCGGCCCAGACCGCGGCGTTCTATCAGGCGCGCGGCCTGATGCCCGCCGCGGCGGCCCAGGCCGAAGCGGTCAAGAACGCGATGTTCCCCGGCGCCGCGGTGATGTACTGGCTGGGCACGCAAGAGATCCACCGGCTCCGGTCGGCCATCGCGCGGCGCGAGGGCGCCGCGTTCTCATCGAAGCGGTTCCACGACCGATTCCTGAGCTTCGGCGCGATCCCGGCGCTGCTCATCTCGCGGCTGATGGCCGAGGAGACGGCGTGTTGATCCGGCTGCTGTGCCTCTTGCTCTCAGCGGCGCTGGCCGGCGCGTGCGCGCGATCGAGCACCGGCCCGGCCCCGTCCAACGAGCTCTTGATCGTCGGCTACGATCGCGAGCCGGACACGCTCAACCGGTTCAGCACGCACATCCTCGAGGACATCCAGACCTGCGTCATCGAGGGGCTGACCATCACCGACGACAAGATGAACGTGATTCCGCTGCTCGCGGCCGAAGTGCCGACGCTCGAGAATCACGGCGTCGTCCTCCGCAAGGACGGCGGCATGGACGTCGTCTGGAAGCTCAAGCCGAACATTGCCTGGCACGACGGGACGCCGCTGACCTCTGCCGACGTGAAGTTCACCGTGGATGCGATCAACGACCCGGCCTACAACCCCGAGAGCACCGACGGTTTCGACCGGATCGCGTCGGTGGACACGCCCGACCCGCTGACCGCGATCGTTCATTACAAGGAGATCTACGCGCCCTACGCGCTGCAGTTCATCCGCGGACTGTTCCCGAAGCACGTGCTCGAAGGGCGCGACATCGATCGCGCGGCCGACTACAACCGCGCGCCGCTCGGCACCGGTCCCTATCGGGTCGCCGAGTGGAAAAGCGGCGAGTACATCCGGCTCGAGCGGGTGCCAAACTACTGGCGCGGCAGCGAGTACCCGCACATCAAGCAGATCCTGTTTCGCTTCATCCCCAACACCAACACCCGCATCAACCAGCTCAAAAGCGGAGAGGTGCACCTGGTGGCGATGTTTCCGTGGGACAAGCACCGGGAGGTCGAAGCCATTCCGGGCATCACCGTCCGCCGCACGCCTGGCAACGCCTACGAACACGTGACGCTCAACGAGCGGCGGGTGCCGGCGTTCCGCGAGCCGCAGGTGCGACAAGCGCTGATGCACGCGATCGACCGGGAGACGATCGTGTCGGCGATCCTCGACGGCCTCGCGCCCGTCACCAACGGGGCGATCCAGCCGGTCTCGTGGGCCTACACGCCGGATGTGACCACCTACCCGTTCGACGTCGCCCGCGCGAAGAGTCTGCTGGACGCGGCCGGCTGGCGCGATACCAACGGCGATGGCGTTCGCGACAAGGATGGCCAGCCGCTGAAGTTCACTTTGATCACCCAGGCCGGCTTCGCCGTCCGCGAGAGCGTCGCCCAGGTGCTGCAGCGGCAGTTTCGCGACATCGGCATCGACATGGCGGTGCAGCTCGTCGACGGCACGAGCATCAGCGGCCTGTGGTTCGAGGGCAATTTCGACGCGATGCTCCACTGGTGGCAGATGCCGGCCGACCCGGAGCTGACGCTCTTCTTCGCGGCCGACCGGATACCGCCGAGCGGCCGCAACATCAATTACTTCGAGGACAAACGCGTCACCGAGCTTTCGTACGCCGCCGACCGCACCGTCGATCAGAACGCGCGCAAGCGCCTGCTGATCGAGGCGCAGCAGCGGATCGCCGAGCTGCTGCCGGAGCTGCCGCTCTACTCGATCACCAAGCTCGACGCGGTGCCCGCGACCCTGCAGGGGTTTACCGGTAATCC
>DATJFF010000145.1:0-20520 GCA_035495795.1 Vicinamibacterales bacterium
CACCCGCCGGCCGAGCCGGTCGAACAACGGGCCGAGCAGCAGCGGCCCGAGGAAGTTCCCGATCGCGAACGGCACGATGTAGAGCCCGACGTGATCGGCGGGCACGCCGTGAAACCGTTCGAGGATCAGCGCGTAGCTGAAAAAGATCGAGTTGTAGAGAAAGGCCTGCGCGAGCATCAACGACAGGCCGAGCACCGTGCGCCGGGGGTAGCGCCAGAGCAGGGTGTGAGCAAGACGCCGGAACCCGACGGTACCGGACACCTTCACCGCCACGGGCACGACGGCCGACACGCTCGCGACGGCAGCGCGGCCTGCACCGTAGACTTCAATCTCGATCCGCTCGACCGTCTTCTGTGCCGCTTCGACGTACCCGTGTGTCAGGAGCCATCTCGGGCTCTCCGGCACGTGACGCCGGACGGGGAGGATCACGAGGCCGAGCAGGGCACCGAGCCCGAAGGCGATGCGCCAGCCGATCGCGGCCGGGAAGATCCGTTCGTTGAGAACGATCAAGGTCGCGCCCGCCCCCAGTGCGACGCCGACCCAGTAGCTGCCGTTGACTGCCAGATCGACGGCGCCGCGGACCCGGGCCGGCACGATCTCGTCAATCGCGGAGTTGATGGCCGAGTACTCGCCGCCGATGCCCGAGCCCGCCAGCAGGCGGAAGACGAGGAACACGGAGTAGTCCGGCGCAAGGCCGCTCAACGCCGTCGCTGCCAGATACAGCGCGAGCGTGATCAGGAACAGGCGCTTCCGCCCGAGACGGTCGGCGAGGTGGCCGAAGATCAACGCGCCTGCGACCTGACCGAGCAGGTAGACGGAGTTGGCCACGCCGACTTCGGTCGCCGACAGCCCGAGCGCATCGGAGCGCGTCAGCGTCGGAGCGACGTTGGCAATGAGGCTCGCCTCGAGGCCATCCAGGATCCAGGTGATGCCGAGCGCCAGGATCATCCGCCGGTGCCACGACGACCATTCGAGCGCGTCGAGGCGGCCAGGAACGTCACTCGAAACCCAGCTGCCCCGAGGGGTATCGGGAATCATCCGCGAGAGCGATCGTACCCGACCGCGCCGCAGGGCACTCCAGAGGAGCGCCCTGCACGCGCGTGGCGAAGGCACCAGTCAGATGAGCCGGGACGCTACTGCGGCTGACGCGGCTCCGGGTAGACCGGCGGCGGGACCGGCGCGCTGATCTCGCCTCTTGCCAGCCGGATCATGTCCGTCTTCAGCGTGACGGTCTTCGAGGGTTCGGTCCAGATTTCCTCCGTGACCGTGCGGTAACCATCGAGGTGCATGGTGACCGCGTGACCGCCCGGCGTCACGCGGAGCGGCCGGCCGCCGTCGAACTCACGCGCGTAGCCGGCGAAGTAGCCGTCCACGAAAATCGCGGTGTCCTTCGGGTCCACTTTGGTGCGGATGGACGCCGCAGGCTCGGCCGGAGTGACGTAGGTATACGCATATGGATGCCACGGTCCCCAATACGGGCCGTAGTAGTAAGGCCGGTAGATGCCGACACGCGGTGCGATGACGATGGCCTCGCGCCGCGGCTCTGCGTGGAGCGCAGCGGCGCCGCCGATCAGCAGCAACGCGCCGGTCATGAGTGCGGTGCGTGTGGCGATGGTTCTCATGTGCCCCTCCTCGGGCTCGCCTGTATTTGAGCTTCTACTCTGTTAGACGAGTCCTCACCTGTCAGGAACCTGTCGCCAACGTGACGCGCCATGGCCGCTGTGCCCACCTCAACGCCCGCCCGCGGCTATTGACCGGCCGGATCGGTCGCACCTATACTCGAGAAGAAATTGAGATTGCGTCTCAATTTCATGTTGCGCCGTGCGCGCACCATGAAAAACGCGGCCCGCCGGTGGTTGCACACCGACGGGCCCGGTCGAACAGAAGGTCTGGGCAGACCGGTTCTTTTGCCGTTCGCTTGCGCGACGGCGCGTCCGACACGCCCATAGTACGGACGCGTTGCCGTCGGCGCAAGCCAGGGGAGTCTCATGCGCCGCTGGTCGTTGTGTGTTCTCGTGTGTCTTGCTGCCCTCACGCCCGTCGCCTCGCCGGCGGCCACCCCTCATTCGGGTTACCCCGAGACTGATCTGGCATCCACCCTGAAAGGTCGCGTTGTCGACTCGACCGGCGGCGCTGTGGTCGGAGCGCTGGTCTCGGTGACGTCCGAGCGCCCGGGCGCGCCGGCCTCCAGCGTCACCAATCGCGAAGGCGAGTTCAGCCTCAGCGTCGTGCCCGGCGTGTACAGCGTGCGGGTCGCCGCCGCGGGGTTCGTCGAGGTGTCGCGCTCAGTGACGGTTGGCCAATCGGAAACGACGGTCGGGTTCACGCTCGAGATCGAGGGAATTCAGGAAACCGTTACCGTCGGTGCTCCTATCGGCTATTCGGTGCCGGCCGTAACCTCCGCGACGAAGACTACGACGCCATTGCGCGACATCCCCCAGGCGATCACCGTCGTCTCGAGCGCGCTGATTGCCGATCAGCGGATGACGAGCATGGCTGATGTGACCCGCTACATGCCCGGCGTCGGGTTCGCCCAGGGTGAGGGCAATCGGGACACGCCCATCATGCGGGGGAACGCGACCACCTCGGACTTCTTCGTCGACGGCGTGCGAGATGACGTTCAGTACTTCCGCGACGTCTACAACGTCGAGCGCGTGGAAGCGATCAAGGGACCGAACGCGATGATCTTCGGGCGGGGCGGCGTGGGCGGGGTCATCAACCGGGTGACGCGTCAGGCGGACTGGGGCCTTTCCCGCGAGGCGTCGCTGCAACTCGGCTCCTGGGACAACAAGCGATTTACCGCCGACGTGGGCCGAGCGCTCAATCAGGGCGTGGCCATCCGGGCGACCGGCCTCTACGAGAACTCCGAATCCTACCGCGACGGCGTGGGTCTCGAACGATACGGCGTCAACCCGACGGCGGCGTTCCGCGTCGGCGCCAACACCACGGTTCGGGCGAGCTACGAGCACTATCGCGACGAGCGGACAGCCGATCGCGGGATTTCGTCCTTCAACGGCCGACCGGTCGAAACCGACCCGAGCACCTTCTTCGGCGATCCGTCGCGGAGCACGGCCGAGGCCACTGTGAACCTCGCCTCGGTCTTCGCCGAGCGCCGCTTCGGCGGGCAATTCACGTTGCGAAACCGGACCAGCTACGGCAATTACGACAAGTTCTATCAGAACGTCTTCCCCGGTGCGGTCAATGCCGCCGGCAGCATGGTGGCGATCTCGGCCTACAACAACGCCACGACCCGACAGAATCTCTTCAACCAGACGGATCTGATCGGATCGACCCAGACCGGGCGGGTCGGCCACACGCTGCTCTTCGGCGCCGAGCTCGGGCGGCAGGCGACGGACAACTTCCGGAACACGGGATATTTCTCGGCGCTCGGTCCCAACGTGACGACCTTCAACGCGCCGCTCGATGCGCCGACGATCTCGACGCCGGTCGAGTTCCGCCAGAGCGCCACTGACGCGGACAATCACGGCGTGACGACGATTGCCGCCGCGTACGCCCAGGATCAGGTCGCGCTGTCGAAGCACGTTCAGGCCGTGGTCGGCCTCCGCTTCGACAACTTCCAGTCCAGCGTGACGAACAACCGCACGGCCACCGAGTTCACGAGCGACGACAACCTCGTGTCGCCGCGGCTGGGACTGATCTACAAGCCGATCCTCCCTCTTTCGGTCTACGGCAGCTACAGCCTGACCTACCTGCCCCGTGCCGGCGAGCAGCTCGCGTCGCTGTCCCTGACCAACCAGGCGCTCGAGCCCGAAGAGTTCCGCAACTACGAAGTCGGCGCCAAGTGGGATATCCGGCCCGCGTTCGCGTTCACGGCCGCGCTCTACCGGCTCGACCGCGGAAACGTCATCGTGCCCGACCCGAACGATCCGACCGTCTCGCTGCTGGTGGATGCGCAGCGGACCAAGGGGCTTGAGCTTGGCGTTGACGGCAACATCACGCCGGCCTGGAGGGTGGCCGGCGGGTATGCCTACCAGGATGGAGAGATCACGCGATCGATTTCAGCCGCCGCCCAGGCCGGAGCGACGCTGGCCCAGTCGCCACATCACTCGTTCTCCCTCTGGAATCGGTACGACTTCGGCGGGCGCCTGGCCGGCGCGATCGGTGTGATCACCCGCAGCGACGTGTTCACGTCAACCGACAATCTCGTCGTCCTGCCAAGCTGGACGCGGATCGACGCCGCCGCGTATTACACCGTGACGCCCGCCCTTCGCGCGCAGGTGAATGTCGAGAACCTGTTCAACGAGAACTACTTCCCGACCGCGCACAGCAATACGAACATCACTCCCGGGTCGCCGAGGGCCGTCCGCTTTGCGCTGACGACGCGGTTTTGAACCGGCGCTCGACGCGTTGCCGTCGCCGCCGGTGGCAACGCTGGGACGCTTTCGGTGACGACACCCGGAATGTCCTCGTCATCGTGTCCGAACCTGACCACGCGCGACGACGACCGATGACTCGGACGACATCGACGTGTAGTACGAAACGAAGCGCTTCGGCTCCGCCGCGTCGTACGATTCGAGGTTGTGTGCCCACCGATACGCGATCGGCTGATAGCACAGCTCGACTCGCACGGTAAACGGCCCCTCGCTCGCGAGCGGGATTTCGTAGCGGACGCGATCGCCCTCGCTGCCGAAATCCGGATCGGCCCGCGCCTCGCCGTGCACGGCAATGTCGGGCTCGGCGGTCGTCTTGTCGAATCCGCGGGGCAGGAGCCGGTTGTCCTTCAGGTATTGCGTCGCGGTGACGAGACCGGTCGTCGGCACGCCGCGCACGTCTCCGAGAATCGATTCGTAAACCTGCACCTGATCGGGCCTGGTGATCGTTTCGTAGTGCGGCTCGAACGAGGCTGGATTGACATCGGCGTCGTTGCCGGCAATCGCGCCAGCCGGGGACAGCGCGCCCGACTCGAACACGGCACGGCCGCTCTCATCGGTCACCGTCACGTGCAGCCAGGCGCGGCGAGCGGGGTAGCCGGTGGGAAACTTGTGGCCGCTCAGGTTACGAATCTCCACGTCGAAGCCGAGGGTCTTCCCGGCTTCCGCCCGGACGTCGCCCTCGGCTCGCCCGCGGCGCACCGTCGACCACTGCGGTTCCGACACCGCCAGCCGGGCCGTGTCCTGCTGCAGCTGCCGCAGCGCGGCCCGGGTCGTCGCTTCGAGCTCCAACGGTTGCGCGGCGACGCCAAGCTCGACGCGAAAGCGGTTCAGCATCCGGACCATGAACGCGTTGCCGCCGACGAACACGTGGCGGGCGAGCGAATCACGGTCGTCGCCCAGCACCGACGCGATCCGGACCGGGCCCGGCACCACCGGCATGTGACACGCCTGGCAGGTCCGACGTTCCTTTTCGAAATCGCTGTGCTGCCACTCCTGGTAGTTCATCTGCTCGGGCAACCGGCCGACGATTTCGCCCGAAGGTCCGAACGCCTCGGTGATCAGGGTGTGGCACGAGGCGCAGAACGACGACTCGCGGATGTGCGGCGCCTCGGCCTGCACGTAGCCGGTGACGCTGCGCATGATCGTCTGGCGGCCGGCATCGATGGCAAACGGTCCGTAGATGATGCGCGGCGTCCCGGGCGGGATCGGCTTCACGACAAAGCGCGCGTTGTAGCTCTCGGGCGTGCCCAGCCGATCCGGAGCAATCTGATGACAGAGCGCGCACGAGATGCTGTCGGCCGCGAGCCGGTGCAGGTCCGAGTTGTCGGTGCCGGCGATCGGCAGCTGCGCGAACACGGTGTTCCCGGCCGCGCCGGCGGCCGCCGAGATCCGCTGCGACATCGGCATATGGCACGAGGCGCACTCGTTCTGGATGTCGGCCGAGCGGCTCGGGTGGTCGATCGTCTCGCGCCGAACGCTCGCCTGCCAGTACGGATCGCGAGCCGAGTTGGCCATCATGGTCGATCGCCAGGTCGAGCCGATCGAGACGTCCTCGCCGGCCGGTGTGACCAGGTTGTTGTGACAGGCGACACAGTTCTCGGAATGCGTGAACAGCGACGTGTCGAGCGCGGCGTGGCGGGGTACCCGCGCGGAGGCACGCTGGCCGGCGGCCTGCGGCGCGACGGCCGACAGGGCAAGTGCCCAGAGCGCGCAGACGGCGGGCACGAGCGTGCGAGCGATCGATCGACGAGGCATCGATTACTTCCAGAACTGAGTGAGGCCGCCGTCGAACCAGTCCCACAGGAAATAGGTGAGGAACTGGGGCTTGCGGTCCTGGCGCTCGTTCAGCGGAATGCGGACGCCGACGTCCAGCAGAATGTGCTGCAGCTTGCTGAGGGAAATCTGTATCTGCGGCACGAGGTCCCACTCCACGTCCCCGCCCCTGGGCATCGCGGCGATTACCTCCGTCATTGGCGACCACTGGCGGCCGACCCCGCGGTCGCCGGCGATCGTGTAGCCGAGCGCCGTTCGTACGAAGCCTTCGTCCGTGCCGCGAGAGTGATCGGAGGGGATCTCGTAGCCGCCTTGGAGCTGCATGAAGCCGTTCTGTCCGACGATCTGATCCCACATCGCGAACGGCTCGTAGATCGTGTAGCCGTTGCCGAGGCCTTCGGACTCCTTGCCGGTGGGCAGCGTCACGGCCCCGCCGGCGGCGAAGATGCTTCCGCGATCGAGGCTTGCATAGAACGTGCGGCGAAGCGCGAACTCGACATCGCCGAGGCCGCCGTTCCAGCTGCCGCCGGCCCCGCCTTGAACGGCGCCGAACGGCACCGTCGCTTCAAACTGCCCGCGCGCACCGAGGCGATGCTCGTAGACGAGCTGGTTCTCCACCGCCTTGGCCCCAGTTCCAGTGACAGCGGTGGTCAAGACGGTCTCGTTTTCGGGGAACGCCTTCTCGGTGAAGAACGCGCGCGGCAGGTTCAGATCACCCCGCGGCCAGGCCGGGTTGCTGCAGAATCGCCAGAGATGCTTCACCGCCGCCTGCAGCTGCTCCTGGGTGAGGGCGTCGCCGAAGGAGGGCATGTGACGGTCGAGCCCGCGGATGGGGCCGCCGCGCTCGGCCACTGCGACCCAATCGGTCAGCGACTCGACCGTGTTCGTCGAGCAGTCGGTGAAGTCGGGGAATGTGTGCCCGTTCGGCAGCGGCAGGTTGAAGCCGACCACGGTTTGCGCGGCGCCCTTGCCGTCGAGGCCGTGGCAGGTCGCACAGGCGCGCTCGAAGATCTGCGCACCGGACGCATTGGGCGGAAGCGCCCTTGACAGCGAGGTTGGCGGAGCAGCGGAATCCTGAGCGGCGATCAACCGCGAGACGAGGACGCAGGAATACAGCGTCGTGACGCCGGCGGCAAGCAGAGCCCGTCGCGATCCGCGCATCGTCCGGACGATACACGACGTGATGGCGATCGACGAACTCTGAGATCAAATCTCACGTTGCAGCCGCCCCATGCCGATCGCGACGAGCAGCCACGCGACGGTGAGAGACGCGAAGCCAACGAAGACCGGCACGAGCGACTCCGCCGCGCCCACCGCCATGATCCTGTAGGTCTCAGGGTTGAGCTCACGCGTCCAGATGGGACGAAGCACGTTGATGAAGCCCAGCACGGTACCAGTAATGGCCGCGAAGAGACCCACCAACGAGAGCGGCCGCATCAGCGCCAGGTGCTTTTCCGTTGGACGGATCGCGTAGACGATGGCCATCCCAAGCGGGACCAGGCCAAGAACCAGCGTCAGCAAGGCGAACAGGCCTGCTTCTCTCAGCATTCGCATCGGCTCCTCGCAGGTAAAAACGACTCCGCGAAGGTATAAACGCTGGTCGAGAGCAATCGTGACGATGTCACGCTCGCCACTGTCGCGCGTTAGTACGGCTGTGGACCGGGATTCCGAGCTGGCGCTGGTCGAGCGCCTTCGTCAAGGAAATGGCGAAGCCTTCGACGAGGTTTACGCAGCCTTCAATACGCGTGTGTTCACTTTCCTCGTGCGGCTCTCGCGGCGCCGGGACGTTGCCGAGGACCTGCTGGAAGAGACCTGGCTGCGGCTCGTCAAGCACGCACGGCGGCTGAGGCCTGACACGCGGCTCGGCCCCTGGCTGTTCACGGTGGCCCGCAACCTTCACGTTACCTACAGGCGATCCCGGATGCTGGAGGATTCGGCCGCGGCGAGCCTCATGGCGCTGTGGCCGTTCAGCGTTGAACGCTCCTCGCCGTTCGATGAGGCGGCTGCCACCGAGCTCGAGCGCCGAATCGAGCGGGCGCTCGCGGCGATGCCGGTGGCTGCCCGCGAAGTGCTGCTGCTCGTCGGCGTGGCCGGACTGGACCCGTCCGACGCTGCGGACGTGTGCGGCATCACGCCGGAGGCGCTCCGCCAGCGCCTCCACCGCGCCCGCGCGGCGCTGTCGAAGGCGCTGGAAAACGACGCAACGATCGAGGCGCCGGCGACGGAAGGAGTACCGTCATGCCAGACACCCTGAATCGCCTTCTCGCCGGATTACCGTCGGCCGAACCGCACCCGGCTCGCGCCGCGCAGACGCACGCTCGCTGCCGCGCTCACCTGGAGCGACAGATCCGATCGACCGCGCGCGAGACTGCCCAGGCCAGCAGAGTGGCGCAAGTCTGGCAGCCGCTTGCCGCCGTCCTGGGCGTTGCCTATTTGACCGAAGCGATCGTCGAGGCGCTTCGCTTCGTCGGCCCGTTCTAGCTGGCTGGCTACTTCACCGAGTACTTGGTGAACGCGCCGCCAGCCTGCACCAGAGAGTTCGGCCCTTCAGCGGCGAAGACGTTGCCGTCGGCGTCGACCGCGATGCCTTCGCCCGCGGTGCCCTGGTAGACGCGGTCCTCACGCTCGAACGGCGGGATGAAACCGGTCACCCGATCCTCGTCGAGCGGGCCGATGCGGACGCCGTCACGCCAGTTGGGGTGGTTGAGCGGGCCCGACTCCGAGTCGATCGCGTAGACCATGTTGTCCTTGATGGTGAACCCGCTGACGCGGCCATAGGTGTAGCGCGATTCGAGATAGTTGCCGTCCTGATCGAAAATCTCGAGGCGGTGGTTGCCGCGATCGGCCACCCACAGGCGACCCTTGGGGTCGAACATCAGCGCATGCGGCGTCCTGAACTCGCCGTGACGGACGCCGATCTTGCCCCACGACTTGATGAACTTGCCATCCGGCGAGAACTTGCTGATGCGGCTGGTCGCGCCGCGCGCGAGCCCTTCGGTGATCGCCTGATTGGTCACCATGCCCTGCGCGTCGTGACCGTCCGATACGTAGATGCTGCCGTCGGGCCCGACGACCACGTCGTTGGGCTGGTTGAACTGGCCGTCGGCGGTGCCCGGCTTGCCGGCGATGCCGAGGCTCATCAGCTTCTCGCCCTTGGGGCTGAACTTGTGCACCTGGTGGCCTTTGGTGCCTTCCTTGTTGCCGGCGAAGTCTGCGATCCACACGTTGCCCTGCTTGTCCACGTGGATGCCGTGCGGAGTGACCATGGTGCCCTTGCCGATGTTCGCCAGCACCTTGCCGGTCTTGCGATCGAACTTGAACACCGGATCGACCGGGGTGTTCTCGCAATCCACCGGTCCGCCGCCGGCGGTGCCCGCGCCGCAGCGCTCGTAGGCCCAGACGTTTCCGTCGGTCGGGTCGATCTCGATTCCGGCCGACGTGCCCCACTTGCGTCCCGCCGGCAACTCGCCCCAGTTGCGCGTTACGTTCGGGGCCGGATTGGGCAGACCCTCGCCGGTGATGAAGTTGGCCGCCTTCGCCGAGGCCGCGGGCGGCGCGGTCGCGGCAGTTGCGCCAGTGCCGGCGTTTCCGCAGGCAGCCAGAAAGAGCGCGGCGCAGGTACTGAACGCTGGAAGCAGGAATCGCGGCGTTGACATGACACCTCCTCAAGTGGCGGGCTCATCATAGCCCGCCTAAACAGGCTTCAGACTTCAGGCTCTGGGCTCTAGGCGCGTCACGCGTGTCCCGCTGCACTCTCGTCTTGTCGTCGCGTCGCCGAGTGCACGCGTGACAGGCCTAAAGCCTAGAGCCTAAAGCCTGAAGCCTATTTCGGAGCCGTGACGCTCGCCGCCGGCCTCGTGCCCTTCAGGATCCAGCGCTGGATGCGGCGGCCGTTGCCGGCTTCGCCGGTATACATCCGGTTCTGCGAGTCGATGGCGATCATGTGGGCGCGGATGAACTCGCCGGCCTGCCGGCCCGGCCGGCCGAAGCGATCGAGGATCGCGAGGTCTTTCCGGCGCAGGATCCAGACGCGCTCGTTCGTGCCGTCCATCAGGTAGAGCAGGCTCTGCTCCGGGTCGCGCGAGAACTGGAGGCTGAAACCGCTGCCCGAGCCGCCCGTCTCCGGCCGGACGAACCGCTCCATCACGAACTCGCCGTTCTGCCGAAACACCTGGATGCGGTTGCCGCGGCGATCCGACACGTAGATGAGACCGTCCTTCGATCCGACCAGGCCGTGCAGCGTCGAGTACTGCCTGGGCGGGTTCGCCGGATCGACCGGGTATTTGTACTTCTCGGTGTCGTCAGGCGGCTTGCCGTAAGCTCCCCAGTGACGCTTGTACTTGCCGGTGTCGGCGTCGTACACGACAACCCGCTTGTTGATGTAGCCGTCGGCGATGAACAACTCGTTGGTTTTCGGCTCGACGTAGAAGTTGGCCGGCCCGCCAAGATGATCGGGATCGTTGCTGCCCTTGTTCACGCCCGGCTCGCCGATCGTCATCAGGTGCTTGCCGTCCTGCGAGAACTTCATCACGTGCATGCCGTTGCTCGTGCCCATCCACACGAAGCCCTTGTGGTCGATGTAGATGCCGTGCTCCTGGTCGAACCATGTGTAGCCGGTGCCGGGACCGCCCCAGGCCTGCACCACTTTGCCGTCCGGGTCGAGCTCGAGCACGGGCGGGGCCGGGAGGCAACAATCGGCAATCGGCGGCTTGACCGCGGCGCCGATCTCCTGCGGCGTCAGGCTCGACGGCATGTGGATCACCCACAAGTGATCGCGCTCATCCACGAACAGCCCGCGGATGTCGCCGAGAATCCAGTCGTTCGGCAGCGTCGGCGGCCAGGCCGGATCGACGACGTAGATCGGCAGCTTGTCGGCGGTGGGTGAGCCGGGTGCCGGTTTGGCGTTCGCGCCCTGCGCGTTCGCCGCGATCGGGACGAGCAGGGCGACAACCAGACCGGCGGTGGTTCGAGCGTTCGGCATGAGGCGGGATTATCGCTCAGTCCGGCGCCGGCTCGGTCGCTCGCCCGCCACAGCATGACGTCAGGCTGCCAGCCGCTCGCCCGGGACGGTGCCCGCGCGCGCCGCCCGCTCGGGAACTGCCAACACCGGGCAGCTTGCCGACCGCATGAGGCGCGCCGCCGTTGCGCCGAAGAACCGGCGCCCGATTGCTCCTCGCGCGGTGACCCCGACGACGATCAGGTCGGCGTCGATTTGTTGCGCCAGGCGAGCGATCTCCCTCGATCGGTTCCCGCTCGGTACCGCCGCCGTCAGGCGGTCGGCGACGCCGGGACGGCTTGCGATGATGCCCTCCATGTGCCGCCACGCGTCCTGGCGAAGCAGCCGGTCTGAGTACTCGAGGACGCCGACGCGATGGCCAGGACCGGCAAGGCCGGCAGACCCCGACCCCGGCAGCACGTGCACCATCGTCACGCGTCCGCCGGCCGCACAGGCGAGCAACAGCGCTTCGTCGAGAGCGCGCGTCGAGGCGGCGCTGAAATCGATGGCTGCCACGATCCGACGAAGCGAGGGCCCCGATCGCTCCGGTGCGGCAGACGCCTCCGGCACGACAAGCACGGGCATCGTCGCCGCCCGCGCTACGCGCTCCGCGACCGATCCGGCGCGAAGCCTTTCGATCCGCGAGCGCGGCTCGGTGCCGAGCACGATCAACTGTGCCTGCTTGGCTCGAGCGTGCAAGAGGATGACGCCCGCGGGATCCCCCTGCTGCACTCGCATCTCCAGCGGCACACCGGCACGGCCGGCGGCCGCATGAAGGCCATCGAACAGCTCGGCTCGCTGATGCCCGCGCCAGCGGAAGGGTTCGCCGGCGGGCACGGCGTGGATCACGACGAGACCGGTGTCACGAGAGCGGGCATGCGCGAGGGCGTGCCCGAACGCGGCGCGTCCGGTGCTCGAGAAATCAACGGCAGCGAGAATTGGTGTCGCCATGCCCCGATCCATCGCAAGCCCCGGGCCAGCCAGGCGGGATCGGCGACCAGACGCAAGTCGTTCGTGAGCAGTCGGTTACGGCGCGCGTCACGCGGCAGGAAGGTCAGGAACCGGGGCCGGACCTTTCAGCTTGCAACCGAGGCTTTCATTTCGAAACGGTCCGCCAGTCGAGGGCGATCAGCCGGCGAGCCCGTACCGGCGCATCTTTCGCCAGAGCGTGACGGTGCTGATATGCAGGGCGTCGGCGGCGCGCCGCCGGTTGCCGCCGAAGCGCTCGAGTGCCCGGGCGATGGCTCGCCGCTCCTGCTCTTCCAGGTTGAGCGTGTCGTCGCCCTGCCGCGAACGCCGCGTTTCGCCGATCTCGGGCGGCAGATCGCGTTCCCGAATGGCCGGCCGGTTCGCGAGGATCACCGCTCGCTCGACCGCATGCTCGAGCTCGCGGACGTTGCCGGGCCAGCTGTAGCGCATCAATGCCGACATCGCGTCGGCCGACACGGACCGGACGTCCTTCTTCATCCGCGCAGCCGCCCGCGTCAGGAAGCCCTGCACGAGCGCCGGGATGTCCTCGCGACGATCGCGCAGCGGCGGCACCGTGATTACGAACGCCCCGAGGCGGAAGAACAGGTCCTCCCGGAAGGTGCCGGCTTCCACCGCGGCGCGAAGGTCGCGGTTGGTCGCAGCGACGACGCGGGCGTGGACCCTGATGGTCCGTTCGCCGCCGACGCGGCGGATCTCGCGCTCCTGCAGGGCCCGCAGCAGCTTGGCCTGCACGGTCGGGGCAATCTCGCCGATCTCGTCGAGGAAGATGGTGCCGTGGCCGGCGACTTCGAAGAGGCCAGCCTTGTCGCGGATCGCACCCGTAAACGCGCCGCGCACATGGCCGAACAGCTCGGATTCGAGCAGCGTCTCGGTCAGGGCCGCGCAGTTGATGCTGACGAACGGTGCGGCAGCGCGCGGGCTCTGATCGTGAATGAGCCGGACCACGAATTCCTTGCCGGTCCCGCTCTCGCCATAGACGAGCACCGTGGTGTCGAGCGGGGCCACTCGCGCGGCGAGTTCCAGGACGTCCTGCATCGCCGGGCTGCCGGCGACGAAGTGCTTGGCGGCGGCGTGGCGGTTGACGCGATCCCGCAGCAGGTTCAGCTCGCGTTCTCGCCGCTCGAGCAGGCGCTCGCGCCGATCCAGCTCCTTCAGGCGTGCGCCAACCGCCTCGCGCAGCCGCTCCACTTCCTGGCCGACGGTGGCAGCCTGGAAGTCGGCGCGCACCGCGTCGAGCTCGGCGTCCCAGCTGCGCGCGTCGCGGCCGATTGCCGCGCAGCGCCGGGCGCCCTGGCCGGAGCACGTCGTTTCGCGGAAATAGATCTCGGTGCCGGTGCAGGCGGTCGCGAAGCCGCTCCAGTATCCGACCAGCGACCAGCATACCGGCGCGCCGCTCTTGCCGTAGTGATGCAGGTGCTGCTCGGCCTCGTAGGAGTCGTGCCACGTGACGTGCTGCTCGAAGCGGCCGGTCGCGGCGTCGTGCTCGACGCTGCGGACCTCGACGCGGACGATGCCTTCGAGCGTGTGCAGCACTGCTCCGGCGCGGAGGCCTTCGTCCGGATCGCGCCAGCCCGAGCGGGCACGAAGGTTCACCGCATCGTGATATCCGTCGGCGAAGCCAAACCGGAGCAGCAGCCGCCGCGCCGTCTCGAGACCGAGCGTGTCAACCAGCTCCTTGCGCAGCAGTCCCATTGCCGCCGCGCTGAGGATGACGACACGTTGCTCGTGCAGCCGGATGATGCCCTGATCGGGTCTGAAGTCGAGCAGCTCGGACAGGTGCGGACGCTCGGTGGATTCGGAGGGCGCGCGGCGCTTCACGGTAGGCCATTCTAGGCCTCACCCGACAGCGCGTCACAGCCGCCCGGTGCTCGTCGCCCTCGCGCGGAGAAAGGTGAGGTCGTAGGCGCGCGCCCCGAAGATCTCGACCGCCTCACGCCAGAGCGCCGGGGCCTCGGCGTGCGGACACTCTTCGCCGCAGCCGAGGGCGGCGCCACGGGTCGCGAGGCGCCGCTCGTGCGCGACCATCGCGTCGTGCCATGCCGCCAGGCGTGCGCCGAGCACCGCGGCGGCCATCGTTCCCATGCTGAAGGCAATCGTGGCGTACGGATTCATGTCCATACGATCACGAGCAAGTTGCGGGCCAGCTCCCGCGCCCCCAATTCCACAGGCAGCGGCGCAGTGGGCCATTTCACATGCAAGTCCGCGTTTCGTTGTGAAACGCGCGCGGGCGAGCGGCTACGACAAGGCGTTCAGCAGTCGATCGATGTCAAGCATGTCGTTGTAGACCGATGGCGCGATGCGAACCCAGTACGGCGCCACACGGACGTCCACCTTTGCGGCAGCGAGCTTTTTCGTGAGGCCTTCGAGATCCTTGTGAGCGAAGGTCACGATCGGCGACGTGCTCTCGGGCGGCGTCTGGGGCGTGAAGCCGAGCCGGGGCATCTCCGCCTGCAACCGCTTGACGAGCGGGATGCGGTGCTGCTCGATGTTTGCCACGCCAAGCTGCTGGATGTAGGGCAGCGAGACCGACATCGCCGCCGCGACACTGCTCGCCACCGTTCCGAGACGCAGGAAGGTGCCGGCGTCCTTTCCCGGCGTGTAGCTGATGGCGCGCGGCGATTCCGGATCGGATGGCGACCAGTGGAACGCGACGTCGGGCGCCGACTCGTAGCTCCAATGCGGGCGATGGACGACGCGGTCGAGCAGGTCTTCCTTGACGAACATGAAGCCGAGCCCAAAATCGCCCATGAGCCACTTGTAGGTGGAGGTGGCGGCGAAATCGACGCCGGCCGCGCGCACGTCGAACGGCACCGCGCCGACGCCCTGGATGATGTCGGCGTAGACGAGCGCGCCTGAGGCGTGCGCCAGATCGCAGACGGCCTTCAAATCGTGTTGGAACCCGTTGTACATCGCGACGAAGGACACTTCGACGAGCTTCGTGTTCCTGTCGATCGCCTTCTCCAGATCGGACAGGTGAATGCGACCGTCTCTTGGCATCACGACGCGAACCTCGAGCCCGCGCTTCTTCCGCTCCATCAGGTGGACCAGCGCGCCCTCGAAGTGAAGGCCGTCGGTGACGATGTTGTCGCGGCCGGGCACCAGGCCGAGGCTCTCGACCACGAAGTTCTCGCCCGTGCTCGTGTTCGGTATCAAGCCGATCTCGGAGGGGCGGGCGTTGATCAGCGCTGCAAACGAAGTGCGGACGTCGGCCGTCGGCACGAACGGCCCGCCAACGGTGCTCCGCCGCAGCACCGCGGCGCGATACGCGTCCGCACTGGCGGTCGGCATCGGATGCGTGAACGCACCGTTGATGTAGGTGACGCCGTCGGCGAAGGCGAAGTCGGTCTTTCGCGGAAAGCCAGGGGCCGGCTGTTGGCTGTGCACGGCCAGGGCGGGCCCGCTGGATCCGGCAACTGCGGCGGTGGCGCCGATCGCGCCCGCCAGCCCCGACAGTGCCTGCCGCCTGGTGATCTGCATGCCGGGTAGTGTGACGCGGCGCCGGACGAACCGCAATGAAGCCGTGCGAGTCAGTGCAGCGACGTTCGCATCGTCTCGAGCGACTGCGTGAGATCGCCGATGAGATCTCCGGGCTCCTCGAGACCGATGTTGAAGCGGACCAGCCGTCCGCCGAAGTCGCGGCCCGGGCGGGCCAGTTGCGGATACGTCATGACGAGAGAGGTCACGCCGCCCCAGCTGTACCCGGTCTTGAACAGGCGAAGGCCGTCTGCAAACGCTTCGACGGCGGCCCGAGACACACTCGGCGCGAAGACGATGGAGAAGATGCTCGCCGAACCGTCGAAGTCGCGCTTCCACACCTCGTGGCCGGGGCAGGACGGCAGCGCGGGATGCAGTACGGTTTCTACTTCAGGCTGCTCCGCGAGCCAGCGAGCCACCTCCAGCGTCGAAGCCTCCAGCCGCTGCAACCGCACGCCCAGCGTCTGCAGTCCCCGCAGCGCCAGGCTTGCATCGTCCGGTGACACGGCCATTCCGACGGCGGCGGCGGCGGCGCCGACCTTCTCGAAGTTTGCCTCGCTCTGCACCGAGACCGACCCGAGCAGCAGATCGCTGTGACCGCCGACGTACTTCGTCAGCGCTTGCACGCTGATATCGACGCCGTGCCGGAACGCGTCGAACAGCACGCCGGCGCCGTAGGTGTTGTCGATCGCCGCGGTGACCTCGCGCGCGTGCGCGGCTGCGGCAATCGCCGGCACGTCCTGGATCTCCATGGTGATCGACCCGGGACTCTCGGTCCAGACCAGCGCCGTGTTGTCGCGAAGCCTCGCGGCGATGCCGCTGCCGATGAGCGGGTCGTAACCCTCGACATCGACGCCGAAGCGGGCCATCACGCCCCCGGCAAGGTCGCGATGCGGACCGTAGATCGAATGCGGAATCAACGCGTGGTCGCCGGCCTTGCAGCAGGCGAAATACACCAGCGCGATGGCCGCCTGTCCGCCCGGCACCACGAAGGTGTGGCGCGCGTCCTCGAGCTCAGCGACGCGGGCGCCCAGTTCGAGCACGGTGGGGGTGCCGTAGAGACCGTACGAGTAACGCTCGGTCTGCCTCCAGTGGTCGAAAACATCACGCTGGCGGTCGAAGACGACGGTCGAGCCGCGATGAACGGGGGTGGCCAGAGACTTGAACTCAGCCGGCGCATGTCGCGCCGGGTGAATGAGCTTGGAGCGCCAGTGCACAATGACTCCTTCGGAACGCGATAGTAACGAAGTGTGCGCCGAAACGGGCGGTGCCGGATAATCGCCCGGTCCGCACTTCATGAGGTGAGACATGGCTGAACGAAAGACGCCGGGGCGCTCACACGGGTCGGTCCCGCGGCGCGTCCTGGGTCGTACCGGTGAGCAGGTTTCCGCGATTGGCGTGGGCGGATGGCACCTCGGCGTGCCGACGGTGACCGAGCCGCTCGCCATCCGCATCGTGCGCCAGGCGATCGACGAAGGAATCACTTTCCTCGACAACAGTTGGGATTACAACGAGGGGGTCAGCGAAACGCGGATGGGGAAAGCCCTCCGCGATGGCTACCGGGCCAAGGCGTTCCTGATGACGAAGATCGACGGCCGATCCGCGGCCGAAGCGCGCCGCCAGCTCGACGAGTCGCTGCGCCGCCTTGGCGTCGACTGCATCGACCTGGTGCAGCACCACGAGATCATCCGCTACGAAGATCCGCACCGCCTCTTCGACGAGGAGGGCGCGCAGGGTGTGTTGGAGGAGGCGCGAACCGCGGGCAAGCTGCGGTACATCGGCTTCACTGGCCACAAGGATCCGCACATCCATCTCCACACGCTCGAAGTCGCCAGAGAACATGGCGTGATGTTCGACACCGTCCAGATGCCACTGAACGTGATGGATGCTCACTATCGCAGCTTCGAGCAGCTCGTCCTGCCTGAGCTCGTGGCCCAGCGTATTGGTGTCCTCGGCATGAAGAGTCTGGCCAACGGCGCGATTCTCAAGTCCGGCACTGTGACCGCGGCCGAGTGCCTGCGCTACGCACTGAGCCTGCCGACCTCGGTCGTCATCACCGGCATCGACAGTCTCGAGCGGCTGGAGCAGGCGCTTACGGCGGCGCGGACTTTCGCACCGCTCACCGACCAGGAGCGAGCGGAGCTCCTCGCCCGAACCGCACAGAGCGCCCGACGGGGAGCGTTCGAATTGTTCAAGACGACGTCTATCTACGATGCCACGGCCACTAACCCAGAGTGGCTTGGTGAGGAGCCCGAGCGGCTGCAACAGATGGTACAGGGCTAGCCGGCCTATTCGGTCCGGAGCGCCTGCATCGGCGCGATTGCCGCGGCTCTCGCAGCAGGGACGACCGCCGCGATGAACGCGGCTGTGCCGAGCGCTACGGTTGCGACGATGAGCGCCACGGGATCCCAGAACGAGATGCCGTAGAGCTGCGAGGAGAGCAGATAGCCGGCCCCGACCGCAAACGGCAGCCCGAGCAGGAGGCCCGCAATCACTCGCCGATAGGCGCCGCCCAGGACGAGGCCGATCACGTTCAACCGGTCCGCGCCAAGCGCCATCCGGATGCCGATCTCGTTGGTGCTGCGCGCCACCGAGTACGCGGTCACTCCGTACAGCCCGATTGCGGCGAGCAGCAGGGCCACGACCCCGAACAGGCCGGCCAGCGTCGCGACCGAGCGCTCCCGGTTGAACGAGAGCTGGATCTGTTCGCGCAGCTCGCGGACCCTGATGATCGTCAGGTTGGCGTCGGCTTCGGCGAGCACTCGCGTCAGCTGCGGCTCCAGCGCTCCAGCGGCCAGCTTCGTCCGCAGCAGGATGCCGCCGACGTTGTGCGATTGCGTCTCGAGCCGGGCCATCAGCGGGTTGTCGTAGCGGACGGTCTGTGTCATCGGGACGAAGAACATTGGCCGAGCCGGCTTGTCGAGGTCGAACTCCGCGAACTTCGCGTCGCCGATGATGCCGACGATGCGGTAGCTGTTGACGTTTTCGGGCAGGTCGATCCCGAAGCGGCGATCGATCGGGTCTTCGTCCGACTTGAAGAACCGCTTCACGAAGGCCTCGTTGACGACCGCGACGTTCTCGGCGGTCTCGTTGTCGGCGCGCGAGAAGTACCGGCCGCGCACCAGCGGAATCCCGAGGTTCTGCAGGTAGTCGGCGCTCACCCGGTTCCACGACGATCCAGCCTGCTCACCGGCTGCCGGCATTGGCTTCCCGGAGATCAGAACCAGCTCGCCCCAGTTGTCGGTGTGCGGGTTGTAGAGTGCGAGGCCGGCGCCCTGGACGCCCGGCACTTTCGTCAGGCGTTCCTCGACACCTCGATACAGGGCCGCCAGCCTTTCCGGGGAATAGGAGGAGGCGGGCAGCGGGTTCAGTGTGACGATGACGCGATCGTCGAGCGCGAACCCGAAGTCCTGGTTCTGGAGATTACCGAGGCTTCGTGCCAGCATCGTCGACCCCGCAACGAGCACCACCGAGAGCGTGGCCTGGACGATCAGCAGTGCGCGACGGGCAACCGACGATCGGTCGCCGATCGTCCGGCCCGCACCGCGAAGCGCTTCGACCGGATCGGTGCGCGTCGCGAACCAGGCCGGAGCGGTTCCGAAGATCAGGCCGGTGAGCAGGGCGACGCCGGTGGCAAATGCCAGGACGATCGGTGACGGCGCGATGTCGATGGGCACGAGCCGGGCGCCGGAAAAGGCAAGCGTCAGAAGCAGCTGCGCCGCGCCGGTTGCGACAGCCAGGCCGACCAGCGCCCCGCCCAGCGCAAGAACAAGGCTCTCGACGAGCGCTTCGCTGACGATTTGCCGCGCCGACGCGCCCATCGCCAGCCGGACCGCGGTCTGCGCGCGGCGCGCGACGGCTCGCGCCAGCAGGAGATTGGCGACGTTGGCACAGGCGATCAACAGGACCAGGGCACAGACGGCGAGCAGGATGCGCAGGCTGCGGCCGTACTCCTCCTTCATCACGCCGACGCCGGCGCCTGCGGGCACGATCGTGATCACCTGCTTGGGCAGGGTCCTGATGATCTCGGGCATCCAGTTCGACGGATAGCCGGAGTCGTTCTGCATCCACTGGTGCAGCAACTCGGTCAGCCGCGGGCCCATGCCGTCGGTGGCGGCGCCCGGACGCAGCCGGCCAATCACCCGCAGCCAGGCGCTGATCGGCTGGCGCAGGATCGACGTCTCCCCTGTGATCAGCGGTTCCTGTTGCAGCGGAACCCACATGTCCGGCGGATCGGCGCGAAGCGTCTCGCCGAAGAACCCCGGCGGCGCAATTCCGACCACCGTGAATGCCTGGCCCTCGAGCAGGAATGTCGAGCCGACAACGGCGGGGTCGCCCCCGTACGGACCCTGCCAGGCGTGGTAGCTCAAGACAGCGACCGGCGCAGCCGACGCCTGGTCGTCGGCGGCGGTGAAGACCCGGCCCGCGTAGGCGTTGATGCCGAGCGTCGAGAAGTAGTTGCCAGTGACGTACTCGGAGCGGAGCGGCCGGGCGCTCTTCTCGACGTCCTGGCGCCGCACGCTCATGCGCCATCCGCCGGCCTGGAATGCGGTGAGCTCCTCGAACTCGGGGGTGGCTGCTTTCAGCTGCTCGAAAAACGAGTACGAGTACATCCCCCAGCGATCCTGCGGCCCGCCCTCAACGCAGCAGTTGTTACCGTCACCAACGCGGTAGAGGCGATCCGGATCCACAACGGGAAGGGACCGCAGCATCACGGCATGGATGAGCGTGAAGATGGCGGTGGTGCCACCGATGCCGAGCGCCAGGGTGAGGACGGCGGTCGCGGTGAACACCGGCGAGGCCCGGAACTGGCGCAGTGCGTACAGCAATGGTTTCATGAGGGTGCCTTAGACCTGCTTAGACGGGTAGCCCGCCGGATTTGTTGTCGAGGTC
>DATJFF010000146.1:0-61636 GCA_035495795.1 Vicinamibacterales bacterium
TCGACGCCCAGGTTTGGCACCTCGATGTCGGCTCATCGCATCCTGGAGCTGTAGCAGGTTCCAAGGGTCCGGCTGTTCGCCGGTTAAAGCGGTACGTGAGCTGGGTTTAGAACGTCGCGAGACAGTTCGGTCTCTATCTACGGTGGGCGCAGGAGATTTGAGAGGATCTGACCTTAGTACGAGAGGACCGGGTTGGACGGACCGCTAGTGTATCAGTTGTCACGCCAGTGGCAGCGCTGAGTAGCTAAGTCCGGAAGGGAGAAACGCTGAATGCATCTAAGCGTGAAACCCACCTCGAGATGAGATCTCCCTGGACGAAAGTCCCTGAAGACTCCAAGTAGACCACTTGGTCGATAGGTCGGGTGTGCAAGCGTGGCAACACGTTCAGCTAACCGATACTAATCAGTCGTGAGGCTTGACCATTCATTTCCCGCTCTGCGGGTGTGTGGTCAGATAACTATCGAATTGCAGGTATTCAGTTGTCGAAGACAGCCGCTCTTTGACATCGATATGTTCTGGGACGAGCTCCAACCCGCTCGCATGAGCGCAGCCGAGCACCCCAGACGCCAAGTTTCCCGGTGGTCATAGGAGCAGGGTCACACCCGTTCCCATTCCGAACACGGAAGTTAAGCCTGCTACCGCCGATGGTACTGCGTGCGAAGGTGCGTGGGAGAGTAGGTCACTGCCGGGATTGTTACACCAGAGGCTCGAGGGTCACCCCCTCGGGCCTCTTGCTTTGTACGCCCGATCATCCGAGCAGGTCTCCTCACGGCCTCGCCCAGGCCCTCACCCGCTCGGCCAGATACGGAAAGAACGGATTCGACGACAGCCGCATGAACGTGTCGGCGCCGGCGATGAGCACCGCCCGTTCACCGCGCGGGCTGAGCCGGCCGAGCCGCAGCAGACCGCTGCCATCCTCAATCGGGTCGGAGCCGTACAACGGATCGTCCGGCGGGAATGGCAGCGCCACGTGCGTCAGCGAGAACACTCCCGGCGGCCACGCCATCCCCAGCTCCTGCGTCGTCGCCTCTGACTGGTCCGCCTCGACGGTTCGAGCGACGATCTCCGTGGTCTCTGGAGCGCGGTTGGTGACCAGCGTGCGGCGGTAGGACCGCGGCGCGCGATCGAACAGGCCGTCGATCGCGGAAAGATCTTCGGGGCGCACGAAGGCGTCGATCCCCGACTGGTGGTTGACGTCGAAGAGCACGAGCTCGCTGCCGTTGGCCGGGAGCAGGTCGTACAGCGAACGAACCACCGCCGGCGTGCTCACCGTGGCGTCCACCGCCGACTGAAACGCCAGCATCGGTGGCAGCGACTGCAGCCGGCCGGCGGACGCGAGGCGGGAAAGGTCGGACCGAAGCGCGGAGGTGAGAAGCGCGGTCTGCAAGCCGGCATTGGCCGGAAAGGAGTTGTACTTGATCGGGTTGTACTCCGGCAGGACGTCGAGCCAGCGGGCCTTTTCGAAGTAGGGCACGACGCCGAGCAGGCTGATCCAGCGGGCCAGGCGCGCCGCCGGCGTCACGCCAATCATCGGGGAAATCAGAAGCACGCGGTTCGGCGCCGGATCCCGAGGCCTGTCCAGCGCCTCCATCGCGTACTTCGCGGCGAGGGCGCCGCCGTTCGAGTACCCGACCAGCAACAGCGGCCTGTCGGCGCCAATCTTCCCGCGCGTGTGGCGCATGCCCATGCGAAGCGCCGCCAGCCAGTCCTGCCAGTCCACGTCGATCAAGCCGGCCGGGACCGTCCCGTGCCCGGGCATCCGCAGCGCAAGCGTGTAGAACCCCTGCTCGCGCAGCAGGTCCGCGATGGCCCGCATCGAATACGGCGAGTCGGTGAGGCCGTGGACCAGGACCGCGCCGCCGCGCAGCTCTGCCGGTTCCAGCTCGAACGTGCGATTCCAGTCGCGGCCAAGACGTGAGTAATGCGTGCGGCTGCTCGGGAAGTAGCGATTGACCGGCGTGCGGTCCACCGGATCGAGCCCGTCTTCCATCACCGCTACTTCGCCGAATACTTCGGCCTCGCGGCGCAACCACCGCTCGAGCGTGAAGCTATCGTCCAGTTCCGCGGCGTGTATGTCATGCGGCACGAGCCGATGCCAGGGTTTCAGGTCCGGATGGCGACGGCGGGCATCGAACGCCCCACCGATGATCAACGTGCCGAGGACGAGCGCCACCGCCACTGCGAGCCGAACCGCCCAGCGCTTGAGGAATGACACGAACCGAGTGTATCTCGTCAGTTTTGCAAATGACGGCACAGCGCCGGCACGACCACTCTTGGCAACGAGAGGCCGGCGAAGGCAGAATCGGCTGATATGCAGCGGATCGTGGTCACGGTGCTCGCCGCGGTGCTCGTCTTCGCGGGGGCTGGCCGTGCTGACGCGCAGAACGGTCCGGCGTCGTGCTCGGTGAGCGGACAGAACCTGTACGTCCGCGACCTCATGCGCGATTACTACTTGTGGAACACCTATCTGCCCAACGTGAACCCCACCTCGTATCCCTCCCCCGAGGCGTACCTCGAAGCAGTCCGCTACAAGCCGCTGGACACCCACTTCAGCTACATCACGGGTGCCGCTGCCTCCAACGCGTTCTACAGCGACAGCGAGTTCATCGGCTACGGCTTTTCGAACAGCGTGCTGGGCGAGGAGTTGCGGGTCCTGCAGGTGTTCCCGGACAGCCCGGCGTCCGAAGCGGGGCTGGCGCGAGGCGACTCGATCCTGGAGGTGGACGGCCGCGCCGTGCTGGAATTGATTCAGTCGGGGCAGATCGGCTCGGCTTTCGGAGCGAGCGACATCGGCGTGTCGTCGGAAATTCTGTTCCGCTCGGTCGCCGGCGTCGAACGCCGCGAGCGCATGACCAAACGGGCCGTGACCATTCCGACCGTGTCGCTGACCCGGGCCTATGACGTGGATGGCCGCCGGGTAGGGTACGTGTTCTTCCGCAACTTCGTCCGTCCGTCGGTGGCTGCGCTCGACGAAGCGTTCGCGGCGTTGCAGGAACTCGGCGTCAGCGAGCTGGTCCTGGACCTCCGCTACAACGGCGGTGGACTCGTGGACGTCGCGACCCACCTGGCAAGCCTGATCGGCGGGGTCGTGACGGCGGGGCAGCCGTTTGCGACTTTCTCGCACAACGCCCGGAACGCCTTTCGCAACGAAACCGTGCGGTTCACCGATCCGGGGTCGCCCGCCCCGACCCTCTCGCGTCTCATCGTCATCACGTCGCGGTCGTCGGCATCGGCGAGCGAGCTGGTCATCAACGGCCTTCGGCCGTTCATGCCCGTGATCCTGATCGGCGACACGACCTACGGCAAGCCGGTCGGCCAGTACCTCTTCGACTTCTGCGACAAGGTGCTCGCTCCGGTTTCGTTCTCGGTGAAGAACGCGAACGGTGAAGCCGACTACTACGACGGGTTCGCTCCCACCTGCACGGCCGGCGACGGCATCGATCGCGAGCTCGGCGATCCGCAGGAAGCATCCCTTGCCGAGGCGCTCTACTACGCCTCCCATGACGCCTGCAGCGCGCCGCCTGAAGCCGCTCGGGCTCGCCGCACCAGGATCACCGTCGACAGGCGAGCCGAAGGCTGGCAGTCTCTCGTCAACGCTCGATGATGGCGGCGCAGGGTCGCTTCCTGTGCAATTCGCCGCACTCAGGCTTGAGTTCCGGCTGCCGCCGGGTTAGCGTCTCACCATCTTTCCCGCTGAGCGCGACGGTGTCGCGCGGAGGAACGCCATGATGCAGCCCCCGCTCTGGCGCGCGATCCCGATCGCCGCGCTGTTGTTGTCGTGTGTCGCTTCGACGGCCTGGGCCCAGGCCTATCCGAATGCGAAGACCGGCGGCAACTACATGCACAACTACCTGCTGCCGCCGGCGGCGAGCAGCTCGCCGTGGTGGCCCACCTGGTCGCCCGACGGCCAGACGGTCGCATTCGCGATGGACGGCTCGCTCTGGCGCATGAAGGTCGCCCGCGGAAAGGGCGACGGCGTGGCCGAGGAGATTCTGCGGGAGAAGGAGTATCTCTCGTCGCCGGAGTGGTCGCCGGACGGACGCTACCTCGCCTATACCGCGGATGAAGACGGCAAGAGCATCAACGTCCGGGTGCTGAACCTCGAGAGCGGGGTGGTCACGGCGGTCACGACCGGGGCGTTCGTGAACATCGAGCCGGCCTGGTCTCCGGACGGCAAGCGGCTCGCCTACGTGACCACCGCGCCGAACGGCTTCTTCAACGTCGTTGTCGTGGACATCATCGACGGCCGCGCCGGGGAGCCGATGGCGGTCACCGTCGATCACAAGTACGGGGCGCCGCGCCTGTACTTCAGCGACGAGGACGTGCACATTTCACCCTCGTGGTCGCCGGACGGCCGCGAGCTGCTGCTCGTCTCCGACCGCGGGATCCCGCTCGGCTCGGGCGGCGTGTGGCGCGTGCCGGTCGAGCGCGATGTCATGAACGCCGGCCGCGCGAAGCTGATTCACAAGGAGGAAACGCTGTTCCGGACGCGCCCGCAGTGGTCGCCCGACGGCAAGCGCTTCATCTACGCGTCGCACCTGGGCGGCCAGTTCACGAACCTGTTCGTGCTGCCGGCGGTTGGTGGCGAGCCGTACAAGATGACCTTCGGCGAGTACGACACGTTCCTGCCGCGGTGGTCGCCGGATGGCGAGTGGATTGTCGCGGTCTCGAACGAGCGCGGGCTTCCGCAGCTGAAGTTCATCAAGTCATGGGGCGGTGAGGCTCATCTGGTGCTGGTGGCGCAGAAGAAGTGGAAGACGCCGATGGGCCGGGTCGACGTCCGAATTCTCGACGAACGCGGCCGGGAAACAGAGGCCCGCGTCTACCACACCGCGTCAGATGGCAAACCGTATACGCCGCCCGACGCCTATGAGCGCCTGTCGGCGCTCGAGCGCCACCTGTTTCACAGCCGCGGGAAATACTCGACCGAAGCCCCGCCGGGACCGTTCCGCATCGAGGTGACGAAGGGCTTCGAGTACGCGGTCTCGCGCCAGGATGTGGACATCAAGGCCGGCCAGACGACCAGCGTGACCGTGCAGTTGAAGCGGCTGGTCAATTTGAAGGCGAAAGGCTGGTACTCGGGCAGCAACCACGTGCACATGAACTACGCCGGCAATCTCCACAACACGCCGGAGAACGTGATGATGATGAACGCGGCGGAGGATGCGGACATGATCAGCCTCCAGATCGCGAACAAGGACAACCGGGTTCTCGACTACCAGCACTACACGCCGGGGCAGGAGCAGCATCCGCTGTCCACGAAGGCGCGGGTCATGCACGTCGGCCAGGAGTACCGCCCGCCGTTCTACGGGCACGTGTCGCTGTTCAATCTCAAGGAGCACCTGATTTCGCCGTTCGTGACCGGCTACGAAGGCACCGGTGTCGAGAGCCTCTATCCGTCGAACACCGACATCTTCCGCTACGCCAAGGAGCAGGGCGGCATCGGCGCCTACGTGCACCCGTATTACGGCGACGCCGACCCGATTAGCGCCGGTCTCGGGACCGCCAAGACGTTCCCCGTGGATGTCGCGCTCGGCGCAGTGAGTTATCACGAGCTCTGGTCGCAGAGCGCGGGCAACGCCCCACTCGACGTCTGGTACAAGATCCTGAACAACGGCTTCCGTGTGCCCGTAACTGGCGGCGAGGACTCGATCTCCAGCCTCCACCGCGTCGAGCTGGTCGCATCTGTCCGCGGCTATTTCAATCTCGGCGCGGCGCCCCTGACCTGGCCGAACTGGATGAAGGCGATGCTTGCCGGCCGCGGGTTCGTCACCAACGGGCCGCTCATCGAATTCACGGCCAACGGCAAGGTGATGCCGGGCGAGGAGATTGCGCTGCCGGCTTCCGGCGGCTCCGTGACGTTCCAGGCGACTGTGACGTCGCTCGCACCGCTGACCCGCGTCGAGCTGGTCTCGAACGGCGTGGTCGTGCACGGCATCGACGTGCCGGCGGGCCAGTCGTCAATCACGTTCAGTTACACCGCTCAGGTGACGAAGTCGGCCTGGTTCTCGCTGCGCGCGGCTGGCGCCGCCAGCACGTTCCCGGTGGAGAACACGCGGCCGCTGGCGGTGACCAATCCCGTCTACGTCATCGCCGGCGGACAGCCGATCCGCGACAAGGCATCGGCCGACTACTTCGTCCGATGGATTGACGTGCTCACCGGGATGGCCGAGAAGCACCCGGGCTGGCGCAGCGACAAGGAGAGAGCGCACGTGCTCGGCCAATTCAAGGAAGCACGCGACGTCTACATCGCTCGCGGCGCCGAGGCGAAGTAGTCTAACCCCACAGTTCACTTCAGTGGCAAAGTCCATTTGCTCGAACTCGCCCCGTTTCTGCCGGCTCCGGTCGGATCACCGGGTTGATGGATGCTCCACTCAAGCGAACTGAGGGGTTAAGGGCGTGCCGGAATATCCCGACGTCGAGCTGTACCTCCACGCGCTCGAGCCGCGCGCGGTCGGGCACGTGCTGACAGGGATTCGCCTTGCCAACCCGTTCCTCGTCCGCTCCGTCGAGCCGCCGATCAACGCCTGCGTCGGCCGCCGCGTCGTCGGGCTGCGGCGTCTGGGCAAGAGAATCGTCTTCGAGCTGGAGGACGAGTACTTCCTGGTCATCCACTTGATGATCGCCGGGCGCTTCCGCTGGCGTGAGCCCGGCGCCAAGATACCGGGCAAGGTGGGGTTGGCCGCCTTCGACTTCGAGCACGGTACCCTGCTCCTGACCGAGGCCGGCTCGCAGCGCCAGGCGTCGCTGTATGCCGTGCGCGGCCGGGAGGCGCTCGCGGCTCACGACCCCGGCGGCGTCGACGTCTTCTCGCTCGACGCGGCGGCATTCGACGCGCAGCTCCGCAGCGAGAACCATACGCTCAAGCGGGCGCTCACCGACCCTCGGCTGTTTTCCGGGATCGGCAACGCCTATTCCGACGAGATCCTCCTGGCTGCGAGGCTGTCTCCGATGCAGCTCACCAGCCGGCTGACGGCCCAGGAAGCCGAGCGGCTGTTCGAAGCAACCCGCACCGTGCTGCGTGACTGGAAGGCGCGGCTCATCGAGGAGACCGGCGAGGACTTCCCCGAGAAGGTGACTGCGTTCCGCGAGGGCATGGCCGCCCACGGCCGTTTCGGTAAGCCGTGCCCGGTGTGCGGCACCTCGATTCAGCGAATCAGGTACGCAAGTAACGAGGCCAACTACTGTCCAACGTGCCAGACGGGGGGTCGCCTGCTCGCCGATCGGGGACTGTCGCGGCTCCTGAAGGACGATTGGCCGCGCACCCTCGACGAGATGGAACGCCGACTGAAAAGGTAACGCTCGCTACCCCTCCGCTTCGACCAGCACGTCTGCCGTTACGTCTCCTGGCGCCGGCGCGTCACGAGGCTCGATTTCCCGCTCGAAGGCCAGGCAGTCAGCCAGATACTCGAGCGCCGCGGTGTCCGACCGCAACAACAGCGCCTCGAGCGTCGTTCGCGGATGAGTCTCCGCTTCGCGGACCTGCATGGACGGAAAGCTGCCGTCGGCTCGTTGCGCAACGTCGCGGCACCAGAAGTCGAGATGCCAGCGCGTAAACTGCCGCACCCGCATCAGACCGTGATCGTCATCTCCCCAGTGTGCCCGCGCGAGCGTGACGTAGCGGCGGTAGATGGCAACGCGCTCGTCCCCCTGTAGATCGCGATAGCCACCGGACGTCTCGCGGAAGATCCACGGGCGGATCAGCGCCGCTCGGGCCGTCATCACCGCCGCGCAGCCCGAACGAGCTCGCCACCCCTCTGCGTCCTGACCGTACAGGAGGTCCCCGTTGCCGATCACCGGAACCGGGATCGCCGCGGCGATCTCGGCAATCGCTGCCCAGTCGGCTGCAGTCCGGTAGCGGGCGTTGCGGGTGCGTCCGTGCACGGTGACCGCGTCCGCGCCGCCATCGACCAGCGCCTGCGCCTGCTCCAGACCGTTGCGGCTGTCCTCGTTCCAGCCGAGGCGAATCTTTCCCGTCACCGGCACGCTCACCGATCGCTTCATTGCCTCGATCAGCCGCCGCTGCCGGCTGGGCTGCCGCCCGAGCGACGCGCCGATGCCCTTGTGGGTGAAGTGATCGATTGGGCAGCCGCAGTTCAGATCGACGAAAGCGGCGCCTCGTGACTCGACCAGTGCCGCGGCCCACGACAGCTCCTCGGGGTTGGTTCCGGCCAGCTGCACGCCGAAGCACGGTTCGTCATCGAACCGCCTGATCAGGGCGAACTCGCTCTTGCGCTTCTGCTTGAGCCTCCGCGCGACGGTCATCTCGCTGGCAGTGACGCGCGCCCCCAACTCAACACAGAGCCGCCGGTAAGGAAGGTTCGAGCCCTTCGTCATCGGTCCCATGACCAGCGAGCCCGGCAGGCTCTGGAGAAACGGCGGCATCAGTCGATGATACTTTCGAGAGACCGTGGGTCAGGTTCCAGAGGAGGATCGATGCGGCTGAGCAAAAGGCGACTGGCCTGGGTCTGCGCCTCGTTGCTGGTGATTGCCGGTTACGCCGCTCCTGCCGCGCAGGCGCCCGGCAAACACTTTCTGTGGAAGGTCACGTCGCCGGACGGCCACGAGGCCTACCTGCTGGGCTCGGTGCACGTCCTGTCGAAGAGTTTCTATCCGCTCAGTCCGGTGATCGACCAGGCGTTTGCCGCGTCGAAAACTCTCGTCGAGGAGATCGATCTCGACGAGATGAACGATCCAGGGACGATGGCGGGGCTGATGGGGAAGGCGATGCTGCCGGCCGGCCAGACCCTGGACCAGGTCGTGTCGAAGGAGACGTATGCCGCGGTACAGAAGCGTGCCGAGGCCAACGGGCTGCCGGTTCAGATGCTGCAGCGCATGAAGCCCTGGATCGTCGCGGTCATGCTCACCGCCGCCGAGATCACCAAGGCCGGGTTCGATCCTGCTCTCGGCATCGACCGGCACTTCTTCGACCGCGCGAAAAAGACAGGAATGCCGCTGCGGGCCCTGGAGACGGCCGCGTATCAATTCGATCGACTCGACGGCCTGTCCGATTCGCTCCAGGAGGCGGCCCTGACGGCGATGCTGGCCGACATCGACGCGCAGGCGAACAACATCGAGAAGCTGGCAACGGCGTGGCGGGCCGGAGACGCGAAAACAGTGGAGGGGTTGCTGATGGAGGGGTTCACCGACGCGCCGGAGATTGCCGAGCGGCTCCTGTTCGAGCGCAATCGCAACTGGGTGGCGCCAATCGAGCGGTGCCTCTCCGAGGACGCCCACTGTTTCGTCGTGGTTGGCGCAGCCCACCTCGCCGGGCCGAAGAGCGTCGTCGATCTGCTGCGCGCCCGGCGCCATACCGTCGTGCAGCAGTAACACAGATGGCGCAGATGACGCAGATGGCGCAGATGACGCAGATGACGCAGATTCGCCATCTGTGCTATCTGCGTCATCTGCGGCGCATTTTCGCCACTTCCGCCCGGCAGTGGCAGCCCTCGATGTGATCGTTGACGAGCCCCATCGCCTGCATGAACGCGTAGACCGTGGTCGGTCCGACAAACGTCCAGCCGCGGGCCTTCAAGTCTTTGGACAAACGCACTGACGCGGCGGTCGTGCTGTTGCCGCGCAGCGCGTCGTAGGAGCAGACTGCGGGACGCTCGTTGGCGGGCGGCTCCCAGCCCCAGAAGTACTTCGCCAGCGAGCCGCGCTCGTCGATCAGATCCAGGGCCCGCTTGGCGTTGTTGATCGCCGACTCGATCTTGCCGCGGTGCCGGACGATCCCGGCGTTCTTGAGCAGGCGCGCCACGTCGCGTGAGTTGTAGCGGGCGACGCGCTCCGGATCGAAGCCGTCGAAGGCGTCACGGAAGTTTTCGCGCTTGCGGAGGATCGTGATCCAGCTCAGTCCCGACTGGAAGCCCTCGAGGCAGATCTTCTCGAACAGGCGATGGTCGTTGCGGACCGGCCGGCCCCATTCTTCGTCGTGATAGCGCACGTAGAGCGGATCGGTTCCCGGCCACCAGCAGCGCACGCGGCCGTCCGCCCCGGTGACCAGCCCGGTGTCTTTGTGCGAGATTCGTTCTGTCGTCGTCGCGGCGAGCGTAATCTGCCGCGCCGCCGCGGTCGAATTGCCAGGCGTACGTCGTCCGGACGCGACGACGCGCAGGCGGGGATTCCTGCCCATGTCGGACTGATGTTAAACCAAAGCGCCCGGCGCCGGCGCGAGTACCGCAAGAACGAGCAGCCGCTCGGCGCCGTTGTTTCGCACGCCGTGCGGGACATCGGCGGGAGCGACGAGAAGATCGCCCGCGGACATTGGCAACTCACGGCCTTCGAGCAGGAAGAGGCCGGCGCCGCGAAGGACTAGATACGCCTTGTCCTGCCCGGCGTGGGCGTGAAGCCGGTGTTCCTGGCCGGGTTCAAACGCGTTCAATCCGACCAGAAGGTTGGTGGAACTGAAAAGCGTCGACTTGCCCATCCTGGCGGGCGAATAGGCGGCGTGGTCTTCGGGCTTGATGACCGACGGATGAGTCATGGTTTCGTGGCCTCCATGTTGAGGCGCCAGTAGTCCAGTGTGAACGGCTGCGGCTGCGCCGATGCGCGCTCCGTCACGGCGTCGATGAATTCCAGCCGGAGTGTCGCGGGCAGGCGGGCGAGGTGGGGATGGAATATGACGGTGGTGACGAACTCCCGGTAGTCGTCCTCGCTCGCCAGGGTGGCAGGCGCCGGCTCGAGGCTGGTGGCCACCTTTACGAACCCGGCGTGTTCGAGCCGGTCCTTCGTTTCAGTGCTCGTTGCAAATTGCCAGTCGGGTCGCCACCCCCCGAAATACTCAGCGAACGGCTCAGCCGCCATGACCTCATCCGCGACCGCCCGGGTTCCAGCGAGGTTAGGGCCGCCACCGCACTGAGCGTGCAGGCGCCCACCGGAGCGCAGAGAGGTGAAGACGTTCGCGAAGAGCGAACCGTGATCGAGGACCCAATGGAACGTAGCGGTACTGAACACCACGTCCGCACTCTCCCGAAACGGTATCAGTGGCAACGAGACTTGCACGAAGCGGATCCTCGCGCCGTACGCCGGCCGCAGGTTGGCCCGCGCGGTCTGGAGCATGTTCCAGGAGCGATCGAGAGCCACGACTCCGCCGCGCGGCAGGCGATCGAGCAGGTCGGCCGTGAGCCGTCCGCTGCCGCAGCCCGCATCGATCACGCGCTCGTCACCCCGCAGCGACAGCCGGGCGAGAACCTTCTGGCCCCAGCTCGTTTGGGGTGCAGAAACCCTGTGATACGAGGCGGCATTCCACTCGCGGGACATTGTTGCGGCCTTCCCGGTTCAGAACGCCCAGAGGCGCAGCCCGACCCATCCGGACGCGGCCATATAGATGGAGAGGCAGAGCCCGCTCAGTGCCACGATCGCGGCATAGGCCACTGACCAGCGGCCCATGCCTCGCAGGGCCGCGCTGATCACGAGCACCAGAGCCAGTACCGACAGCAGCGGAACCGCCCACGATGCCAGGAACGTCAGGCGAGTCCAGGCATTTGGCTCACCCCATTGCCTGACCGGCGCGAGGGCGATAGCGCCAAGGCTCACGCACACGAGCGGCAGCAGCGCCAGCGTGACTCTGAGAGCGGCAAATGAATCCCGTGTTCCAGGCTGCTGCCGGCCAAGACGCCTGGCGATCGCGGGCCCGACGAGCCAGACGAAAATCGCGACGGGTATCGTTGCGACGAAGAGCAAGGATGCGACGACCGGGAGACGGACAATCTCCACCCGCCAGCGCGGCGTTTGCACGCCGTAATAGCCATCGCCAAGCAGCAGCCGCCGGCCGTCCTCGTCAGTCGTGAACACCAGGCTCGGCGTCACGTCCTGCTCGCGCCGGAACAAGGTGTCGGAGGTTGGCACCAGCCGCCTTACGGGGCCGAGCAGCGGACTGTCAGTGAGAGAGTTGCCGTCCGGCGTGAGCGTGTCACCGCTCATCAGCCATTCGAGACCGGCCAGGACTTCGTTCCGGCTTCCCTCCGGCTGGTAGTAGCCCGCATAGCTCCGAAGGAAGTTCGGGTTTGCGCGGAACTCCGGCTTCGTCGGCGGTTCGACGTCGCGTTTCAGGTACCTCACTGCCAGTTCGGAGAGACGGTCAACCGCCGACTGGGAATAGTCTGCATTGACGAGCACGACCCATCCGGCATCCCGGGCGGCGGAGTAGCCGTAGGACGAGACGAATCCGTCGATGCCGCCGCCGTGACCGAGCACGGGGAAGCCGGCCACAGATCTGGAGGCGATGCCCGAGCCGTAGCCGTAAATCAACCCGGCCCTCGCGGAGAGCGAGGTCCTGGGCCGCTCCATGTTGCTCAGGTACTCGGGATCGATCACCAGGTCTTCTTCAGTCTCCCCCCAGTTGAGCAGGAGCTGGACGAACGTTCCCAGCTCTCGGGCCGACGTGTGCAGGTTGCCGGCCGGACGCAGATAGATCTGGGAGAACGGCACCGGCGGCCCGCGCCGGCCGTCGTAGCCGCGGGCCAGCAAAGGAAGATCCGAGTCCTCGAGCCGGAAGCTGCTGGTCGTCATCCCGATCGGCATGAAGATGCGGTCGCGGATCACGTCCTCGTAGGCGCGACCCGTAACACGCTCCAGCACATGGGCTGCAACCGCATAGCCCGGATTCGAGTACGACATCCGCGTCCCGGGACGCCAGCGGACGCGGCGCGACGCAGGGTTACGTGCGAGCACCCGCGCCAGCGGCAGATCTGGGGGGTCGTGTAGGTTGTACATCTCGTTGAAGTGCATGTCGTCGAACCCAGCCGTGTGTTGCAGTAGCTCGATGAGCGTGACTGGCGAGCTGAACGGGTTGTCGATGGCGATATCGGGAGCGAGCTCAGATACCGGCGCGTCGATGTCCAGCTTGTCGTCGAGATACTGCTGCACCAGGGCGATGGCGACGAAAGTCTTGCTGATCGAGCCGGCGCGAAAGTGGGTCTCGGCGGTTATCGGCGTGTTGCGCTCGCGGTCGGCAACGCCAAAGCCGCCGGCCCATTCGACCCCGTTGGGCCGCACAAGGGCAATCGCGGCACCAGGCACGCCGCTCTCGCTGACGATGGCCTCTGCTGCAGCTTTGAAGTCGTCGAGGGTCGCCGGGGTTGGCGCAGGCGGGTCCGGCACCGGGGCCCGGCCGCAGGCGGCGGTTACCGCCAGGGCGAGCATCAAGGCCGCGCGCAGCCGGATCATGCGCGAGAATATAACGCTGGATGTCTGACACACAACGAACCCTGGCGCCGACCGGCGCCAACATCGGCTCCGCGGCCATCCGCGTCGAGCTCGATACCGAACGCAAGCTGCGCACCCGGAACAAGCTCCATTACCGGTTCAATCACTGGCCAATCTGGATATTCGTGTTCTTCATCGCGCCGGGTCCGCTGACCTTCGATCTCTTCGAGCACGGCTTCGATGCCCGGATGATCGCCTGGTTGAGCGTCGTGCTGGCCGGCACTGCCGTCGCCGGCCTGATGGGCCAGCTCCCGGGCTGCGAGCCCGCCCCTTACATCATTCGCTTCACCGAGGATCGGCCAAACCCGCTCTACCGGCGTATTTGCTACACAACCGCATGGGGCGAGGTGGTGGCGTTTGCGACGCTCAACATCGCTGGCCTCGTGTACGCCATCTTTACGGGCGAGTGGCGCCTCAAACAGATGTATGAGCAAGCCTATTTTCCGATCGCCGGGACGATGTGGCTGCTCGGCGCGCTGGGCCAGTTGCCGCGTGTGAAGAGGTCAACGGCAGGGGAAGGTCACGAGCGGCGGTATTTCTACGGCTCGGTGTGGGCCGTCGCCATCGCGCAGCCGATCCTCTGGATGATGTGGAAGCTGCTGCCCTACAGCCGCCCCGCCGACGTCGTGAAGCTGATTGTCTTTATCGGTATCCTCGCTGTCGTCGGCTGGATGGCACGGCTGGGACTGCTGCCCCGAACCCGCCCGATCGTTCCGGGCGAGTGGGCGATATCAGACTGACGGAAACCCCGCGAACCTCGAGAACCCCGAGATGCCTTACTTCCAGATTCGCAAGAAGGTCCACTGGTCGGACACCGACGCTGCTGGCGTGGCGTGGTTTCCGAACTTCCTCGGCTGGTTCGAGGACGCCGAAGAGGAGCTGTTCGCTTCCCTCGGTCAGGCGCGGCAGGCGTTGATGGACCGCCATGGGTTCAGCATGCCGCGAGTCGAAGTGACGGCGCGATTCCGCGGGCCGGCCCGGGCCGGCCAGCTGGTTCGGGTCGGGATCGAAACGACAGTCGAGAACCCACGCCGCCTGCGGCACCAGTTCGAGATTCGCGACGACAACTCGGACCAGCTCCTTGCCGAAGGCTTTGTTCGCGTTGCCTGCGTAGCCGTGGACACCTTCCAGCCGCGCGACCTCCCGCACGACGTCGTCCAGGTCCTTTCAGGGCTCCCGGACCTCGCGACCAGGCAGGCACGCGGCGAGGTCGAACTGCCCTGGACGTAGGCGCGTGAAGACGAGATCGGGAGGAGGCGCTTCGCGCCGATCGGATCAAGAGGGTCACGAAGGGTGGGACGATTACGCGCAGTTCTACGACTGGGAGAACGCGCGGACGTTTGGGCGGCGCGACATTCCGTTCTGGCAGCAGCTGGTGACCGCCCGCGGCGGCCGCGTCCTCGAGCTCGGCTGCGGAACGGGTCGCGTAACCGTACCGCTCGCGAAAACCGGGGCCGCGGCCGTTGTCGGCGTCGATCGCTCGGCGGCCATGCTGGGACGGGGCCGAAACCGGGTGCGGCGGGCACGCGTCGGTGGTGTTTCACTGCTTCGCGCCGACATTCGCCACCTGCCATTCCGGAGCGGTGCGTTCGACACGGTGATCGCACCGTACGGCATCCTGCAATCGCTGTTGCGCGAGCGCGATCTCGCGGCGACGCTCTCGGCCGTGGCCGGTGTCCTCGCAAAGGGAGGCGTGCTTGGCCTGGAACTGGTCGCAGACCTTCCAAAATGGAAGGAGTACCGGCAGCGCGTCACGCTCAAGGGCCAACGCGGGCATGCCGGCCGCCCGATTACCCTCCTGGAGTCGGTCCGGCAGGACCCCGAGCGCGGCCTGACATGTTTCGATCAGGAATTCGTCGAGGGACGGGGCAAGTCGGCACTTCGCCGTCGATTCACCCTGACCTTCCGTACCGTCTCGGTCCCGCAGATGGCCCGCCGCCTTGAAAAGGCCGGATTCGAGGTGACGGCCGCGCTTGGCGATTACCGTGGCGGTCCGTGGGACCCCCGCGCCGAAGTGTGGATCCTGCTCGCGACGAAGAGGCCTTGAGGTGATGCGCCCTCCTGATAAACTACAGAGTCTTCTCACTTTCTAGACCCTGGAGCCACCGCCATGTCCGGCCATTCCAAATGGCACACAATCAAGCACAAGAAGGGCGCTGCTGACGCCAAGCGCGGCAAGATCTTCACGCGCATCATCAAAGAGCTCACCGTCGCGGCCCGTAATGGCGGCGGCGACGCCGCCACCAATCCGCGGCTCCGCACGATCATCGCCGACGCCAAGTCAGTGAACATGCCTGCGGACAACATCAAGAAGGCGATTCAGCGCGGCACCGGTGAGTTGCCCGGCGTGAGCTACGAGGAAATCACCTACGAGGGCTATGGGCCCGGCGGCGCGGCGCTCATCGTCGAGACCCTCACCGACAACAAGAACCGCACCGTCGGCGAGATTCGCCATCTGCTGGAGAAATACAACGGCAACCTCGGCTCGGCCAACTCGGTCGCCTGGATGTTCGAGAAGAAGGGTTACATCGTCGTCGACAAGGCCGCGGCCGACGAAGAGAAGCTCCTCAATACCGCGCTCGACGCCGGCGCCGACGACATGCGCGACGACGGCGACAGCTGGGAAGTGCTGAGCGACCCATCGGTCTTCGAGGCCGTGCGCGACGCGGTGAAGGGCTTGGGCATCGAGCCAGCCAGCGCCCAGGTCGCGATGCTGCCGCAGAACTACGTCAAGCTCCAGGGCAAGGAGGCGTCCCAGATGGTCAAGCTGATGGACGTCCTCGACGAGCACGACGACGTGAAGCAGGTCTGGTCGAACTTCGACATCGAGGAGAAGGAGATCGAGGCCTCGCTCGCGTGAAGGTGTTCGGCATCGATCCCGGTTCGGAGCGCACCGGCTTCGGGTGCGTGGACAGCGATGGCCGCCGGCACCGCCTTCTGCGGTGCGGCGCCATCACCGCGGGATCGAACGCCGCGTTCGCGGATCGGCTCGGGACCATCTACCGGGCGCTCGTGCACGAGCTCGACGCGTGCCGGCCAGACTGCGTCGCCATCGAGAATCTGTTCTACGCCACGAACGTGCGGAGCGCGTTGAAGCTCGGCCACGCTCGCGGCGTGGCCATGCTCGCGGCCGTCGAGTACGGCCTGCCGGTCCTCGAGTACACGCCGGCTGAAATAAAGAGGGCGGTGGTCGGGTACGGCCGCGCCGAGAAGGGCCAGGTCCAGCAGATGGTCAAGCTGCTCCTCGGCCTCGACCGCGTGCCCAGCCCCCACGACGCGGCCGATGCGCTGGCGGTGGCCATCTGCCACGTGCACAACTCGGGAAAAGTCACGGGGGCGATGGTGCGCGAGCGGTTGCGTGACGGCGGCGGCGCTGCGCCCGCGCCGAAGACCTGGCGGCAGTACCGGCCGCCGACGCGATGATCGCGTACCTGCGCGGCCGCGTCCTCGAGAAGCAGCCGAGCCGCGTAATCGTCGACGTATCGGGCGTCGGCTACGACGTGTCCGTGCCCCTCTCCACCTTCTACACCGCAGGCGAGCCCGGCGCCGAGATCACTCTCCGGATTCACACTCACGTGCGCGAGGATCAGCTCGCGCTTTACGGCTTCGCGACGGTCCTGGAGCTGGCGGTATTCGAGCGGTTGATTGGTGTCAGCGGAATCGGCCCGCGTCTCGCGCTCGCGGTGCTCTCCGGGATGGAGCCTCGCGAGCTGACCGCCGCGATCGAGCGCGGCGACCTGGCCCGCCTCACGCGGATTCCCGGCGTTGGCAAGAAAACCGCCGAGCGCATCGTCGTCGAGCTGCGGGATCGGCTGCCCAAGGCGTTGGCCGGCATGGCCGATCAGAGCGCCGCCGCCGCGCCAGCCGACGTCAGGCGTGACGATTTGACCTCCGCGCTGGGGAATCTCGGCTACGATCGTCGCGCCATCGACAAGGTGCTGGACCCGGTGCTGGAGGACCAGCCCGACGCGCCGTTCGAGCAGCACCTGCGGGCCGCGCTGAAGCGCCTGTCCCGCGGGTGAGGTGTCCACGGTGAACACGAAGAACACAGAGGGCACGAAGGCCACGAAAACGACGTCAACCGGAGGCCGGCCGGCGCGCAGTTGGTCTGGCCGCCTCGTTGCTGCGAATCGAGCCCTGGCCTTTTCCTTCGTGATGTTCGTGTGCTTCGTGTCCTTCGACTTCCCCGTCCTGCCCTTGCATGACTGATCCCCGACTCGTCTCTGCGGCCCGCGCCGACGAGGACGCGCAGTACGAAGCCGGACTGCGGCCGCGCAGGCTCGCCGACTACATCGGGCAGGACCGCGTCCGCGAGAACCTGCAGGTGTCGATCGCCGCGGCGCTCCAGCGCGGGGAGGCGCTGGACCACGTGCTGCTTTACGGCCCGCCGGGGCTGGGCAAGACAACGCTCGCCTACGTGATCGCGAACGAGCTCGGAGTGCCGGTCCGCACGACGGCGGGACCGGTGATCGAGAAGCCCGGCGATCTCGCCGGCATTCTCTCGAACCTGCAGCCGCGCGAAGTGCTGTTCATCGACGAGATCCACCGAATGGCGCCCGCGATCGAGGAGATCCTCTACCCGGCTATGGAGGACTTCGAGCTCGATATCGTGATCGGGCAGGGGCCCGGGGCGAGGTCCGTCAAGGTGCCGGTCGAGAGGTTCACGCTGGTTGGCGCTACGACCCGGGCCGGGCTGCTCACCGCGCCGCTCCGAGCCCGCTTCGGCATCGTTCACCGCCTCGACTTCTACACCGCTGCCGACATCGAGGAGATCGTCCGCCGCTCGGCCCGGATCCTCGGCGTGCCGATGGACGACGGCGCGGCGCGCGAGCTGGCGAGCCGGTCGCGGGGCACGCCACGCGTGGCCAACCGGCTGCTGCATCGGGTCCGCGACTACGCTCAGGTGCGGGCTGACGGCCGGATCACGCGCGAGGTCGCGCAGGCGGCGCTCGCGATGCTCGAAGTGGACGCGCTCGGGCTCGACGAGGTCGATCGGCGCCTGATGCTGACGATCATCGACAAGTTCGGCGGCGGCCCGGTGGGGCTCAACACCCTGGCGGCTTCGACGAGCGAAGAACCTGACGCCATCGAAGACATGCACGAGCCGTTTCTGATTCAGCTCGGCTTCATCGAACGTACGCCGCGCGGCCGTCTCGCCACGGCGCGCGCTTACGACTACTTCGGGCGGACCATGCCCGGAAGGGGACTGTTTTGACCGAGATGCTCCGATCGCAAATGGCGGGAGTCGTGCCGGTTCGGCGCGCCACCATCAAGAGCCTGGCTACCTACGTCCCGCCCCGCGTCCTGACGAACGCAGATCTCGAGAAGATGGTCGAGACCAGCGACGAATGGATCCTGCAGCGGACCGGGATCCGCGAACGGCACATCGTCGATCCCGGCGTCGCGACCAGCGACCTCGCGAAGGAGGCGGCGGAGGAGGCGATTCGGCGCGCCGGCCTGACCCCGGACGACATCGACCTGATCATCGTCGGGACGGTGACGCCGGACATGCTGTTTCCGAGCACGGCGTGCCTGGTGCAGGACAAGATCGGCGCTCGCAAGGCGTGGGGCTTCGACCTGTCTGCCGCCTGTTCCGCGTTCACCTACGCGTTGACAGTCGGCAGCCAGTTGATCGCGGCCGGCGCCGCCAACCACGTGCTGGTGATCGGCGCCGACGTGATGTCGAGCATCATCGATTACACGGATCGCGCGACCTGCGTCCTCTTCGGCGACGGAGCCGGCGCGGTGGTGCTGGGCGTGTCGGAAGACCCGTCGTTCGGGATTCTCGACTTCGAGCACCAGGTGGACGGCAGCGGCGGCCCCGCGCTCTGCATGCCGGCCGGCGGCAGCCGCCAGCCCGCGACCAGGGACACGGTCGATCAGCGGCTTCATTACGTCAAGCAGGAAGGCCACGCGGTGTTCAAGTTCGCCGTCCGCAACACCGGCGAGATCTGCGAGCGGCTGCTGCAGCGCAACGGCGTAACGGCCCAGGATCTGGACCTCTTCGTTTCGCATCAAGCGAACCGCCGCATCATCATGTCGGCCGCGGAACGCATCGGGATGCCGGACGACAAAGTCATCATCAACATCGATCGCTTCGGCAACACGACGGCGGCGACCATCCCCCTGGCGCTCAACGATGCGGTCCTGAGCGGCCGCCTCCGCCGCGGCGACCTTATCCTGCTGGCGTCAGTAGGCGCCGGCTTCACCGTCGGCTCCGTTCTGGTGCGCTGGGGCATCTGAAGCTTCCGAACGGATTTGTTCGGCTGCTCGAGCGATGTGTTCCGAATCGAGTCACAAGCGCTGCCAATTTCGTTTCGAACAGCTGCTAAATGCTTGAATTAAAGTGATTTACAGCGTTGTTTACAACTGAGACGGCTCCTTAACCAATCATTCTTGCCTCCCAGAGCTGACACCAAGTCTTTTGGAATCAATGAGTTGAATGGTCGTTCCGCCCGTCAGAACGGTCTCGGAATGCCCTATAAGGGGACAGGCTCGTGTAGTATTTCAATGCCGAGCTGGCCGCTCGAGTGCAATAATTGCCGCATTTTGCACATGGCTCGGCGCTTCCCGGGAGCTGGCGAACACCTTGCTATGACGGAGGAGCAAGAGCATTCGCCATATGATTTCCCGGCCCGGTTTCGCGTCGTCGCCTCACCTCAACCCATTTACAGGGCAGGGCGCCGTTCTTGCGCCCGACATCTCCGAGTGGTGTCATCAGCTGCCGACGTTGATTGGTGTTCGCGCCTCGTTGCGCGAGCTCGCCCTCGGTGACGCCGCGTCGCTGATGGCACACCTGGGCAACCGCGAGGTCCAGCGCTTCATCGCCCGGCCGCCAGACACCATCGAGGCGTTCGAGAACTTCATCATGTGGGCGCAGTGCGAACGCTCGCGCGGCCGCTACGCATGCTACGGCGTCGTGCCGCACGGGATGACCGAGCCGGTCGGCGTGTTTCAGCTGCGGCAGCTCGAGTCCGGCTTCAGCACCGCGGAATGGGGCTTCGCTCTCGGCGCGGGGTTTTGGGGCGCTGGGTATTTCTCCGACGCGGCGCGCCTGGTTGTCGACTTCGCGGTCGACGTGGTCGGCGTCCAGCGCCTCGAGGCCCGGTCGGCGATCGAAAACGGGCGCGGCAACGGCGCCCTGCGCAAGATCGGCGCGGTTCGGGAAGGCGTGCTGCGCCGCGCGTTCCGCAAGGACGACCGCCTCCTCGACGCGGCGCTGTGGACGATTCTGGCCGACGAATGGCGGCAGAGCCGGGTGCTCTGGTCTCGCCTGATCGTCCACTGACCAAACCACGATGGCCCCCGTGATCCGATCTATTACGACTGCTGTCTCCGACGCGTCGCGCGCGCACCACGCGGCGTGGCGCGAGGCCCTGCCGACTTTCGTTGACGCCGGCTTTACGCTGCGCGAGCTCGAGGCCGGCGACGCGCCGTCGCTGCTCGCCCACGTCTCCACCGACGAGGTGTCGAGGTTCATCTCGGCGCCGCCCGTCACCGTCGAGCAATTCGAGCGATTCATCGACTGGAGCCGCCGCCACCGCGAGGCCGGGCACTCGTGCTGCTTCGGCGTCGTGCCGGCGGGCGAGACCCGCGCCATCGGCCTGTTCCAGCTGCGGAGCCTCGAGACCGGCTTTCTCCGGGCCGAATGGGGTTTCGCGCTGGGCGCCGCCTACTGGGGCAGCGGCCTGTTCGTCGCCGGGGCGGCGCACATTCTCGACTTCGCGTTCGAGACGGTCGGCGTGCTGCGGCTGGAAGCCCGCGCCGCCGTCGTGAACGGCCGCGGCAACGGCGCGCTGCGCAAGGTCGGCGCGGTCCAGGAAGGGGTGCTGCGCCGATCGTTCCTGCGCCACGGCCAGTATTACGATCAAGTGCTCTGGTCCATGCTCGCCGAGGAATGGCAGCGCAAGCGTAACCTGCACCGGCTCCGCATTCACTAGAAACCGTTCGCGTCAGCCCCGTACACTTGGTCGGTGCGCGTCGCCGACTTCGATTTCGATCTCCCGCCGGGGCTCATCGCGCAAGAGCCGCCCCCCGAACGAGGAGCGTCGCGGCTGCTGTGCCTCGATCGAGACGACGGCCGCATCAGCCATCATCGTTTCGCCGAGCTCCCGGCGCTGCTTGCCGCGGGTGATCTCATTGTCGTCAACGACACGCGCGTCTTTCCGGCACGCCTGATCGGCTATCGACTGCCTGGGGGAGGCGCCGCGGAATGTTTCCTGGTGGCACCAGGCGAAGAGCCTGACACCTGGGCTGCGCTCGTCCACCCCGGACAGCGCCTCAAGCCCGGATCGCGGATGGTGTTCGAGCGAAACGGTCAGCGGCTCGAAGCGGAGGTGATCAGCCGGCACTTCCACGGCCGCCGGCTGATTCGCCTGCACGCGCCGTCCGGTGCGCCGATCAGCGGCCTGATCCACGCCATCGGGCACGTCCCGCTGCCGCCGTACGTGAAGCGTGATGACACGGCGGCTGATCGCGAGCGCTACCAGACGGTCTACGCGCGCCGCGAAGGCTCGATCGCCGCCCCGACCGCGGGCCTCCACTTCACGCCGGAGATGCTTGACGCGCTCGGCCGCGCCGGCATCGAACGCGCCAGCATCACGCTTCACGTCGGGTACGGCACATTCCAGCCGGTTCGTGTGGAAGACGTGGAATCGCACCGGATGGAGGCCGAGGCCTACGAGGTCGGCGAGGAGGCTGCCGCAGCGCTCTCCCGCGCGCTGCAGGCAGGGCGGCGCGTCGTCTCGGTCGGGACCACTACGACCCGCACCCTCGAGTCGCTCAGTGTCGAAGCCGATGGGACGGTCCGCCCGCAGCGAGGCGAGACCGCGCTCTTCATCCATCCGGGGCATCGGTTCACGATCGTCCAGGGCCTCGTGACCAACTTTCACCTCCCGAGATCCTCGCTGCTGATGCTCGTCTCGGCATTTGCCGGGCGCGCGCAGGTCCTTGCCGCGTACCGCGAAGCCATCGATCGGGGATACCGCTTCTACAGCTACGGCGACGCCATGTTGATCCTGTAGGCTCTAGGGCGGACCTGATGAAGCTGCCCTACGAAGAGTTCGACTTGTCCGGTGTGCGGACCTATCCGCTCGCGTCGCGGGCGGGCAAAGTGACGCTCGCTGATTTCGCGCAGCCTCACCACGCCGGTGATGGGATCCAGGGGTTTGTCTCGCGCCTGCCACGGCAGCTCGCCGGCGCGGACATTCGCGCCGTGATCGAGGCGGTTCTGGCGGCGCACCGCGGGTCCCGGCCGATCGTCTGGGGCATTGGTGCCCACGTGATCAAGACCGGGCTGACCCCGATCCTGATCGACCTGATGCAGCGAGGGCTGGTCTCGGCGCTCGCAACCAACGGCGCCGGGCTCATTCACGATTTCGAGATTGCCCTCGCCGGGTCCACTTCCGAGGACGTGGAGGCGTCGCTTGGACCTGGAAGGTTCGGAATGGCGCACGAGACCGGCGCCGAGCTCAATCAGGCGATCGTCGACGGCGTCCACCGCGGGCTTGGCCTTGGCCAGTCGGTCGGCGCCTATCTCCTCGAGCGGAAGCCGCCGCACCTCGCCCACTCGCTCGTCGCGGCCGCGGCGTCGCTTGACGTTCCGGTGACGGTGCACGTGGCCGTCGGTACCGACATCATCCACATGCACCCCGAGGCGTCGGGCGCCGCGATCGGCGAGGGCAGCCTCCGCGACTTCCGCTTCTTCGCGTCGGCCGTCGCGGCTCTTGAGGGCGGTGTGTACCTCAACTGCGGTTCGGCGGTCGTCCTGCCCGAAGTGTTCCTCAAGGCGGTCGCGCTCGCGCGGAACGCCGGCTGTTCGCTCGACGGCCTGACCACGGTCAACATCGATTTCATCAGGCACTACCGGCCCCAACTCAACGTGGTGACCAGGCCGACATCCGGCGTGGGTCGCGGCTACCATCTCACCGGTCATCACGAGCTGCTCATCCCGTTGCTGGCCGCGGCGATCGTGGAAGGACTTGTCCCGTAGATGGGTCGAGCTGCCGGCGCGCTCATCGGGGCGCTGTTCTTCGTCTGGATCGCCGGCACCCGGGCCCTCGACCCCGGCGAAATCGGCTGGTTGATGCGCTACGACTGGCCGATTCATTTCTTCGGCTGGCACTTCTTCCGCCACGAGCCCTGGCACTGGCCTCCAGGAATCATCACCTCGTATTACGCGCCGCTCGGCACCTCGATCGGGTTCACCGATTCGATTCCGCTCGCGGCGTTCGCGCTGAAGCCGCTCAGCGCCTGGCTGCCCGGCACGTTTCAATACATCGGGCCGTGGCTGTTGATCTGCTTCACGCTGCAGGGACTCTTCGCGGCGTGGCTGGTGTCGCGCTGGAGCTCTCGGGCCGACGTCCAGGCCGCGGCGGCGGCCCTGTTCGTGATGACACCGGCGCTCCTGATTCGGATCGGGCACCCGGCGTTGTGCTCGCATTGGCTGCTGCTGTGGGCGCTGGTCGTCGCCTCGCGCGACGGGTCGGCGCGAACGCGTCTCGCCGAGTGGGCGGCAATCGGAATCGTCGCCGGCCTGCTGCACCCGTACCTTGCCGTGATGGTTCTGGCCCTGTTGGGCGCGGTTGCGGTTGGCGCACGCGATGTGCCGATTGCGGTTCGGGCGCGCGCGCTGACGGCGGCGCTCGTCATGACCCTGGCGGGATGGTGGATGTCGGGTCTCTTCAGTGTGTCCGGGGCGGAGTCGCTCTCGACGGAGGGACTCGGGCACTATTCGATGAACCTGCTGGCGCCGATTACGCAGACCGGCTGGTCGCAGTTCCTGCCCGACCTGCCGCGCGCCACGGCCGGGCAGGATTTCGAGGGCTTTCAGTACCTCGGCTTAGGAGTGCTGTTGCTGCTGGCCACGAGCGCGCTGGTCGCCGTCGGTGCGAGGCTACCGGACGCACGCACTCGCAGTGCGCAGTGGTGCGGCTTCGGCGCACTGGTGTTCCTGGCCGCGCTGGCGATGGCCGCCTTCGCGCTCAGCCCGCGGATCACGTTCGCGAACCACCTGGTGATCGATCTCAGTGGCCCCTGGGCGGGCCGCTTCGCCGTCTTCCGTGCTACCGGCCGCTTCTTCTGGCCGCTGTCTTACCTGCTGCTCGCGTCGGCAATTGCGACGCTATGCACCCGATTGCCGCCGCGCCTGGCACTCACGATACTGCTCGCAGTCGTGACCATTCAGGCTCTCGACCTGCACGGCGCGCACGAATCGCGGCGTCAGGGTGCGCGCGATTCCGGATTCTACGAATGGGCGACGCCGATGCCCTCAGCCGCGTGGCATCGGATCCTCCCGCAGTACAAGCACGTGGTGATGTATCCGCCGCCTCAGTGCGGCGCTCACCCGGTCGGCTACGAGGCGCCGGCCTACCTCGCCGGGCTGCACGGCCTGACGATTAACGCCGGAGGCGTGGCCAGGCCCGACGAAGCGGCGCGGCTGCGTTATTGTCACGACCTGGGCGATCAAATGAAAGCCGGCCGTCTCGCCGACGACGAGATTTACATCGTGGCGCCAGGTGAAGTGCCTGCGATCCGATCAGCGGCGCAACCGCCCACGGTCTGCGGTGCAATCGATCGCGTCTCGGTGTGCGCGACGGCGGCTTCGTCCCAGCGATGGCGCGAGCTCGCGCCTCTCCAATGACTAGACGCGCATCGCCCGTCGAGCTCGGCAAGCCCAGGCTGCTTCCGGCAACGGTCGCATCCCTGGCCGGGGCAGGTTACTTTCTCTGGCTCGCAGGCTGGCGCGTCGCGTTGCCGGTCGAATACGAATGGGCCATGAAGTACGACTGGCGCATTCATTTTCTCGGCTGGCACCTGTTCCGCGGCGAGCCGTGGAGCTGGCCGCCTGGTCTCGTCAGTGGCTACTACCACGCGCCGGATGGCACGTCGATTGGCTACACCGACTCGTTGCCCATCATCGCGTTGCCGTTGAAGCCGCTCTCGCCGTTCCTGCCGATGCCGATGCAGTATCTGGGAGCGTGGATCGCGGCCTGCTTCGCGGCGCAGGGATGGTGGGGGGCTCGATTGGCCGCCCTGTGGACGCCGAGTGCCGCGGTGCAGTCGTGTGTCGGCCTGTTGCTGGTGCTGACGCCAGTATTGCTCAATCGCGCCGTGCATCCTGCGCTCTGCGCGCAGTGGCTCCTGCTGTGGGCACTCTGGCTCTATCTGAAGTGGCAGCCCCGAGATCCCGTGCCGGTCCGATCCATGGCAGTGCTCGGAGGTGTGTCGGGGCTGATCCATCCGTACCTGGCCGTCATGGTCCTCGCCATGCTGGCGGCGCTGGCCGTTCGCGTGCTCATTCAGGCGCCCGGTTCGTCCAAACCTCGAGGCATTTTCGGGATGGTCACGGCCGGGCTCCTGATCCTGGCGGGCTGGTGGGCATCCGGGATGTTCATCGTTCCCGGATCGGCGATGGCGCGTCCCGGACTCGGGGTGTTCTCGATGAATGTTCTCGCCGTCATCACCCCGACCGGCTGGTCCGCGTTCATGCCGTCGATCCCGCTCGGAGCTGGCGGGCAGGATTTTGAAGGGTTCGAATACCTTGGTCTGGGCCTTCTCACCGTCGTTGTCATAGGGGTGCTGCTGTCGGTGCGATCGATGAGCGCCGGGCGGGTGCTCGCGCTGCTGCCGCTGCTGGTCCTGTGCGGTGTCCTCGCTGTCTACTCCCTCAGCCCGCGGATTACGGTGGCCGATCGCGTCCTGGTGGACTTCTCGTCCCCCGCGCTCACGCGACTCGCGATCTTCGGTGTGACCGGCCGGTTCTTCTGGCCGGCCGAGTACACCCTGATCGTACTCGCCGTCGGCGCAATCCTTCGCGAGCTCTCGACGCGACAGGCGGGGCTCCTTCTGACGGTGGCAATCGCTATCCAGCTCGCCGATCTTCGGCCCGCCTACGCGAATCGGCTCGCCCTCACACGGCGTCCCGACTTTCAGACCTGGCCCGCTGCGCCGAAATCGCCGGTGTGGGCGGCCGCCTTGCCCCATTACGATCACCTGGTGCTCGTCTACCCGCTCCAGTGCGGTCCGGCGCCGGTCACATTCGAGTTGCCGGCGTTTCTCGCGGGCTTGTACGGGTTGACGGTCAATGTGGGGGAGGTCGCGCGCGCGAGCGAGCCGGCGCGAGCCCGGTACTGCGCCGACCTGGAGCGCGCGCTGACCGGCGGGCAGATTGATGATCGCACGATGTACCTGGTCCACCCGGACAACGAAGCGCGCCTCCGTGCCAACGCCCCGAATCTGCTGTGCGGTACGATCGACCGGATTCGCGCCTGCGTCACCGCCCGGTCCTACCAGGCGTGGCGAGACGCTGCGCCATTCGAATGACCGCGCGACCCAGACCGGCCTCGACGACGTTATCCATCGTCGTGCCGGCGTACGAGGAGGCTCAAGGGCTCGCCGCAGGGCTGCGCGCCATCCGTGCCGCGGTGCAGCAGACCGGCCTCGCGTTCGAAATCGTCGCGGTGGATGACGGCTCCGCCGACGACACATGGTTGGTGATCACACAGGTCGGGCAGGAGATTCCGGAGCTGACCGGTATTCGACTGTCCCGCAACTTCGGCAAGGAAGGCGCGATTGCGGCCGGGCTCGACATCGTGTGCGGCGATGCGTGCATCGTAATGGATGCGGATCTACAGCATCCGCCCGCGCTCATTCCCGAGATGGTCGGCCGCTGGCGTGACGGCGGCTGGGACATCGTCGAGGCAGTGAAGGCGCATCGTGGTCGGGAGTCGTTTGGGCATCGCCTGACCACGCGTACGTTCTATCGGGCAGCGGCGTGGCTCACCGGCTACGACCTGCAGGATGCCTCGGATTTCAAACTTCTTGATCGGCGCGTACTCGCGGAATGGCGGCGGCTGGGTGAGCGGGCCACGTTCTTCCGCGGTCTCGTCGCGTGGATGGGTTTTTCACGAACCCAGGTTCCGTTCGAAGTCCCGCCGCGCCATAGCGGCACTTCACGCTGGTCGTTCACGGCGCTCGGCGGGCTGGCGGTTCATGCGATCACGTCGTTCAGCGCCCTTCCGCTTCAGCTCGTGACCGTGTTCGGGCTGCTCATGCTGCTCGTCGCGCTGGTGATTGGCGCCCAGGCCGTACGACTGTGGTGGGAAGGCCTGGCGCTGCCCGGGTTCACAACCGTGATCCTGCTGCAGTTGATCATCGGCGGTTTCCTGATGGTCAGCCTCGGGATCATCGGCACCTACATCGCTCGTATCTACGAGGAAGTCAAAGGCCGGCCGCGCTACGTGGTGCGTGAGACATGGAAACGCGTCGAGTGACCGAGTCGCTCGCCGGGCACACGGGATCGGCCAGGTGACGGGCCAGGGGCGGCGGCGAGAGGGTGACGCCGTCGAGATTCGCGGCGATTACCAGGCTCGCGCCCTCGAGTCGTCGTGGGCTGCGCAGCGCTTCTGGCACGCGGCGAAGATCCGCCTGCTCGATCGCATTGCGCCGGTCGGCGCGAATGCGCGGGTCGCTGATGCCGGCTGCGGCTCGGGCGTGATGGCCGATCACCTGGCGCGCACCGCAGGCACGGTCGTCGGTTTCGATTCGAATCCGAGGGCGATCGAGTTCGCCCGGCGTGCCTACCCGCGCTCCAACCTTCGATTCGTGCTCGGCCCGTTCGAACGCATTCCCGACGAAGGCCCGTTCGATCAGATCGTCTGCTGCGAGGTGCTGGAGCACCTGTATCTGGAGCAGGCCCAGGCCACACTGGCCACCTTCGCGCGGGCGGCAGCGCCGGGAGCCACGCTCGCCATCACCACGCCAAATGTCCGGAGCGGCTGGCCGGCCATCGAGTGGCTGCTGGATCGGTCGGGGCTGGTGCCGACACTCGAGGACGCGCAGCACCTGACTCTTTTCAACCGCGGCCTGTTGAAGGACTGCTGCCAACGAGCTGGCTGGCAGGTGGAGGAGCTGGGCGCCTTCAACGGACTGGCGCCCTTCCTTGCGCCGCTGTCGGAGCGCGTGGCGCTCGGCGCCGAGGGGCTCGAGTTCGCGGCGCGGGGGTGGTTTCCCGGCAACCTGCTCTACTGTCGGGCCCGCCGTCCGGTATAATCGAAAGTTCCTGCCGGAGTAGCTCAGCCGGTTAGAGCGAGCGTCTCATAAGCGCTAGGTCGGCGGTTCGAGTCCGCCCTCCGGCACCAGGCTGCTTCGCAGCCCGATCGCCAGCCATCCATGGATCTGCCAGGCCGCGTGCAGGCGTTCGCACAGCAGCACCAGCTCTGGACCGCTGAGACGCCGGTGATTGCGGCGGTGTCCGGCGGCGCGGACTCGGTTGCGCTCCTTTTCGTCCTGCACACGCTGGCGGGAAACGGGCAACTCCGGCTGGCTGGTGTCGCCCATCTCAATCATCGAATCCGGGGCGCCGATGCGGACGCCGACGAGGGTTTTGTTCAGGGACTGGCCGAAAGGCTGAGCTTGCCCTACTTCGGTCACCGGGAGGACGTGCCGGCTCGTGCTCGCCGGCACGAACAGTCAATCGAGGTAGCCGCACGGCACGCCCGGCTCGACTTCTTCGAACGCATCTCGGCGAACTCGAGCCCGCGTCGGGTTGCGCTCGCCCACACCCGCACGGACCAGGCAGAGACGGTGGTTCTCCGTCTTGCCAGAGGCGCCGGGCCGCGCGGGCTGGCCGGGATGGCGCCTCTGACCGGCCACCGCGTCCGTCCGCTCCTTGAGGAAAGCCGCCAAAAACTTCGAGACTGGCTCGAGGAACGAGGGGAGACCTGGCGTGAAGACGCGTCGAATGCCGATAAGAGGATCGGACGGAACCTGGTGAGAATCGAAATCCTGCCGCGGCTGGCCAAACTGAACCCGGGTGCCGAGGCGGCACTGGCACGGGCGGCGCGGATTCAGAGGCTCGACGCAGGCCTGCTCGATCGCCTCGCGGAGAGTGAGGCGGCCCGGCTGCTCCTGAAGGCCGACGGGACCATCAGGTTCTCGATGTCCGCTCTCCGGAACCTGGACGAGGCTCTTGCCCGTCGAGTGGTGCGGGTTGCGCTGCTTCAAGTGGACCCGGGGCGAACCCCGGGGTGGGACGAGACAGAGGCGGTGCTGGCGTGTCGAAGCCGGCGCCTCGACCTTGGGCCGGTAGGTCTGGAACTATTCGGCGATTTGGCTGTCTTATCAAGTAGGGCGCGGGTACGCGATCGCCGCGCTCCCGCCCAGGCGCTCGCGGTCGCTCTCACCATCCCGGGTTCGGCAGGCCACCCGGACGGGCGGTGGACCGTGGACGCCAGTGGACCGCTACCCCGGACCGAGGCGCTTTTCCCCCTGGAAGACGGCACTCCCCCGACAAAAGCAGCGGCGCGGGTCGTCGTGGACGCAGCGGCCGTGGGCCGGCATCTCACGATCAGGAGTTGGGAGCCGGGCGACAGGGTGGAGCCGTTGGGCTTGGGCGGCCGGAAGAAACTGCAGGATGTGTTCGTCGACAGGAAGGTGCCGGTTGACGAGCGCGGCGAAGTGCCAGTCGTGGTGGCGGCGGATGGGCGGATTGTCTGGGTAGCCGGGCACGTGTTAGGTGAGCCGTTCCGGGTGACCCCCCACTCGGAGGCCGTGGTAGTCTTGTCGCTAAGACGTTAACAGCGTCCGGAGGCAACGTTGAACTCGACCCTGAAGAGCCTCGTTTTTTGGTTTGTTCTCGTCGTTGTCGTGGCCCTGGTCTGGAATTTCTCGTCGAACTTCCAGCGAAAGGAGAGCCTCGTCAGCTTCAGCGAGTTCATCTCATGGGTCGACGCCGGGCAGGTCGACGCGGTCACCATTACCGGCAACGAGATTACCGGAACCACCAAGGCCAAGGAGTTCTTCCGCAGCTTTGCCCCGATTCAGTACGAAGGCCTCGCAAACCGCCTGATCGAAAAGCGGGTCATCGTCAACGCCAAGGAGCCGACCGCCTCGCCCTGGGCGGCGCTGCTGCTGTCCTGGGCGCCGATCCTGCTGGTGATTGGTTTCTGGATCTTCTTCATGCGGCAGGTCCAGAGCGGCGGCAACAAAGCGCTGTCGTTTGGCAAGAGTAAGGCGAAGCTCTCTTCGTCCGCGCAGAAGAAGGTGACGTTCCGCGACGTAGCCGGCGCCGACGAAGCGAAAGAAGAGCTGCAGGAAATCATCGAGTTCCTGAAGGAGCCCCAGAAGTTCCAGAAGCTCGGTGGCCGCATTCCCAAGGGCGTGCTGCTGATGGGGCCTCCCGGAACTGGCAAGACGCTGCTGGCGCGCGCGGTGGCGGGCGAAGCCAACGTGCCGTTCTTCTCGATCAGCGGCTCCGACTTCGTCGAGATGTTCGTCGGCGTGGGCGCCTCACGGGTCCGCGACCTGTTCGAGCAGGGCAAGAAGAACGCGCCGTGCATCATCTTCATCGACGAGATCGATGCGGTCGGCCGTCACCGCGGCGCCGGCCTCGGCGGTGGTCACGACGAACGCGAGCAGACGCTGAACCAGCTGCTGGTCGAGATGGACGGCTTCGAGTCCAACGAAGGCGTCATCCTGATGGCAGCCACGAATCGCCCGGACGTGCTCGATCCGGCGCTGCTGCGCCCCGGCCGCTTCGATCGCCGCGTCATCGTCAACCGTCCCGATGTCAAGGGCCGCGAGGGGATTCTGGCCGTTCACACCCGCAAGATCCCGATGGCCGACGACGTCGACATCAGGGTGCTGGCGCGTGGCACGGTCGGCTTCACCGGGGCCGATCTCGCGAACCTCGTCAACGAGGCGGCGCTCCAGGCCGCCCGCGCGAACAAGAAGCTCGTGACGATGTACGACTTCGAGTTCGCGAAGGACAAGGTGCTGATGGGCGCCGAACGGCGCTCGATGATCGTCACCGACGAAGAGAAGAAGATCACCGCGATTCACGAGGCGGGTCATGCCCTGCTCGGCATCCTGCTGCCGCAGGCGGATCCGATTCACAAGGTGACCATTATTCCCCGCGGCATGGCGCTCGGTTTGACCCAGCAGCTGCCGATCGACGAGAAGCACAACTACTCGCGCGACTACCTGATGGATCAGATCGCGCTGCTGCTCGGCGGCCGTATCGCCGAGGAGTTGACCACCGGTGACATCACCACCGGCGCCGGCAATGATCTCGAGCGCGCCACCGACATGGCCCGCCGCATGGTATGCGAGTGGGGCATGAGCGAGTCGATGGGGCCGCTCACCTTCGGCAAGAAGGAAGAGCAGATTTTCCTCGGCCGCGAGATCGCGCAGCACCAGGACTACAGCGAGGACACGGCGCTCAAGATCGACGCCGAGGTCAAGCGCATCGTCACCAACAACTACGAGCGCGCGACCAAGATCCTCACCGAACACAAGCAGCGGCTGATCGATATCGCCGACGCGCTGCTCGCTCGCGAGGTGCTCGACGCCGATCAAGTGCGGCGTCTCGCCTACGGTCAGCCGCTCGACGAGCCGGCGCCGAGCGCCACGCAGCCGCCGGTCGAGGGACTGCGCGACCGCTCGCGCGAGAAGGAGCGCACGCCGCTGGTTCCGTCGCCGCTGCCGAACCCGCTCACGCAGGAGTGATCGGGCCGCGCAGGACGTTCCGAATCCCGCTCCCAGGCCGTCCGCCGCTCGAGCTCGGCGGACGGGCCCTGGTGATGGGGATCCTCAATCTCACCGACAATTCCTTTTCCGCCGATGGTCTCGCCGGCGATCCGGCGACGGCGATCGCTCGCGTGCGCGAGATCGAGGACGCGGGCGCGGACCTCATCGATATCGGCGCGGAGTCCACGCGGCCGGGCGCGGCGCCGATCAGTGCCGCGGAGGAACTCGCGCGCCTCCACCCCGTGCTGCGGGCCGTCGCCGGCCGAACGCGGGTGCCGCTCTCGATCGACACCACCAAGGCAGAGGTCGCAAACTTCGCGCTCGACGAGGGCGTGTCGCTGGTCAACGACATCAGCGGCCTGCAGTACGACCCGGAGATGGGCCCTCTGATTGCCGCGCGCGGCGTGGCCGCCGTGCTGATGCACATGCGCGGCCGGCCGGACGACATGTATGCGCACGCAAGCTACGCCGACGTGGCGGCCGAGGTCGCGCGGGAGCTGCAGCGGCGGGTCGAACGGGCGGTCGGCTACGGTATCGCATGGGACCGCCTGCTGCTGGACCCTGGTATCGGCTTCGCAAAGCGTGCCGAGCACAGCCTCGCGCTCCTTGGCGACTTCGGGCCGCTGTCTGCCCTGGGCCGGCCACTGCTGGTCGGTCCGTCCCGGAAGTCGTTCCTGACCGCCGCTACGGGGCCGCTGCCGGCCGACCAGCGCGACTGGCCGGCTGCCGCTGCGGTAACCGCCGCGGTCCTCGGCGGCGCCCACATCGTCCGTGTCCACCGGGTCCGCGAGATGGTCCAGGTGGTGCGCGTCGCCGAAGCCATCCGCGCGGCGGCGCGCGCTTGACACCATCCCGACCGGCGTGGGATAACCGTCGAATCGTGCTCGCGGTCCAGACCTGCGCGTGTTGTTGCTACGGAGAAAAGGCCTCCGACAGCCGCGCTGTGTATTCACGGATCGTGCACCCCTAGTCGTACTCGCACGACACCTTTTCGCAGTCCCGGCCCGGAAGGCTTCACAGCTTTCCGGGCCTTTTCGTTTTTCAGGTCGTTTTCTGAGGCAAGGACAAGGAGCAGGAGCATGAGGTCTGAACGAGACAATCGATGGGTGCTCGGTCTCGGCGTCGCCGCCTTCATCGTCGCGACGACCGGCGCCCAGCAGGCGCCGGCGCTCGCAGGACGCTGGGATGCGATCGTCGTGACCAACGGCGTGGAAGTGCCGTTCCCGTTCGAGATCGCCGGTGCGGGGAATTCCTTGCACGGATGGTTTCTCAACGGCGAGCGGCGGATCGAGTCGACAGATGCGGAAGCCAACGCGGACACCGTGGTGTTTCGCTTCGGCCAATACGCCTCGCGCCTCGAGCTTCGCATTGACGGCGAGTCGCTCGCCGGCAAGTACTACCGCGCTCGAGGTGAACCGCTGCCGGTGACAGCGACGAGGACGGCGTCGACTCAAGCCGTCAAGCCGGGGAACGCGCCGTCGATCGACGGAACCTGGGTAGTCCAGGCCAAGAGCTCGAAAGGCGAGACCGCCTGGCGATTCATCGCGCACCAGACGGGCCAGCGTGTGGAAGCGACGATCCTGCGCGTGGACGGCGATACAGGGACGTTGAGTGGCGGCTGGCAGGACGGCCGGTTCGTGCTCGGGCACTTCTCGGGTGCGCGTCCGCTCCGCCTCGAGGTGACGCCGCAGGCCGACGGGACGCTGCTCCTGTCGCAGAACGGTCAGGCGGCCCTCGTCGCGGCGCGAGCCGACACGGCCCGAGTGGCCACGATCGGGACTCCAACCGACCCGGCCGCGCACACCCGGATGAAAGATCCCTCCGAACCCCTCCGCTTCAGCTTCCCGGATCTCGACGGTCGCGTGGTGAGCAACACCGACGAGAAGTTCCGCGGCAAGGTCCTGCTCGTGAATATCAGCGGCAGCTGGTGCCCCAATTGCCACGATGAGGCCCCGTTCCTCGCCGCGCTGTACCGGCAATACCGCGGCCGGGGGCTCGAGATCGTGACGCTGTCGTTCGAAGAAGGCGATCAACTGACCAATCCCGTCCGGTTGCGGGCCTTCAATGCCACCTACGGCATCGAGCACACCGTGTTGCTGCCGGGCGAACCCGACCAGTTGAACGAAAAGGTTCCCCAGGCGGAGAACCTCAACGCCTTCCCGACGACGTTCATCGTCGGCCGCGATGGCCGAGTCAGGGCTGTGCACGCCGGGTTCCCGAGCCCGGGCAGCGGCGAATTCTACGCGCGGGCCGAGCATGAGGTCACGGAGTTGGTCGAACGGCTCCTGGCCGAGAAGGAGTCGCGGCAGTGACAACGGCGCAGGTTTTCCGGGCAGCGCTTCTCGTCGCGATTTCGGCGACAGCTGCAGCGGCGCAGACCCAGCGGCCTCGAGCGTCGCTGGAAGTACCTCAAACCGAGGTCGCCGCATCGCCCGGAAGCGCCGTGTCGGTGGTGGTCGGCGTGTCAATGCCGGACGAGGTCCATGTCCAGGCGCATCGTCCCGACGACCCGCTGCTGATTCCGACGGTGCTGACAATCGAAGTCCCTGAAGGCATCACCGTCGAAGCGGTGACCTATCCACAGCCCGTGGAGTTCGCGCAGGCGGCACGTGACCAGCCGCTGCTGGTGCTCGGACCGCGCTTCGACATCAGCGCACGACTGCTGATTGGCGAGGGCATTGCCGAGGGTCTGCGGAGCGTGCCGATCGTCCTGCGATATCAGGCCTGCAACGAATCGGTGTGCTTCCCACCCGCACGTGCGACGGCAGCCTGGACGCTGCGGGTGACGCGCTAGCGGCGGTTTACGAGGTGCGGTGGCGAAGAGGCAAACGCGGCGGTCTGCAAAACCGCTATCCGAGGGTTCGAATCCCTCCCGCACCTCCAGTTCAGGAATGGTGGCTCAGGCAAGCATGGTCGTGATGCCTTTCAAGAAGCGGCGCGAGCCCACCCGATGGCTTCGCCGGCTCGGCGGTCTGGTGTGCCGCGAGTCCGCGTCGTCCCGCGGCTATTGGCCCCCGCGTCGCCCAGCGTCAACTCCCCGGTTGCCGCCGACGCTTTCCGAGGGCTTGTGGGGCTGGTGACGTAGCCCGAACCTCGAGAGCAAGCCGCACGGCCGTCGCACCCGTCGCACCCGTCGCACTCCGTCGCACTCGTCGCACCGGGGTGAGTCGCACCCGTCGCACCCGGGTGAGCTGAGTTAGGATCGTCTCTTCGGGTCCACCGGCAGCGTCGCGACCGGCCTCCTGCAGGCCTTCCCGGAGGCCTGATTACACCCATGTCCTGGCTCGCCAATCTGCTGCAGCGCCCCGATTTCGACTGGTGGGACCTGCTCGACATCCTGCTCGTGTCGGTCGTGGTGTACGAGCTGCTGAAGCTGATCCGCGGCACGCGCGCGGTGCAGATGGCAATCGGCATCGCGGTCATCGTGGCCCTTTTCTATATTTCGCTGGGCCTCCAGCTCGAAACGCTGAACTGGCTGATCCGCAACGTCGTCGGCTACGTGGTCTTTGCCGCGATTGTTCTGCTCCAGGCCGACATCCGGCGGGCGCTGATGCATCTCGGACGGGCTCCGGTCTTCCGCCGGTTCGAGCGGAGCGACAGCGACGACGACACCATCGAAGAGCTGGTCGTGGCGTCGAGCACTCTGGCTTCCCGCCGGACCGGCGCGATCATCGTCGTCGAACGGCGGATCGGGTTGCGCAACTTCATCGAGAGCGGAATCCCGATCGAGGCGACGCTCACCTACGACCTGCTTGTCGCCATATTCCAGCCGACCTCGCCGCTGCACGACGGCGCGGTCATCGTCCAGGGCGACCGGGTTGCCGCCGCGGCGTGCTTCCTGCCCCTCACGGTCAATCCGCGGCTCAGCCGCGATCTCGGCTCGCGCCATCGCGCCGCGCTCGGCGTAACGGAGGAGAACGACTCGATTGCCGTAGTGGTGTCGGAGGAGACTGGCGCTATCTCGCTCGTCATCGATGGCGCCATCGAACGCAACCTCGACGCCGATCGGCTGCGCGCCCGTCTCAAGTCGCTCGTGACCTTGAGGCGGACGCTGACCGGCCGCCGCGTGGGGGCGGCCTGAGCCATGGCCTTGCTATCGATTCGCAATCTCGGCCTCAAGCTGCTCTCGATCTGCATCGCGGCGCTGCTCTGGCTGGTGGTGGCGGGCGAGCATGTTGCAGAGCGTGTTCTCCGGGTACCGGTGGAGCTCCAGAACCTCCCGGGAGATCTCGAGGTCGTCAGCAACCCGCCGGACACGGTCGAAGTGCGGGTCCGTGGGTCGTCAGGCGCGCTCGGCCGGCTGGGGCCTGGGCAGATCGCCGCGATGATCGACCTCCGCACCGCCCGGACCGGACGGCGGCTGTTCCACCTGACACCGGCAATGGTGAGCGCGCCGTACGGCCTGGAAACCGTCCAGGTTTCGCCGGCCACGTTGACGATGGAGTTCGAGACGACGGGCGTGCGGATCGTGCGCGTGCAACCGACCATCGATGGCAAGCCGGCGGCCGGTTATGAGATCGTCGGCATCCGCTCGGAACCGGAGACCGTCGAAGTTGCCGGCCCTGAGAGCGCGCTCAGACAGTTGCGGGAAGCCATCACCGAACCAATCGCGGTGACGGATCGGACCGACACGGTTCGCGAAGTGGTCACCGTCGGTGTGGCCGACCCGACCGTCCGGGTGCGCGCGCCGCAGACGACCACGGTGACGGTGACGATTGCAGCGACAAAACGGTGAGGCGATGAAACTGTTCGGAACGGATGGAATTCGCGGAACGGCCGGCGAGGCGCCGCTCGATCGCGATACGGTGGCGCGAGTCGGCGCTGCGCTCGTGCGCGCCTGCGGCCCTCGGGACCGGGCGATGCGCGTCCTCGTCGGGCGCGACACGCGCGAGTCGGGCGTGTGGATCGAGCAGGAGTTGGCACGGGGCCTGGCCGGAGAGGGTGCCGATGTGACGAGCGCCGGCGTCTTGCCGACGCCGGCGGTTGCCTACCTCACAAAGCATCGGAGGTTCGACGCCGGAATCGTGATCTCGGCGTCTCACAACCCGTTCGAGGACAACGGCATCAAGATTTTCGGATCGCCGGGTGAAAAGCTGGGCGAAGCGACCGAGCGGGACATCGAGCGCATCGTCCACGACCGCTCGTGGCAGGTCGATCCGACTGCGCAGCCGCGATTCATCGCCGAAGACCTGTCGGGGGCGTACCTGGATCACGCGCGCCAGATCCTGGGTGATGCGGGAGCTCTCCATGGCTCCCGGATCGTGCTCGATTGCGCCAACGGGGCGACGGCGGGGCTGGCGCCTCCGTTCTTCCACTCTCTCGGGTTCAGGGTCGATCCGATTGGCGTCAACCCGGACGGCCGCAACATCAACCTGGCATGCGGCTCGACCCACCTCGATGCGCTTCGGGCCCGGGTTGTGGAGACCGGCGCTCGGCTGGGGATCGCGTTCGACGGTGACGGCGACCGGGCACTGTTTGTCGATCACGCGGGCACCGTGGTCGATGGCGACGCGGTGCTGCTGATGGCTGCCGACCAGTTGAAACAGGAGAGCCGCCTGGCCGGCGACGCGATCGTGGCGACCGTGATGAGTAACATCGGGCTGGAGATCGCCCTCCGCCAGCGTGGCATCACGATGGTCCGATGCCAGGTCGGGGACAAGTACGTGATGGAGGAGATGCAGCGGCGGCGCATCACCCTCGGAGGCGAGCAGTCGGGGCACGTCATCTTTGCCGACCACTTGATGACCGGAGACGGCATCGGCACTGCCTTGCAGGTGCTCCGTGTCATGGCGGTCACGCATCGGGAACTCGCGGCCCTCGCCGCGGCGCTCGTGACCTACCCGCAGATTCTGGTCAACGTGCGCGTGCGCGAGCGTGCCGACTACCTGCAGGTCCCGGCGATCGCGAATGCGATTGCGGCGGTCGAACGGCGGGTCAACGGACAGGGGCGCGTCCTGATTCGCTACTCGGGCACCGAACCGCTGCTGCGAATCATGATCGAGGGGAAGGATCAGAACGAGATCGCGGCCTGGGCGGGTGAGATCGCCGAGGCGGTCCGGGCCAATCTGGCCTGACAAGGCAGAAGGCAGAAGGCAGAAGGCAGAAGGCACAAGGCACAAGGCACAAGGCACAAGGCAAAAGGCAGAAGGCAGAAGGCAGAAGCGATGCCCGCGAAGCTCTCGGTGAATGTGAACAAGGTGGCGACCCTGCGAAACTCTCGCGGCGGGCACTTGCCGTCGGTGATCGAGGCGGTCCGGGTGTGCGTCGACGCCGGAGCGCCGGGCATCACCGTTCACCCGCGTGCTGACGAGCGCCACATCCGGCGTCGCGACGTGTTCGAGATTGCCGACGAGCTCGCGGCGCTGCGCGGGCGAGTGGAGTTCAACATCGAAGGGGATCCCCGCGCCGACCTGGTGGAGATGGTGCTGGCGGTCAAGCCTGATCAGTGCACGCTGGTGCCCGTCATGCCCGGGGAGATCACGAGCCAGGCGGGATGGTCGCCAGCAACAGCTTCGCCGGATCTCGAGCGTATCGTCTCGAGGCTGAAACAGGCGGACGTGCGCGTCAGCATGTTCGTGGATCCCGAACCGGAACCGATTCGGTGGGCGCGCCGGCTCGGCGCCGATCGAATAGAGCTCTACACGGAACCGTTCGCGAGGGCGTTCGAGCGCGGACCAGCAGCGGCTGCCGCGGCATACGAGACGTACGTGGAGGCCGCTCGGATCGCGCACGAAGAGGGCCTCGGCATCAACGCCGGGCACGATCTCGACCTGCGGAACCTGACGATCTTCCATGCCCTGCCGCATCTCGACGAAGTGTCGATTGGCCACGCGCTGATCGCGCACGCGCTGTACGTCGGATTGCACAAGTCAGTCGGTGACTACCTGGCCGCGCTCGAAGGACGGCACGGGTGAGGAACCGCGTTCGCCGCGCGGTCCTGCTCGTCGTGGTCCTGCTGTCGCGGGCGGCGCCCTCCGAGGCGGGCGGACGCCCCGTCACGTTTGCATCGCTCGACGGCGTGACCCTCAGCGCCCAGTTCTACGAAGCTTCCGCTCGCCCCGCGCCCGGTGTCGTGCTGGTGCACATGCTCGCCCGCTCGAAGGCGGATTGGGACGAGTTCGCGCAGAAGCTGGAGGACGCGGGGATCACCTCGCTGGCGATCGACCTGCGCGGACACGGGGGCTCGGGCGGATCGGCGACGAGTCTCCAGGCAATGGCGCAGGACGTGCGCGCCGCGGTCCAGTGGCTATCCGGCCGCCCCGGTGTCAGGCCGGATGCCATTGGCGTCGCCGGTGCGTCGCTGGGCGCGAACCTGGCATTGATCGTCGCCGCCGATCAGCCGCTGGTCAGAGTCGTTGCCGCCGTGTCTCCGAGTCTCGATTACCGCGGTGTCCGAGTCGGTCCGGAACTGATGCGCAAGCTGGGCGACAAACGCGTGTGGCTCGGCGCCAGTTCCGAGGATCCGTACGCCGCTCGCACGCTCCACGAGCTCACCGTCGATGGCGGGGGACGGCGCGAGCAGTACCAGACCCCGACCGTTGCCCACGGTACGAACCTGCTCGCCGCCGACGCGAGCTTCGCCAGTGGGCTGGTGGACTGGCTGCGCCAGAGGTTGTTATCCTGACGGTTACGTTGATGCGCGCAGATTCCATCGTGTTCGGCATTTCCGGCGTCCTGGTAGGTGTGATCATCGGCTGGGTGCTGGGCAGCCAGCAGGCGCGCGGCGGACGAGTGGCGACCGCCGCCCCTGCGGCGCAGAGCCAGCCTGCCGGCCAGACCGCGCAGACCGGAAGCCGCGCCGTGCCGGTGGACCCGGAGAGGGCCAAGGCGCTCGAGTCGGTCGCGCAGCAGAACCCGAAGGACGTCCAGCCTCGCGTCCAGCTTGGCAATCTCTACTTCGACGCCGAGCAATATCCCCAGGCCATCAGCTGGTACGAGCAGGCGTTCGCGCTGAACAATCGCGACGCGAACGTGTCGACCGATCTCGGCGTCGCGTATTACTACACCAACCAGCCGGACCGCGCGATAAAGCAGTTCGAGCACTCGCTGTCGATCGATCCGAAGCACCTGAAGACGCTGCTCAACATGGGCATCGTGCGCGCCTTTGGGAAGCAGGATCTCGAGGGCGCGGCCAAGGCGTGGGAAGAGGTCGTCGCGATCGCTCCCAACAGCCAGGAAGGCCAGGCCGCGAAGAAGGGACTCGAGGGCCTTCGCAACGCGCACCCGCCCGGAACCACCGGAGCCCAGTAAGCCGTGCTGCTCCGCGCGCTCCTCCTCTTCCTGTTCTTTGTCTTCCTGGCGCGCGCGGCCTGGCGCCTCATCGAAGGCGTCGCTCGGGGCGCGATGGGCGGGGGAGCGCCGGGCCCAAGGCGTCCGAGCGGACCGCCGACGGCCGTGAAAATGGCGCAGTGCCCGGTTTGCGGCACCTACGTCGTTCCCGGCAAGGCGCTGAGCGGCGTAGCCCGGGGCCAGGTCGTCTACTTCTGTTCAGAGGCGTGCCGCGCCAGGCACGTGGCCTGAACCGGGTTCCCGCGTGCGTACCCAGGAGCAGATCCGAGCCGACATCGTCGAGTGCGGGCGGCGCCTGTGGCACCGCGGCTTCGTCGCGTCCAACGACGGCAACATCAGCGTCCGGCTCGACGAGTCGCGGCTGATCACCACGCCGACCGCTGTGTCGAAGGGGTTCATGACCCCGGACATGATGGTCATCACCGACCTCGAAGGGAAGAAGCTCGCCGGCGAGCGGAGCGCCTCGTCCGAACTCAAGATGCACATCGAGGTGTACCGGCACCGGCCCGACGTTCGCGCCGTCGTCCATGCCCACCCGCCGACGGCCACCGGCTTCGCGGTGGCCGGCATCCCGCTGGACCGCGCCGTGCTCGCCGAGGTGATTACGACGCTCGGCAGCATACCCATCGCGGAGTACGCCACGCCGTCGACCGAGGAACTGCCGGCGGCGGTCCGCAAGTACGTCAAGGCGCACGACGGCCTGCTGCTCGCCAATCACGGCGCTCTCGCGGTCGGCCCTGACGTGTACGCCGCCTACTACCGGATGGAAACGATCGAGCACTTTGCCACCATCAGCCTGGTGGCCAGGATGCTCGGGCGCGAGCACCTGATTTCCCGAACCGAGGTCGAGCGCCTGCAAGGTCTGCGCGGCACCTACGGCATCGCCTCGCCGGCGCCGATTTGCGCCGACGATGCCCAGCCGCCGGTGTCCGATGGCCAGCTGGCCTGCCAGGTGGTGCAGGCGCCGCAGTCGGCGGCTCGCCTCGTACCCGACACGCCTGGTCTCGTTGCCGCAGGCAGCGCGCCGAAAGACGGGGAGATTCGGCTAACATACCGTGAGCTCACCGCGCTCATCGAAGACGCCGTGAAGGCTCTGAGGTAGGTCTTGAGGTCTTGGGTCCTGAGGTCTTGAGGGGTCGGGCTGAGGGTTCTACCCTCAAGACCCCAAGACCCCAGGACCTCAGGTCCTTTTGGAGGCAGCTAAATGGGTGAAGCACTCGGCATGGTCGAAACCAAGGGGCTGGTCGCGATGATCGAAGCGGCCGACGCCATGGTCAAGGCCGCCAAGGTCACGCTGGTCGGCTGGGAGAAGATCGGCGCCGGATACGTGACGGCGATCGTGCGCGGCGACGTCGCGGCTGTGAAGGCAGCGACCGACGCCGGCGCCGCCGCCGCACGCCGCGTCGGCGAGCTGGTGTCCGTGCACGTCATTCCGCGCCCGCACGCGAACCTCGAAGACGTCCTGCCGATCGGCAAGGCCATCGCCAAGGGGTAACCCCGCCGGCCACTTCAGTGGCCTGAGGGGCTGCGCATGCTTCTCGCCCGCATTGTCGGCACCGTCGTTGCCACCCGCAAGGATCCGCGCCTGGTCAGCAACAAGCTGCTCCTGGCGCGGCCCGTGGATCCGCAGGGCAAGGTGGAAGGCAACTACCTCGTCGCGGTCGATACGGTCGACGCCGGCGTTGGCGAGACCGTCCTCGTCGTCAGCGGCAGCTCGGCTCGAATGGCTGCCGGCATGAAGGACTGTCCGGTGGACGCGGCGGTCGTCGGCATCATCGATCACGTCGATCTCAGCGAGTAACGCGATGCAATTGGGCCGCGTCATCGGCGACGTCGTTGCCACTCGGAAGGATCCCTGCTACGAAGGCGTCAAGCTGCTCGTCGTCCAGCCTCTGACCGCCGACGGTGCAGCGGCGGGCCGGCCGCTCGTGGCCGTGGATTCGGTCGGCGCCGGAGTGGGGGAGCACGTGTTCTTCGTGCGCGGCAAAGAGGCGAGCTTTCCGTTCCACCCCGTAGAGGTCCCTGCCGACGCGGGTATCGTCGGCATCGTCGACCACTGGACATTGGGGGAGCGATGATCCTGGCGCGGGTCGTCGGCCAGGTGGTCTCCACGATGAAGCGGCCCCAGTTCGAGGGCGCCAAGCTGCTGCTGGTGCAGCCGGAGACGCCGGGCGGCGAGGCTCGCGGCAACACGCTCCTGGCCGTGGACTCGGTCGGCGCCGGCGTCAGTGAGCGGGTGATCGTCGTGCTCGAAGGCCGCGCGGCCGGAGAGGCGCTCGGCCGCAGGCTGGCGCCGGTCGATGCAGCGATCGTCGGAATCGTGGACGACATCGACGTGCAGGAAGACTGACGCGGGAATTCGACAGTGACTGACGACGAGATCCGCCAGCTGGTGAGGAGCGCAATTGCCCGGCACCTGGGCGGCGCCAACGCTTCGCAGGTGCCGCCGGCGAGCCAGCCGCCCGCCGCGCAACCCGTCCCACTCGCGTTCGCACGCTATCCCATTGCCCGCCCGGTCGAGGACGTGATGTGTCTGATCGAGCCGGCCGTCCGCTGCAACCATTGCGGCTACTGCGAGTGTCACGGACACTGACCTGAAGCCCGCACAGCTCCGGCACCCCGAACGCCGCGCACTTCGCGAACCCAAACCGTGCCCCACTCCGTTCTCGTCACCCGTAAACTGCCGGCCTCTGTAATCGCGCGCCTCGAAACGGCGTGCAGCGTCGATCTCTGGACCGAACGGCGAGCGATTCCGCGCGAGGAGCTCCTCGCGCGCGTGAGCGGGAAGGATGCGGTCGTCTGCCTGCTGACCGACACCATCGATTCGGCCGTACTGGACGCGGCCGGGCCTTCGCTTCGAGTCGTTGCCAACGTTGCGGTCGGCTACAACAACATCGACGTGCCTGCCTGCCGCGCCCGCGGCGTCGCCGCGACGAACACGCCGGACGTGCTCACCAACGCCTGTGCCGATTTCACCTGGGCGCTGATCCTGGCGGTGACCCGCAGACTCGGCGAAGGCGAGCGCGTCGTGCGTGCCGGCAGGTGGACCGGCTGGGCGCTCGACTACATGCTCGGGATGGAGCTGCGCGGCAAGCAGCTTGGCATTGTCGGCATGGGCCGGATCGGCCGCGCGGTAGCCGAGAAGGCGCCGGCCTTCGGGTTGCAGGTAGCGTATACGGCGAGGAAGCCAATCGATCTTGCTGGCGCGGAGCACATGCCGCTCGACCGGCTGCTGGCGACGTCGGACGTCGTGTCGCTCCATTGCCCGATGACCGAAGACACCCGTCACTTGATCAACGAGAAGTCGCTGATGCGGATGAAGCGCACCGCGTTTCTGATCAACACCTCGCGCGGCCCGGTCGTGGACGAAGCCGCCCTGGCCCGGGCGCTCCGCGATAGCCGCCTGGCTGGGGCGGCGCTCGACGTCTACGAACGCGAGCCGATCGTCCACCCCGACCTGCTGCCGCTCGAGAACGCGCTGCTGATTCCGCACCTGGCCAGCGCGACGACCGAAACGCGGACGGCGATGGCGGACCTGGCCGCGTCGAACGCGCTGGCCGTGCTTGGCGGCAAGCCGCCGCTGACCCCGGTGTAGGGCCCCTTCGCCAAGCTACGGCGTGGCAGCCAAGACCCCAAGACCTCAGGACCCCAAGACTCCAAGACCTCAGGACCTCCATGAAACGGCCGAAGCCGGCTGCGGTCGAACGCGTCATGCGCACCTTGGCGCGGGAGATCGACGGCATGGCGCTGCCCGCGATCGAGAAGATCTCCGAGAGCCAGCAGGATGATCCCTTCCAGATCCTGATCGCCACGCTCCTGTCGGCTCGCACGCAGGACGCGACCACGCACGCGGCCGCCACGCGCCTCTTCCGCCGCGCCCGCACCCCGCGCAGCCTGGCGAAACTGCCCGTCAAGGAGATCGAGCGGCTGATCTATCCGGTCAGCTTCTATCGAAACAAGGCCGTCCACGTCCAGGAGACTGCGGCGATCGTGGCGTCGAAGTACGGCGGACGAGTCCCCGATAGCCTCGACGAGCTCGTCACGTTGCCCGGCGTGGGCCGCAAGACCGGCACGCTCGTCATGATCCTCGCCTTCCAGAGCCGGCGTCACGTCTGCGTGGATACACACGTGCACCGGATTTCGAACCGTCTCGGATGGGTGGAAACCAGCCTGCCGGGCGAGACCGAGCAGGCGCTTTACCGCAACACGAGTGCCCGCTGGTGGCCGCTCATCAATCTCTACCTCGTCACCTGGGGCCAGAACGTGTGCCGGCCGGTGTATCCTCGATGCGACACGTGCGCGATCGCCGCCGCCTGCCCCCGGATCGGCGTACGCGCGAATCGATCATGATTTTCACCGCCCGTCTTGCACTGATCACATGTGTGCTTGCCGTCGCTGCCGCGGCGCCGGCCGGACAGCCCGCACCGACCTCGCCCGGGGCCGGTCCGGTGATCGTCGTCGAGACCGTGAAGGGCACGTTCGAGTTCGAGACCTACCCGAACGAAGCGCCGAAGACCGTCGCCCGCATCGTCGAGCTGGTGAACAAGCGGTTCTACAACGGCCTCCGCGTTCACCGTGTCGTTCCGAACTTCGTCGTCCAGCTCGGAGATCCAACGACCCGTGACATGACGAAGCAGGCTGAGTGGGGACGTTACGGGAGCGGGACGCCGATCGGCGTGGCCGAGATCACGAAGACGCGCACCCACGTACGCGGCGCGGTCGCGATGGCGCACCTCGACGATCCGACCAAGGCCGACAGCCAGTGGTACGTGACGCTGAGCCCGCAGCCGCGGCTCGACGGCAAGTACACCGTGTTCGGCAAGGTGATCAGCGGCATGGATGTCGTCACCAAGCTGCAGGTGACCGATCGAATCATCCGCGTCACGGTTCGGCAGTAGCGGCTACCACAGGCGCGCCCGCGGCAGTACCGTGACTCGGCCTTCGAGCTGGGGATACGCCTCGATCAGCTCGGGCGGCATTGGTGCGGTCACAGGCTCGTCGAGCATCTCGCGCACCATCGTGGCGTTGGCGACCGCCTGCGCCGCGAAGTGATTGTTCATGTAGAGGTACAGCTTCCGCACCTGGTCGCGAGCCGCTCGCAGCTTCGCGATGATCGGTGCGAGCTCGTCCGCCGCGTACATGTAGTCGTAGCGATCCTCGGACTGCTCGTGCTCCCACCAGTCTGCCGCATTGCGGCCGTGGAGCCTGACATAGAGCCTGGTCGCCTGATTCGGCATCAAGCGTTGACGGATCGAAGACTGGAACTTCGGCTCGTCGATTTGTACCCAGGCGGCGCCGCCTTCGGCGAGCAACGCACGGGTGGCGCGGTCCGCGTCGCTCCACGAGCGGTGGCGCAGTTCGATCGCGAGCGGGTAGTCCCTGAATGTCCGCATGACCCAGGCGAGGTACTCGCGCGCGTCCGGCGTGTCGTGGAAGCGCGACGGAAACTGCGCGAGCAGCGCTCCGAGCTTGCCGGCGGCCGCGAGCGGCTCGATGCCACCCTTGAACGCGTCCACATCGACGGAGCTGACCGGGCTGGTATCGGGCGCGGTGGCCGGGTGGGTGAATTTCTGGAAGAGCTTGACCGAGAACTCGAAGTCCGCCGGTGTGCGCCGGACCCAGCCCAGGCTCACCGCCGCCCGGGGCTGGCCGTAGAACGTGCTGTTGATCTCGACGGTGTTGAAGCGCTCGGCGTAGAAGCGCAGCTCGTCGAATCCGCGCGGCCGTTCCTCCGGCAGGGGATAGAACAGCCCGTTCCACGTGCCACGGCCGCCGGGGTAGTGCCACCCCGAAGTCCCGATCCGGAGCTCCATGCCGATTTACAATTATGGATTGCGAGACCTGCTGTGTTGACCGTCAACGAGATCTTCCACTCGATTCAGGGTGAGTCCACCTACGTCGGCGAGCCGTGTGTCTTCGTTCGCCTGACTGCGTGCGATCTGCGCTGCCGGTGGTGCGACACGCCCTACGCGTTCCACGAGGGACGGAAGATGTCGATCGACGAAGTCGTCGCGCGGGTGGACGAGTACGGCTGCCCGACCGTCGAGATCACCGGCGGCGAGCCGCTGCTCCAGGCAGACGTGTACCCGCTTATGCAGCGGCTGCTCGACGCGGGGAAGACGGTCCTGCTCGAAACCGGAGGGCACCGCAGCATCGCCAACGTGCCCGAGGGGGTCGTCCGGGTGATGGACATCAAGTGCCCCGGGTCCGGCGAAGCCGAGAAAACCTGCTGGTCCAACCTCTCGAAGCTGACAGTGCGCGACCAGGTAAAGTTCGTCATCGCCGATCGCGCCGACTACGAGTACGCACGCGACATTGTCGAGCGCGAGCGGCTGGCCGAGTGCTGCGGGACGGTGCTGTTCTCGCCGGTCCACGGCGAGCTGTCGCTCCGCGAGGTCGCGGAATGGCTGCTTGCCGATCGCCTGCCGGTTCGGCTGCAACTCCAGCTGCACAAATACATCTGGGACCCGCAGACCCGCGGGGTGTAATACTAAGCCAGCATGGCGCGCGCGGTCGTCCTGCTCAGTGGGGGGCTCGATTCGTATACGGCGGCGGCCGTCGCGCGACGGGATGGATTCGATCTATACGCGCTGACCTTCCGTTACGGCCAGCGTCATGCGCAGGAACTGCAGGCCGCCGGGCGCGTCGCTCGATCCCTCGGTGTGGTGCGCCATCTGGTGCTCGATCTCGATCTCTCGGCCATCGGCGGATCGGCTCTCACCGACGCGGCCGTTCCGGTCCCGATGGACAGGCCGCCGGATGCCGCAGACATCCCCGCCACCTATGTGCCGGCCCGAAATACGATCTTCCTCTCGGTCGCGATGGGCTGGGCCGAAGTGCTCGACGCCGCCGATATTTTCATTGGCGTGAACGCGGTCGACTACTCGGGGTATCCCGATTGCCGGCCCGAATTCATTCAAGCGTTCGAGACGCTCGCCCGGCTGGCGACGAAGGCCGGCGTCGAAGGGCGGCCGTTTCAGGTTCACACCCCGTTGATCGCAATGTCGAAAGCCGACATCATCCGACTGGGCATGACACTCAGGCTGGACTACGGCCTCACAACCAGCTGCTACGACCCGCGGCCCGACGGCTCGCCTTGCGGACACTGTGACAGCTGCCGGCTGCGTGCGGCAGGGTTTGCCGCAGCCGGCGTGGCTGACCCCGCCGCGCGGGTGGCCGAAGCCAGGTGACGCTGCTGTAGCATGGCCCAACCAATCCGCCAGCAGGTCGTTGGTATCGCGGCGATACTCGCGATTGTCGTCATCAGCGCCGTGCTCTACGCGTCGCGCATCACCTACCAGGAGCAGGTGCAGACCCTGCGCGCCGAGGCGTTGGCGATGTCGTCGATCGTCGTCTCCTACTTCGAGCGGAACCTCGACACGGCAGAGGACGCAGCCGAGATCGCTATCCACAATCCCGATCTGCAGCACCTCAGGGCCGACGCGGCGGTGCACGTCCTGCGATCGCTCGTCAACGCGGATCCGGCCATCCGCAACGCCCTCCTCGCCGACCTGTCCGGCCGGCCAGTCGCGTGGGCCGAGCCGCCGCTGCCGACCGTGGAAGCTCGACTCGGCTTGGACTGGCTCAAGGCTGCCGCGGCGTCCAAAACCGCCGTCATAAGCCCCGTGCTCGGGGCTCCCGAACACCTGGGTCACGCCATCGTCATGGCTCGCGGCATCGCGAACGCGGATGGCGCGCCAAGCGGCGTGCTCGCTCTGGTCGTGGACCTGGAAGCGTTCGAGACCGCGTTTACCAAGATCCCGATGCCGCCGGGCTCCGTCATCACCGTGACTGACGAGCGCAGCGTCGTCATCGCCCGCAGCCTCGAGTCCGATCGGTTCGTCGGTCGCCTCGCCGAGGCAGAGACGGCGCGGCCCCGGTTGCCGAGCGAAGTGCCTTCCACCGACGTCCGGGTCGGGCTCGACGGCGTCGAGCGGGCCTATGGCAACGCCGTCGTCTCGCGCGGCCCATGGCTGGCGAGCGTGGGCATCCCGACCGAGGTGGCCCGTCAGCGCACCGCGCCGATCGAGCTCCGCAACGTGATGATCATGCTCGGCGCGCTGGCGTTCGTGCTGATCCTGTCGCTGCTGGTCAGCGAGCGCGCCCTCCGCGCGCTCAACGAGCTGCAGCGCACCGCCGAGCGGGTTGCCGCCGGCGACCTGTCACCGCTGCCGCCGCAGAACCTCGGCTCTGTGGAGCTGAACGAGCTCCACCAGGGACTGGCGGGGATGATCACGAATCTCCGCGCTGCCCAGGACGCCGTGTCGGCCCAGATGGCCGAAGAACGCCGCATGCGCGAAGAGAAAGAGTCGCTGCAGCGCCAGTTGATTCGACAGGAGCGCCTCGCGGCCATCGGCGTGCTCGTCTCGGGCGTCGCCCACGAACTGAACAACCCGCTGCAGGCAATCCTGGGCTTCGCCGAGCTCCTCGAGTTACAGGACGACCTGCCGGAGTCGGTCAAGCACGATCTGAGCCTCATTCGTCGCGAAAGCACGCGCGCCAGCGCGATCATTCGCAACCTCCAGCGCTTCGGGCGGCAGACCACCGAGCCATCTCCGGTCAAGCTCGCCGACGTGGTCACCTCGGTGCTGGAGCTGAGACAGCGGAAGATCGAGGCCCAGGGGATACAGCTCGACATCGAAGATCAGTCCGAAGTGATCGTGTCCGCGGTGTTCACCGAGCTCCAGCAGGTGGTGTTGAACTTCCTGATCAACGCCGAGCAGGCGGTGGCGCTGCTCGAGCCGGCGCGCCGCCGCATCCTGATCCGCACCAGCGACGGCCGGAACTCGGCGCGCCTCGAAGTGGAAGACGACGGCGCCGGCGTGCCTCCGGCCGACGAGCCGAAGCTGTTCCAGCCGTTCTTCACGACCAAGCCGGTCGGCGAGGGCACCGGGCTGGGCCTCTCGGTGAGCTACGGCATCATCACCTCGCACAACGGGGAGATCGGCCATCGGTCGTCGCCTCGCGGCGGCGCCATCTTCTTCTTCGAGCTGCCCGCGAAATGAGCACCGAGCGTCTCTATTACACCGATGCCTATCTCACGGCGTTCGACGCGCGCGTGGTTCGATGCACGCCTCGCTCGTCGAGCGGCGCCGGCGAGGTGTTTGCCGTGGAGCTCGATCGGACCGCGTTCTATCCGACGTCCGGCGGGCAGCCGTTCGACGTCGGGACTTTGACCGGCGCATTTGTCCTCGACGTCGTGGACGAAGACGATGGCCGCATTACGCACGTGACTGATACGCCTCTGGCCGAAGGGGCAGTGGTTCACGGTGTCGTGGACTGGCGCAGGCGGTTCGAGCACATGCAGCAGCACACCGGACAGCACGTGCTGTCGGCGGCTTTCGATCGCCTGCTGTCGAATCGCACCGAGAGCTTCCACCTCGGCGCCGAATCGTCGTCGATCGATCTCGCTCGCGACGTGACTGCCTCCGAGGTCGGGGCGGCGGTGGACGAGGCCAATCGCATCATCTGGGAGGACCATCCGGTGCAGGTGCGCTTCGTCACCGCCGACGAAGCGGCGCGATTGCCACTGCGGAAGGAACCAGCCCGCGGCGGCACCCTCAGGCTGATCGACATCGACGGGTTCGACCTGTCGGCCTGCGGTGGCACTCACGTGGCGCGTACCGGCGGGATCGGCATCATCACGGTTCCCGGCTGGGAGAAGTTTCGCGGCGGGTCCCGCGTACAGTTTCTCTGCGGCGTCCGCGTGCGCCGACGCTACGACGTCTGGCGGGACGCGTTCGCGGCCACCCAGAAGTTCCTGTCCGTGGCACCCGAGGAGCTGGCACCCGCGGTCGAGCGGCTGCAGAGCGAGAGCAAGTCGCTGCAGCGCACGTTGCGTGCCCTGCAAGAGAAACTCGCCGTGCACGAGGCAACGGCACTGGTGGCGAGGGGCACGCGTTCCGGCGATCGGCTGGCGGTGGTCGAGGCCGTCCCGGATCTCGACGCATCGGCATTGAAGGCGATGGCTGCGGCGGCCGCCGCGACACCGGGAGCCGCCGTCGTGTTGTTCAGCGCCTCCTCACCCGCGCTCGCGGTTGTCGCCTGTCATCCGGGCGCCGGGGTGGACGCCAACGCCACGCTCAAGGCGCTGACCGCAAAATTCGGCGGGAAGGGCGGCGGCAAACCCGACCTCGCGCAAGGCGGCGGGCTGACTGGAAGCTCGAACGAACTGATTTCCGCAGCACGCCTGCTGCTTGCCTAAAAGAGACCACGAAGATCCGAAGATCACGAAGGACGGCACGAAGACATCAATTGGGATGTCACGCGTGTTTCTTGTCTGGATCCCGCGTGCTTCCCTAGAAAATTCTTCGTGCGTCCTTCGTGTCCTTCGTGCCTTCGTGGTCTCTTTTTACCGGGGGGCCATGCGGAGGGCGCCGTCCAGGCGGATCACTTCGCCGTTCAGCATCTCGTTCTCGAGGATGTGACGGACCAGCGCGCCGTATTCGGCGGGGCGGCCGAGACGTGAGGGGAACGGTACCTGCTGGCCGAGCGACACACGGGCGGCCTCCGGCAGCGCGGCCAGCAGCGGCGTGTCGAAAATTCCCGGAGCGATCGTCACGCACCGGATGCCTGCCGACGCGAACTCGCGCGCGACCGGGAGCGTCAGGCCGACGATGCCGCCCTTCGAGGCGGCGTATGCCGGCTGCCCGATCTGGCCATCGTAGGCGGCAATCGAGGCGGTGTTGACGATGACGCCGCGCTCGCCCGATTCAGCAGGCTGATTCCGGGTCATGACAGCCGCCGCCAGCCGGATCACGTTGAAGGTGCCGACCAGGTTGATGCGGACCGTCCTCTCGAACAGGTCGAGCGGGTGCGGCCCGTTCTTGCCGAGCACCTTCGCGGCCGGCCCGATGCCGGCGGCATTCACCACCCCGGACAGGTTGCCGAATGCCGACACGGCGACGTCCAGCGCCGCCTTCACCTGGTCCTCGCTCGTGACGTCCGCCTGCGCGAATCGCACCGAATTGCCGAGTGCCTGCTCCGCCGCCTTGCCCGCCTCGGCGTTGACATCGAGGAGTACGGCCTTGCCGCCGGCGGCGATGATCGCCTCGGCCGCGGCGCGTCCCAGTCCGGATGCGCCGCCGGTTACGGCAAAAGCCCGACCATTGATCTGCATATGCGCAGAATACAATGGTCGGATTCCCATGCTCGCTTACGACTCGCACTACTACGGCGGCGCCTGGCAGGCGTCCCGCGGCGCCGGCGTCATCGACGTGCTCTCGTCGGCGACCGAAGCCGTCGTCGGACGCGTCCCGCGCGGCACTCCCGACGACGTGGATCAGGCGGTGAGGGCGGCCCGCGCCGCTTTCGAGACCTGGAGCCAGGTGCCGCCGGAGCAGCGTGCGAATTGGCTCGACAAACTGGCTGCGGCCCTCAAACCGCGCGTACCGCAGATTGCGGAGCTCATCTCGCACGAGGTCGGTACCGCGCTTTCGTACTCGACAAAGGTGCAGGTCGAGTTCCCGGTCACGATGATCGGGATGAACGCGCGGTTCATCCGCTCCGCCGCGCTCGAAGAGGAGCTCGGCACCTCTCTCGTCGTCAAGGAACCGGTCGGCGTTGTCGGCTGCATTACGCCGTGGAACTACCCGCTGCACCAGGTGGTCTGCAAGATCGCGCCGGCGCTGGCGGCCGGCTGCACGGTCGTTCTCAAGCCGGCTGAACTCGCACCGTTGAGCGCCGGCATGCTCGCTGAAGCGGCGCACGAGATCGGCCTGCCCGCCGGCGTCCTCAACATCGTCTTCGGCGAGGGCAAGGTGGTGGGCGAGGCGATCGTGGCCCACCGCGGCGTGGACATGGTCAGCTTCACCGGGTCTCTGGCGGCGGGGAGGCGGGTGGCGGCCGTCGCCGGCGACGGCATCAAGAGGGTGTGCCTCGAGCTCGGGGGCAAGTCCGCGTTCGTCGTGCTGGACGACGCGCCGTTCGAGAAAGCGATCCCGGCCGGCGTGAACAACTGTATGCAGAACTCCGGGCAGACGTGTTCGGCATGGACCCGCATGCTGGTGCCGCGGGCGCGCCACGACGAGGCGGTGGAGCTCGCGAAAACGCAGCTGGCGAAGCTCACCCTCGGCGATCCCTTTGACGGCGCCACGCGGCTCGGGCCGCTCGCATCGGCGGCCCAGCGCGATCGAGTCCTCGGCTACATCGACAGGGGAAAGAGCGAGGGCGCGGCCCTGGCCGCCGGCGGCGGGCGGCCGTCGAATTTGCCGAACGGCTATTACGTCGAACCGACGATCTTCGCGAACGTCGAGCCAGGCATGACGATCGCCCAGGAAGAGATTTTCGGCCCGGTGCTGAGCGTGCTGCCGTACGACGGCGAGGACGACGCGGTGCGGATTGCGAACGATTCGATTTACGGTCTCGCCGGCGGCGTGTGGTCGGCGACGAAGGAGCGCGCTCTCGACGTCGCGCGGCGGCTGCGCACCGGGCAGGTGGACATCAACGGCGCCCGGTTCAATGCGCTGGCGCCGTTCGGCGGCTACAAGCAATCGGGCGTCGGCCGCGAGATCGGACCGCACGCGTTGGACGAGTTCTTCCAGCTGAAGGCGATTCAACAATAGGCCGGCGATGAAGGACATTCCCGGCGTACTCGCCGCGATCGCGGTGATGCTGGCAGGCTTCTGGCTCGCCGACCAGATTGGCCATGGCATTCTCGCAGCGCAGGGGTTGAGCGGCAGCAGCCCCATTTCAGGCGTGCCGGTCGCGATTGTGCTCGGCCTGCTGCTCCGCAATCTCTTGCCGCTGCCCGATGCGTTGACGCCGGGGCTGAAGTTTGCCACCAGCGCGGTTCTGCGCGCCGGCATCGTCCTGGTCGGCATCCGCCTCAGTGTCTTCGACGTGCTCAAACTCGGGCTCGCCGGACTTCCGGTGGTGGTCGCCGCGATCACCACGGGCCTGGTGTTCGTGACCTGGTTCAATCGCCGGCTTGGCCTTCCGCCGCGGCTCGGCACGCTGGTCGCGGCCGGGACGAGCATCTGCGGTGTCACGGCGATCGTCTCGACCGCCCCGGCCATCGACGCCGATGAACGCGAGGTCGCCTATGCGGTGGCCAACGTCGTGGCGTTCGGTCTCTTCGGGATGCTTGTTTATCCCTATCTCGCGCACGCGCTACTCTCGCGATCCGAGACGATCGGCCTCTTTCTGGGAACGGCCGTCCACGACACATCGCAGGTGGTCGGCGCCGCGCTCACCTACAAGCAGATGTATGCGGATGACGTCGTGCTGCGAACCGCCACGGTCACGAAGCTGACGCGGAACATCTTCCTGGCGGTTGTGATTCCCGTGCTCACCTGGTTGCACGTGCGTGAAACGGGCGGCCGCAGGGAGCGGGCAGGCGCGGCGCCATCGGATTCGTGGACGCGCTACGTGCCTGGGTTCGTGATCGGGTTTCTCGCAATGGCCGTGATCCGATCGATCGGGGACGCGACCCTCGGCAGCCGCGGGCTCGCCTTTGGAGCGTTCGATGCCGCACGGTGGAAGGCAATCACTGACTTCATCGGCGATACCGTCGCATCGCGTTACCTGCTCGGCACCGCCATGGCCGCGGTGGGCCTCAGCACCAGCTTTCGCGTGTTCAAGGGCGTCGGACTCAAGCCATTTGTCGTCGGGCTGGCCGGCGCCCTGGTGGTCGGTTCGGTCGGCATGGTGATGGCTGTCATCTTCGGTCGTTTCGTCACGTTGTAGCGCGTCTGCCGGGCGAAGGCGATCCCCGCGTATACTTCGAGATCACGCCAGGGAGCCCCATGAGACGCGTCTTTTCCGCCGGTCTGCTCATCGCCGGCGCCCTTGGAGCCGGAATCAAGGCCGACCAGGGCGCACCGGCGACGATCGGCCCTGCCGCCTCCCACGCCTCGAGCCCCGCTGCGCCGGCGGAAATGGTTGCGCAGTATTGCGCGACCTGCCACAGCGATCGCGCCAAGGCAGGCAGCCTGTCGCTACAGGGCTGGACGCTCGCGTCGGCCGACGCTCACCGCGACACCACGGAGAAGATGATCCGCAAGCTGCGCGCCGGGATGATGCCGCCGGCGGGCGCGAAGCGGCCCGAGGAAGCGCAGCTCGCCCGGCTGGCCTCGGCGCTCGAGGCGCGGATGGACGCGCTCGCGGGTCCGGCGCCCGATCCCGGCTGGCGGCCGTTCCAGCGATTGAATCGGGCCGAGTACGCACGCGCGGTCAAGCAGCTGGTCGGCCTCGACGTGGACGTCACCGCGTTCCTCCCCGCCGACACCATCAGCAACGGCTTCGACAATGTCGCCGACGTACAGACGTTCTCGCCGACGCTGATGGAGGGCTACCTGCGGGCGGCGAGCCGGATTGCCACGCTCGCGGTCGGGGACCCGACCAGCGGTCCGACGCAGGCGACCTTCAAGCTCCCGAAGACCGCGTCGCAGCTCGAACGCGCCGACGGCGCGCCGCTCGGCACCCGCGGCGGCATCTCGGTCGAGCACACTTTCATCGCCGACGGAGATTACGTCTTCAGCATGGATTTCTACGCCGAGCCGCTCGGCCTGCTCTACGGCAGCACCGCGGCGAACGAGCAGATGGAAGTGTCGGTGGATGGCACTCGCGCGGCGATCTTCGACATCGACCCGCGGATGAGCGAGGAGAAGACCGGCCTGACGGTCAAGACGCCGGCAATTCACGTCCGCGCCGGCTCTCACCGGGTGACCGCCGCTTTCATGCAGAAGTTCGAAGGTCTGATCAACGACCTGATCGCGCCGATCGATCACACGATGGCGGACACCGAGATCGGCACTGCCTTCGGCATCACCACCCTCCCGCACCTCCGCAGCCTCAGCATCGTCGGGCCGCACCGGGTGACCGGCGTGTCCGACACCGTCAGCCGGCGGATGATCTTCACGTGCCGGCCGACCGCACCCGGCGAAGAGCAGCCGTGCGCGTCGGCGATTGTCAGGCGGCTGGCGACGCTGGCGTTCCGCCGCCCGGTCAGCGACAAGGACTTCGATCGGCTCATGACCTTCTACGCTCGCGGCCGGAGCGAGCGCAATTTCGAGTACGGCGTCACCAAGGCGCTCGAGGCGATCCTTGCCAGCCCGCAGTTCCTCTTTCGAGTCGAAGAGGCGCCGGTGCGTGTGGCAGGGAACACCTATCGGCTGGGCGAGTACGAGCTGGCGTCCCGGCTGTCCTTCTTCCTCTGGGGCGGCGGGCCTGACGGGGCCCTGCTGAAAGCCGCCGGACAGGGACGGCTCGCGGCGCCCGGCATGCTGACCAGGCAGGCACAGCGGATGCTGAAAGACCCGCGCGCCGACGCGCTCTCCACGCGCTTCGCGTCGCAGTGGCTGCGCCTGCAGGATCTGGAGCACACGACTCCCGACCCGATCCTCTTCCCGTACGCGGATCAGACGCTGTCAATCGCGCTGAAGAGGGAAACCGAGCTGGTGTTCGACAGCCTGGTGCGCGAGGACCGGAGCCTGCTGGAGCTCCTGACCGCCGACTACACGTTCGTGAACGAGCGCATCGCGCGGCACTACGGCATCCCGAACGTCACCGGGCAGGACTTCCAGCGCGTGACCGTCCCCGAATACCGCCGCGGCATCCTCGGGCATGGCAGCGTGCTGACGTTGACCTCGATCGCGGACCGCACGTCGCCTGTGATGCGCGGCAAGTGGGTGATGGAGGTGCTCCTCGGATCGCCGCCACCGCCGCCGCCGCCGAACGTGCCGGCGCTCGAGGAGACGAAGGGCACCAACGCCTCCGGCCGGACGCTCTCGGTGCGCGAGCGCATGGAGCAGCACCGCAGCAACCCGACCTGCAACAGCTGTCACCGGGTGATCGATCCGCTCGGCCTGGCACTGGACAACTTCGACGCGACCGGCAAGTGGCGGGTCAAGGACGGCGGCGTGCCCGTCGACGCGGCCGGAACGCTCTACGACGGCTCGAAGATTGACGGTCCCGCGGGACTGCGCGACGCGGTCCTGCGCCGGAAGGACGCGTTCCTCCTCAGCTTCACCCAGAGCCTGATGACCTACGCGCTGGGACGGCGCGTGGAATCGGCCGATATGCCGACGGTGCGCAAGATCATTCACGACGCCGCAGCCCGGGACTATCGGATGAGCGCGTTCATTGAAGGCGTGATCGAGAGCGCCGCCTTCCAACGCGTTCGGGTACCGGCGAAGGACGTGCCCGTGACGACGACGTTGGCGCCTATTGCGGGCCGCTGAACCCCGAGAACCCGAGAACCCAGATGTTCCTCACCCGCTTCCACCTCTCGCGTCGCACGGTGCTCCGCGGCCTGGGCGCGACCATCGCGCTGCCGTTCCTCGACGCGATGACGCCCGCTGGCGCGTCGGCGCAGAACCGCAAGCCGCCGGTGCGGCTGATTGCCATGGAGATGGTCCACGGCTCCGCCGGCAGCACCGCTTACGGCATCAAGAAGAACATGTGGGCGCCGGCCGGCACCGGGAGCGATTTCGATCTGTCGCCGACCAGCCTCAAGCCGCTCGAGAACTACCGTCAGTACCTGACGATCGTCAGCAACACCGACTGCCGCAACGCCGAAGCCTTCCTTCCGCCAGAGATTGGCGCCGACCACTTCCGCTCGGCGGCGGTGTTCCTCACCCAATCCAGGCCCAAGCAGACCCAGGGCTCGGACGTCTTCGCCGGCACCTCGCTGGACCAGATCTACGCGCAGAAGTTCGGGCAGGAGACGCCGATCCCGTCGATGCAGCTGTGCATCGAGAACGTCGATCAGGCCGGCGGCTGCTCTTACAACTACTCATGCGTCTACACCGACACCATCAGCTGGGCGTCGCCGACCGATCCGATGCCGATGACGCGCGATCCCCGCGCCGTGTTCGATCAGCTGTTCGGCGTCGGCGCCACGCCCGAAGCGCGGCAGGCGCGTCGCCGTGACGACCGCAGCATCCTCGACTGGGTCACCGAATCGGTGAACGACCTGAAACGCAAGCTCACGCCGGCCGATCAGGCCCGGCTGGCCGACTACCTGGACGACGTGCGTGAGATCGAGCGGCGAATCCAGAAGGTGGAGGCCTCGAACACCAGCGGCGATCCGCGCGAGCTGCCGGATGCGCCGGTCGGCGTGCCCGACTCGTTCGAGGAACACGTCAAGCTGATGTGCGATCTCCAGGCGGTGGCCCTGGCCTCGGACGTGACCCGCATCTTCTCGTTCAAGCTGTCGCGCGACGTGTCGAACCGCGTCTTCAAGCCGAGCGGCTGCAACACCGCGTTCCACACCGCGTCGCACCACCTCGATCGAGACGAGCGGGTCGCCGAGTTCCAGAAGATCAACACCTACCACGTGAGCTTGCTGCCGCACCTGCTCGACAAGCTGAAGGCGACGCCGGACGCCGGCGGGACGCTCCTCGACAACACCCTCGTCATGTACGGCTCGGCGATGGGCAACTCGAACGTGCACAACCACAAGCGATGCCCGCTGATCCTGCTCGGACACGCTGGCGGCATGCTCAAGGGGAACATGCACGTGCGCGGCGCCGATGGCACGCCGATGGCCAACGCGATGCTGCCGGTGCTGCAAGGGCTTGGCGTCGAGATCGACAGTTTCGGCGACAGTGCGGGCACGATGGATCTCAACCGCGCCGGTGCGGCGCCGACTGCGGCGTAAATCATGGCTATCGAGCGCTGGCGGCGAACGTTGTGCGGTGCGGTGCTGGCGGCGAGCCTGGCGGCCGGGGCCCACGCGGCCTCCGACGCGACCGTGGCTGACGCCGCCCGGCTCGGCGACGCGACAGCAGTGAGAACGCTGCTCAAGGGTGGCGCCGACGTCAACGCCGCGCAGGGCGACGGAATGACCGCCCTGCACTGGGCCGCCCAGAAGGGTGACGACGGGCTGGTTCGCATGCTGCTGGCCGCCGGGGCCAACGTTCGAGCCACGACCCGGATCGGCGGCTACACGCCCATGCACCTCGCCAGCCAGGCTGGGCACGACAAGGTTGTAGCGGCTCTCGTTGCCGCTGGTGCTGCCGTCGACCTCAAGACGACGACTGGCGCGTCCGCGCTGATGCTGGCCGCGCGATCGGGCAGCGTCGAGACGGCGACGCGTCTTGTCGAGAACGGCGCGGACGTCAACGCCGCTGAGGCGACGTACGGGCAGACCGCATTGATGGTGGCTGCCGGCCTCAATCGCGCCGAGGTGGTGAAGTACCTGCTGTCACACGGCGCCGACGCGACAGTGGCCTCGAAGGTTGTCGATCTGAACGCGCTCACTGCTCCCGTGGACTTCGATCCGGTGAGCGGCCAGGTGGGTCAGCAGCAGGCGGCCGCCCCCGCGGCAGCCAACCGGGCGAAGGAGGTGCCTGGCTTGACGCGGCCGTACCGCTACAACGAGTTGATTGGCGCCCAGGGCGGCCTCGCCCCGCTGCACTTCGCGGCAAGGCAAGGGGCCGCGCAGGCGGTGGCCGCGCTCGTCGAAGGCGGCGTTGCGGTCAATCAGCCGAGCCCCGGAGACAAGGCCACTCCGCTGCTCGTCGCACTCATCAACGGCCACTTCGACGTTGCCGCATACCTGCTCGATCACGGCGCCGATGCGAACCTGGTGAGCGACGCCGGCGTGTCGCCACTCTACGCGACGCTCAACGTGCAGTGGGCGCCGATTGCCGCCTATCCGCAGCCACGCGCGCACCTGCAGCAGAGCCGCACCTACCTGGACGTGATGCGGCTGCTCATCGAGAAGGGCGCCGACCCGAACCAGCGGCTCAAACGGAAGGTCTGGTACTCCAGCTACAACTTCGACCAGTCGAGCGTCGACGAGATTGGCGCCACGCCGTTCTGGCGCGCCGCCTACGCCGCCGACGTCGAGGCGATGAAACTGCTCGTCGCCGCGGGCGCGGATCCGGCGATTTCGACGATGAAGCCGATGGCGCGCCGCTTCCCCGGCGAGGGCGGCGGCGAGGATCGATCGGGGCTCGTTCCCGTGCCGGTCGGCGGGCCGAACGTCACGCCGCTGCAGGCGGCAGCGGGAGTCGGCTACGGCTTCGGGTTTGCCGCCAACTCGCACCACTTCGCGGAGAGCGGGATGCTGCCGGCGGTGAAGTACCTCGTCGAGGACACCGGCGCCGACGTCAACGCGGTCGACGCCGACGGCAACACCGCCGTCCATCACGCCGCCGCCCGCGGCGACAACGCGATGATCCTCTACCTGGTCTCGAAAGGCGCCAGCGTCACGCGCGTGAATCGGGCCGGGCAGTCGACCGTGGACATGGCCAACGGCCCGGTCCAGCGGACGCAGCCGTTTCCGGACACGATCGCGCTCCTCGAGAAGCTGGGCGCGGTGAACCACTACAAGTGTGTGTCGTGTTAGGCCGCGGCGCAGCCCCAGCCCTCGGCCGCGGTGGGCCTCGCGCTTCCGCTCGGTAGGCGCACGGAACGTGCGAGGGGCAACCTACGGCTGACCGGCCCCGCCCTGCTTTTGCGGTGGAGGCGGCAGCGTGCCGCCCTCGGCAAGGATCTTCATGTTCGCCAGGGCCCGCGTGAACGTCGTCCGTCGCTGCTCCAGGTTCCGTGCCCGCGCCGCGTCATCGGCCAGCAGCGAGTTGTCGAAGACCAGCGTGTAGACGATCTTCGACGTGGTCGGCGTCACCGGCCTCGCCTCGAGGGTGCCGTGATAGAGGTCGTAGGGGCGTCCCTCGCGGACCGGCTGCGTGTAGGTGTAGGACAGCTCCGTCTTCCCGACCAGGATCTCGTTGGCCACCGAGCGCACGGCGCCGAACTCGCCGTCGTCGCCCGAGGTGATGGTGCAGGGGATGCGCAGCCACTCGCCGATGTCGCAGTACTTCCCGATCCGCTTCCAGACTTCCGCCGCCGGCCGGTTGACATCGATCTCCATCGGCAGCGTGACGTAGGTGGCGTTGGGCACGGCCAGCGGCGGCGGCGTCGGTGCCTGGGCGCGGGTCGAGGACAAGGTGCCAGCCAGCGCCAACGCGATCGCGAGCGCGATTCGACCCGCTGCATTCCGCATACGTGCCTCCGGGACTGGGTTGCGCCCGCACCTGCCGCGGGACGATGGGCATCTTAGCAGCTCGAAACGCGGAAGATTCGCCCGGAGGGCCGACCTTGCGAAGTCTCTCCCGATCGGCGAAGTTGGTTTCCCGATCGACGACGCCTCTCCCGGCAGCGTCGCGCGTCTTAGGCGACGCCGGCCTTCGCCATCACCGCCTCGCACTTCTGCTTGATCTCGCGCGCGACCTCGTAGGGGTTGCCGTCGCGGAACTTCGGCATGAACAGTTCCACCGACAGCGGGCCGGCGTAGCCCTTTTCGGCGAGCTTCTTCAACATCGGCACGATCGGCGAGACGCCGTCTCCGGGGATGACGCGGGTGTTGTTGTCGAGCAACTCGCGCGGCATGTCGGGAACGTCCTGGAAGTGGACGTGGTTGATCTCGCCAGACCGGATCTGGTCCATGTCCTCGAGCTTATTGTTGCCTGACCAGAAGTGATAGAAGTCGAGCATCACGCCGACGTTGGGGTGCGCGGCCTGGCGCGTGACCCTGAGCCCGGTCAAGAGCGTGGACATGTAGTTCGATGCGCGCACGCACTCGATGCTGAAGATGGCGTCGAACGACTTGGCTGCATCACCGACGGCGCGCAGCTGGTCGGCGATTTTCGAGTAGTCCTCGAGCGCCGGCTTGGGCCCGCCGATCGTCGTGGTGTAGACCTTCCTGATGCCGAGCACGGCGAACATCTCGAGCCGCTTCTTCAGCTGCTCGACGGCCGCGGCGTGCTTGTCGTTCGGCTCGATCAGTCCGAATTGACCGACCGTACCGTGCACCGGCATCAGCCCGTTGTCGGACAGCACTTTCTTCGCGCCTTCGATCGTGTCGGTCTTGAGGAACTCGTCGACGAGACCGGCGTTGATCTCGACGTACTTGATGCCGGCCTTGGCCCAGCCCTCCAGCGCGCCGCGATAGCCCGCGCCTGAGGAGGTGTTGGTGTGCATGCACAGCGTCATCGAGCCGGCGCGGGCGGCCGTCACGCGCGGGGCCAGGAGCAGCAGGGGAGTCGCGAGCGTCGCGCGGCGGGAGATGGGTGTGCTCACGGGGCCGGATTGTGCCACAACCGGGCCCGTGCACCGGCTCAGCTCACCCGCCGCTGCGGACGCCCTTCACCTCGGTCAGGATGATTCGCACCGGCGTCTTGCCGACGTTCTCCACGAAGTGGCGGCCGACCGGCTGGTCCCACGTCGTGGTGCCCGGCTTCTCGTCCGCGAGGAAAGACTTGCCGTCCTCGGTGTTGATGCGCAGCGTCCCGCCTTCGGCGACGTAGGAGACCTTGGCCGGATGCGTATGCCCACTGGTCCCAGCCGTGTTCGGCTGCCCTTCGGGATTGCGCGCCGCTGTCAGGCGGTGCGCGAAGCGGGGGCTTCGGCCCGTCGTTTCAACTCGGCCTCACCCTTCAGGATGGAACACCACGTCTTGTGCTCGGCCACGGGCATGCCGCATTCCACGCAGACCCGAACCCTGGCCTTTGGTTCCTCGGACTTGCCGAACAGCTTCTTCAGAAACGACATCGCTCCGCCCTCCCGCCGTGAATGACCCGATGTGTAACCGATACGTTTGACGGCCGCTCGAGGTTCAAGGTTGGGGGCCGTCCCAACTCATTTCGGCCGTGGGTGACGG
>DATJFF010000147.1:0-3704 GCA_035495795.1 Vicinamibacterales bacterium
ACCAAGGCCTGGCAGACAGTTGGCTTCTGATCGACGACGCGTCGCGAGGCATCCTTCAGCTTGCTGAGATGCCCCGAAGTGACGCAGATTAGATCGTGATGCCGATCCACAAGATCCGCTTCACGCAGTCGGGCGGGTTCGCGGGACTCATGCGCGGGGTCGAGGTGCCGGCCTCGGAGTTGAGCGCAACCGAGCTCCGCGCCCTCGAACACTACGCGACGAGCGAGCGCGCCGCGGCGGCTCGCTCGTCGCAGTCGCGCGATCTCTTTACCTACGAGCTCGATCTGGACACCGACGATGGTCCGATGAGGTTCGAGTTCGATGAATCGAGCGTGCCCGACCAATTGTCGGGCCTCGTCTCGTCACTCGCGAAGCGATCCGGACCGAAAAAACCCTGACGCAAACACCCCATGCGTGTTCACGGTTACGCTCCCTCCCTGGCTGCGCTGGCACTGCTAGCGGCATTGACGTCCGGCGCCCGCGCCCAGAACATCCAGACCCCGGCTTACTGCCGAGTCTCGACTCCGGGCACTGAACTGGTCGTGGAGCGTCCGTCCTCGTCGGAAGACCCGGTGGACGACGTGAACTGGTTCGCCCGACCGGTGCCGAATCCGGATGGCCGCTACGTGGTCGGATTCGCCAGCCACGATCAGAACTTCCTCTACGACCTGACGCGCGGACGCCGCGTCGCCATCCCCGACAAATCGGACGCCGTCGCCACGCCTGACGGCCGCTACGTCACCGTGCCGTCGCACTACACCGCGACGAAGACGGTCAACTTCTACGACGCACGCGCGCTGCTGGCACGCCTCGACGAGGGACGGAGCGCGGTGGACGTGAAGCCGGCCTTCGCTCACGCCGACGCCGACGTCGAAGACGTCTATTACCAGTCGATCGGCCTGCTCTCGAGCTCACGCGACGGGGACGCCGCGACCACCGTGTATCGCATGATGTTCTCCGGCGGCAACGTCAAGCCGGCGCCCGGTTTCCGCATCGTCGATTACACCTTCAGCGAACGGGAAGGTCACTTCGCGGTCCGCGCCACTCGAGCGATGCGGCTGTGCCCGCAGATCACCCGCGACCTGTCGACGCCGTTCATCTCCAAGGACGGCCGTTACGTCGTCGCCCATGACGGAGGCGCCGAGGGAACGCCGGGAACCCTCAAGATCTTCGAGATCACCGCCATCGATCCGGCGGCGCAGGCGACCACCTGCGAGCAGCGGGTCGACTTCGGCTTCGCCGCCGGCAAGGCGGACTTCGATTACGACGGGACCCGGGTGACCTTCCACATCAGCAAGTACGGCTACCTGACGCCGTTCGTCAACGGCGGGCTGACCGCGCCGACGATCACTGACGTCGTGGTGGCCGATCTCACGCGCGACGCGAGCGGGCGGATCACCGGCTATAAGGGGCTGGCCCGGGTGACCACGTCGGCCACCGAAGGCGTCGGCAGCTACTTCCCCGCCTTCTTCCCGGATGGCAAGCTGTTCTACGTCGCGAACAGCACGGCGAAGAACATGGACGGCCCGAAGCGCTTCAGTCTCCGCGTGGTCAACCCCGAGCGGGAAGTTCGGTTTGCCAACCTATTCACCGACGCCGGTGCCCTCGACGCCGCCGCCGCCATCGGTGAGCTGTGGCGGGCGAGTTGTGCGGCAGACCTGCAACCGTACAAGGTCGGCGAAGCGCCGTGGGCGTTCATGAGCCTTTCACCGGGACAATGCGCGGCGCTGGTCGAAGCGAAGTTCACCGGCGACAAGGACAGGCGAGACAGGCTTCTGGACAGCTGCAAAGGACCCCTCGGCCGCTGACGCCGACGTCAGTCACAAGGCAACTCCCTTCTGCCTTCTGCCTTCTGCCTTCTGCTTTTTGCCTTTTGCCTTCTGCCTTGTCACCGGTCAGCGAGGATCGCTTCGAGGGTCGCCCTGAGAGCCGCCTTCGATCGGTAGCCCGGAAGCACCGGTCCAACGAGCGACCCGCCGGCGAAGACCTGCAAGCTCGGGGTGTGCGTGGCCAATCCCCGGAACACGAGCTCGACGCCGCCGAGCGGCCGGAGCGACTCGCCGGGCAGTCCCCGTTCGAGCGCGATCCGCGCCGCGTAATCGCTATCGGCTCCGGGATCGAGGAGCGGCACGACGATCAGGTCGAGCTTCCGTGCGACCTCCGCCAGGACGTCATGTTGGTCCACTGACAGCGGCATGTGCGGCGACCAGAGGAGAAACACGCCGCGATCGCCCTGCGCCACACGGGCAACCAGGTCGCTGTCGCCGTAGGCATCGGTGGGCCGCGGCGGCGGTGCGACCGCGATCTCGCGCGGAGCGCAGGTCTCGTCGAAACTGAGGCGTTCGATGCGCGTCGAGCTGACCCGCTCGATGACCAGCTCACCCCGGGCGGCTTCGGCCACGCGCGTCCAGAATCCCAGGACGCCGGTGGGCGCGCGCACGCTTCGCAGCGCGGTTGGCCCGGGTGGATCGGTGATCGCCCGGTCGAGGCGTGTATCCCATTGCTGAAGCTGTCGCCGCAGCACCGTTTCGCAGCGAGTCCCGTCGAGGAGCAGCTCGATCGCCGTCTGTGCGCGCACGCTGGCTCCTATTCCCGCGTCGAGCCCGAGAAGACCCGACAGCGCGAGTAGGACGGCGGCAGGCGCATACCGATTGGGGAAGTCAGTGGACACCGCGTCACGAGAGTACATCACGGTGGTTGGAGACGACCCCAGGACGAAGGCTGCAGCCGAGCTTCAGAACCTCGTGAAGGCGTGTTTGTATCGATCCGGCTGCGGAGAGTCTGATCGACAGTTTCGGGTTGACACGCCGGCGCGGCGCTTCGAGCATGGGCGGATGCCCCCCGAGATGATGGCTGCGTACGGGCGTGTGTCCGCGCGCCGCGGTGCACTTGGTGCCGCGACCGACCTGCCTCCATCGCCGGGCCCGCGGAGGTCATCATGAACGCTGTTCGTTCCCTCGTCGCTTTCGTCGCGGCGCTGGCTGCACTGGCAATCACCGCTACCGCGGATCCTGCTTACACCGTCGTCGCCGGCGGCCTGTCGAGTCCGCGCGGGCTCACGTTCGCACCGGGCGGCCGCCTCTACGTCGCGCAGGCGGGATCGGGCGGCGCCACCGGCAAGATCACCGAGATCCGAAACGCCTGGACCTCGGAACCGCGAGTTCGCGATGTCATCACCGGACTGCCTTCGGAAGGCGCCGATGGTGAGTTCGTCGGCGTCGATGGTCTCTCCGCGCTCGGCAACGGGAACATCCGGGCGATCATGGCCGGATCGGAAGCCGCCGGAGGGCCGCCGCCATTCGGACACCTTCTCGAGTTCAATCCGGCCGGCCATTGGCGGGACGTCGCCAACGTTGGCAACTACAACTACGCCTGGACCGGTGAGCACCTCGACCTGGCCTACGGTGATTTTCCGGACTCGAATCCCTACGGCGTGCTCGCGGTGCCGGGCGGCAGCTACGTCGCGGATGCCGGCGCCAACACGCTCAACTTCGTCGCCGCCAACGGCCGGATTTCGATCCTGGCCTACTTCCCCGACAACGCCATCCGCGACTCGACGCCGACCTGCATCGCTCGCGGACCGGACGGCGCGCTCTACGTCGGAACGCTGGCGCTCGTCGACAGCATCGTGCTCGGCCCCAGCGCCATCGTCTACCGGGTGGACCCGGCCGCGGCCAACCCGGACGATTTCAACACCGTGCTGA
>DATJFF010000148.1:0-16692 GCA_035495795.1 Vicinamibacterales bacterium
GCGGCCGATGCGGATACCTCTCTTCCACTCGGTGCCGTACCGCCGGCTCGACTCCGCGTCTGCGACGTAGAGCACGCCGCTTGAATCGATCTGCACATCGCTCGGGCGGCCGAACTGCGGCCATTCGGCCACGAACTTGAAATCCCGATCGAAGATCTGGACGCGGTTGTTGCCCCGGTCGGCGACGTACAGGCGTCCGGCCGCGTCGAACGCGAGGGCGTGCGGCGTCTTGAACTCGCCAGGGCCCGAGCCCAGGCGGCCGAAGCTCTTGATGAACTTGCCGTCACTCGAGAACAGCGAGATGCGCGAGACGGTTGTGGGAGCCGGCTTGTTGCTCTGACCGCTGTGCCCTTCCGAGACGAGGATGTCGCCATTGGGCATGGTGATGACGTCGCACGGCTCGTTGAGCCGCTCCGGCGGGTCGCCGGCGACGCCCGGCGTGCCCAGTGTCATGAGGACGTTGCCCTCGGGGCTGAATTTGACGACGGTGTGGCCCTTGCCCTTCGCGTCGGGATATTCCTTCAGCTCGGCGGCGGTCGCGGCGCGCGAGTCGGTCACCCACACGTTGCCCTCACGGTCGATATGAAGACGATGGGGAAAGATGAAGCGGCCGCCGCCGAAGCTCGTCACCGTCTTGCCTGACGGGTCGAACTTGAGGACGGGGTCCAGGTTCGAGCCGGCACACGACACGCGGCCGCTCGTTTGCCAGCTGAAGCTGCCGCACCGCTCGATCGCCCAGACCGACAGGCCGTCCCGATCGATCGCGACCGCGCCGGTCGATCCCCATGTTCTTCCTGGCGGCAGCGTTCCCCAGTTCCGGACGGTCTCGTACGGACTGGGGAGCTCGTTGGGAGGCGTGGTCTGCTTCTGCGTCGAGACCACGTCTCCCGCCAGCATCATCGAACCGACGAGGAGCAAGAGTTCCAGCGGTCTTGCGCGATCGGGCCTGAACATGGCGGCGCTCCAGGACGATGGTCACTCGGGGAACAGCGTTCGACGCGATTCTACAGGGTGGCGGGTTCCGGGCTGCCCGCGATCGACACCTGGTGCCCCTTGCACGCCGGGTTCGCGGCCGGTACGCTCTTCATGCGCGTGCCAGCTCGACCGACGATCCTCGACGCGTTCAATGGCCAGATCCACGCGCCTGCCCCAGCGAGGCGGCCATGGTGACGGGCAGCACGGTCGGGTTCTATCGAATCCTCGCCAAGCTGGGCGAGGGCGGCATGGGGGTGGTGTTTGCGGCCGAGGACCTGCGCCTTGGACGCCGGGTGGCCATCAAGTTCCTGCCGGACGAAGCCGGTGCCGATCCGGCGGCCGTGGAGCGCTTCCTGCGTGAAGCCCGCGCCATCTCGTCGCTCAATCACCCCCACATCTGCACGCTCCACGACATCGGCGAGTTCGAGGGCCGGCACTACATGGTGATGGAGTTGCTCGAGGGGGAGACCCTGCGGAGCCGCGTCTCCCGAGGCCCGCTCCCGCTCGACACTGTCCTCGGCCTGGGCGCCGACATCGCCGACGCGCTCGATGCCGCCCACGGCAAGGGCATCGTCCACCGCGATCTGAAGCCGGCGAACCTGTTCGTCACTGAGCGAGGCCAGATCAAGGTGTTGGACTTCGGCGTCGCGAAGCTGACCGATCCGGTTGGGGACGCCTCCGCGACGCAGGCCGCCAGCGACCACTTGACGCGTGCCGGATCGGCGCTCGGCACGATTCAGTACATGTCGCCGGAGCAGGCGCGCGGCCTCGACATCGACGGACGGAGCGACATCTTCTCGCTGGGCATCGTGCTCTACGAGATGGCGACAGGGCGCTCGCCGTTCGACGGCGCGACACCAGGTGTGGTGTTCGAGCAGATTTTTGGCGGCGTCCCGCGGGCGCCGTCGGAGGTCGCCGCAAATGTGGTGCCGGAGTTCGATCGGATCGTGCTTCGCGCACTCGAGAAGGATCGCGATCTGCGCTACCAGAGCGCGGCCGACCTACGTGCCGATCTCAAGCGCCTCCGCAAGGCCACCGAGAGTGGCCTCGTGCAGACGCAGCCGCTCAGTGGCATGCCGCCCGGCCAGTCGTTCTCGAACGTCACCGCCGGGCCGCCCGCTGCCCGGCGGCCCGAGGCAGCTGCGCCATCGGTGTTCGCCCAATCGACCGAGCCGACACCTGCGGGCCGACGGCGACCGCTGTGGCCGGCAGGGGCACTGGCTGCGCTCGCGGTGTTCGGCATCGTGTGGTGGCGATCGGCGCAGACGCCTGCGCTGGCCAGCCGCGACACCGTTGTCGTCGCCGATTTCGCGAACCGGACCGGCGACTCCATGTTCGACGGCACCTTGAACGAGGCGCTCGCGGTGCAGCTGCGCCAGTCGCCGTTCCTCAACTTGTTGAACGAGCAGCAGCAGCAAGCAACGCTGCGGCAGATGGAGCGGGATCCGGCGTCGCCGGTGACCGTCGAGATCGGCCGCGAGGTGTGTCAACGGAATGGCGGCAAGGCAGTGCTCGGCGGCAGCATTGCCAGCATCGGATCGTCGTACCTCGTGACGCTCTCGGCGCGCGACTGCGTCACCGGCGACGTCCTCGCCGAGGAGCAGGTGCAGGCTGCGGGCAAGGACGAGGTGCTGCGCTCGCTTGGCAGCGCGACCTCGCGGTTCCGCGAGCGCCTGGGCGAATCGCTGGCCTCGGTGCAGCGCTACGACTCGCGGATCGAGATGGCCACGACGCCCTCGCTCGAGGCGCTCAAGCAGTACAGCCAGGGGCTGCTCGTGCGGCGGACGAAGGGTGACTTCGAGGCCGTGCCGTTCTTCGAGGACGCGATCCGGAAAGACCCCAACTTCGCGCTGGCCTACGCGCGGCTTGGGACCGCCTTCGGCAACCTCGGCCGACGCAAGGAAGCGGTGGAGATGACCCGGAGAGCGTTCGAGCTCCGGGAGCGGGTCAGCGAACGGGAGCGCCTCTACATCGAAGCGCGTTATCACTCGGTAGTCACGGAGGACGTCGGCAAGGCAATCGACACCTACCGGCTGCTCATTGCGACTTATCCCGACGACTATGCCGGGCACGCGAATCTGGGCAGCGCCCTCAGGACTCGCGGCGAGCTCTCGGAGGCGATGGCGTCGCTGCGCGAGGCCGTGCGGCTGGCTCCGGAGCAGCCGTTGTCCTGGTTGAACCTGGCCTACGCGCATCTCGAGAACAACGAGCTCGACGAGGCGCGGAAAGGATTCGAGCGGGCCGTGAAGCTGCAGGACTCGGTGAGCGCGCGCCAGGGCCTGTACCTTCTGGCGATTCTCAGCGATGACGACGGGCTGGCTCGCGCGCAGGTGGATGCCATGCAGGGCCGCCGGGACGAAGCCGACCTGCTGCCGGCGCGGGCGAGCGCCGCCGCCTATCGCGGCCGGTTCCGCGAGGGCGCCGAACTGATCGAGACCTGGGGCAGGAGGATGGAGCAGGACGGCCGCGGTGCGTACATTGCCGAGCGCAGCCTGTCGTTCGCGATCAACGAGGCGCTCGTCGGGTTCGGCGATCGGGCTCGGGGGCGGCTCGCCGCCCTGAAATCCGCGAAGCGGTTGACGCCAGGGGCCGCTGACGAGTGGCTCGCCCTCGCGGCGATTCTGGAAGATCCGGCCGAGGCGCGAGCCGCGTTGCCAGGAGCGCTCGCCGAATCCCGCGAGTCTGCCGATCAGCTGCGACTACAACAACCCGTGCTCCAGGCACTGGCCGCACTGGCCGACCACAAACCGGCGGAGGCCGCCCGGCTGCTGGAACCGGTGACGTTCACGCCGCGCTTTGCGCAGCACATTACGGTGTGGTCCATGGCAAGCTTTCGCGCCGGCCGTAGCGAAGAGGCGATTCGCGGACTCAGCTACCTGGCCGGTCCGCCGGTCCGACTGGGGCTGGACCGTGATGCTTCGCTTCCCGTGATTCTCCATATGCTCGCCGCTTCCCAGCAGGAGACCGGGCGAACAGCCGAAGCAGAGCAGACGCGGCAGCGCCTGGCCGATCTCTGGAAGAATGCGGACGCCGACATCCCCATCGTTCGACGGCAGAGATGATTGCCTTGCGTTACGCAGAACCTGGAACCCCGAACCTAGAACCCCGCACCCCGAACCCCTGCGAATGCTCGGCTGTCGCTCGGCAGTGGCGGCCGCGACACGCATCAGGCAGACGATGGCCAGCATCATTCGCATGAGCGGTCCTCGCACACCAGAGCCTACGCCAACGGCACGAACGTTGCGACTCGGCGTGAGAGGAGGACTCATGGCAGAGAAGAGCCACAACACGATATTCGGCGACCAGGGTACGGCCCCGGATCGAACCGAGGAGAAGGACAAGCTTCCGCGCCGGAGCCGGGGCGAGCGTGAAGACCTGCGGGTCAACGATGAGGATACCGAACCGGGCGGGGCCAGGAGCGACCGGCCGGACCGGCCGTCGAGCGCAGATGACATGAAGAACCCACGAACAGGCCCGATTGGATGACGTTGGGAGTGAGAAGTTGGAATTGAGAAGGGAGAAGTGAGAGGCGAGAAGTGTAAGAGAGGGGGGCTGTTGCCCGTCCTCTCACTTTCACCTCTCACTTCGCGCAGCGGAAGCCGATCGTCGGCGTGCGCTCGTCCGGGGACGTGTAGTTGCGAAAGTACACCGCGCCGAGCCGCGGGTCGGTGTCGGCCCAGCTTCCGCCGCGGATCACCTTGTAACGCCCCTGCGCAGGTCCGCGGGGGTTCTGAATCGGGCTGACGCTGTAGTAATAGAGGTCGTACCAGTCGCTGACCCACTCCCACACGTTGCCCGACACGTCGTAGAGGCCCAAGTGGTTGGGCTCGAACGATCCGACCGGGCGAGGGCCGCCGGCCGACGAGCTCTGCGCATGCTTCACACGCGCGGGCCGCGCCGCGCCGGCGCCGGAATTCGCGCCGGCCTCGTCGGCTGACGGCGTGACCTTCGCGCCCTCGGACTCGTACTCGTTCCCCCATGGGTAGTCGAGATCGGCCTCGCCGCCGCGCGCGGCTTTCTCCCACTCGGCTTCAGTCGGAAGGCGTGCGCCGCGCCACGCGCAATAGGCGGCCGCCTCGTGCCACGACACGTTGTAGACGGGCAAGGTGGCCTTCGCCGCCGCCGGCGCCGCGCCGCCCCAGTGATAAGGAGCTGTGGCGCCGGTGGCCTTGACGTAGCCGGCGTACTCGCTGTTGGTCACCTCGTGGCGATCGATTGAGAACGCGTCCAGGGACACGCGGTGCACCGGGCGGTCGTCCTGGCGATCGCGAATCTGCCAGCCGATCTCGTCCATCAGCCACAAGCGCGTCCGCCCCATCCAGAAGTCGCCGGCCGGTACGGCGACCGTCGCGGAGGCCGCATCCGGTGCCTGCGCGCGCGGCGCGGCAACCAGCAGCAGCAGGCTGGCTGCGGTCAACGGTCCCAGCAAATGCCGCATGCGGCTACTCGAACAGCGGCGCGATCTCGTCGTTGAAGATGCGCTCGGACCCGCCCAGATCCACGGTGTCCACATACACGTACTCGCGTCCAGACGGAGTGTTGGTCACCGACTTCTTCCAGTCGATGCCGAGCGCGGAGTAGATCGTGGCCACCGTGTTGTCCATGCACGGCTGTCCCTTGTACTTCCAGCCGGTCTCGAGGCACGCGCCGCCGTCGGCGTCGGTCCGCCCGACGATGCGCCCGGCCTTGACGCCGCCGCCGACGTAGAGGCCCGAGTAAGTGCCCTTGTAGTGATCGCGCCCGGCCACCGGGTTCATGCCCGGGGTGCGGCCGAACTCGCTCTGCGCGACGACGAGCGTTTCGTCGAGCAGCGAAATTCCGGGCCGGCTGCCCGGCAGGGCGGCGAGGTCGTGCATCAGGCTGACGAGGCCTTTGTCCAGCCGCGTACAGGTCCGGTAGTGGTTCCACTCGAGCGAGCGATCGAAGATGCCGGCGTGGTGATCCCAGCGATCGCCGTCGTAGACGTAGACGAAGCGCGTGCCGGCATTCGCGGTAAGGAGGTTGCGCGCGAGGATGCACCCCAGCCCGAACTCGTCGTCTCCGTACCTGGCTCGATCGTCGTCGCTCGCCGCGAACACTGCCGGCCAGCGCTCGTCGCCGAGAATGCGGTAGGCCTCGTCGTAGAACGTCTGGTAGTCCGCGGCCCGTTGCCCGAGCGCCTTCCGCTGCGACTCGTTGATCTTCGAGAGCGAGGTGAGGAGCTGCCAGCGCTCGTTGAGCACGGCGTTGGCGCCTTCCATGCTTCCGCCGAAGGCCTCGAACACGGTCAGCGGATCCAGGTCGAGGCCGGTCGCCCACGTCGGCAGGAACCCCGACCCGATCGAGCCGGCCCGCGCCTTCGTGAGCGCGGTGCTGACGTAGGTCGGGAACGTATCGGTTTCGCGGCGCTGGGATGCCAGCTCGAACGAGATCACGCTGCCGAACGCGGGGATCTCGCGCGCCACGGCCGGGTTGAGGGTGCGTCCGGCCTGGGTGTGGTACTGCCCGTTGAAGTGAATCAGCTCGTTCGCACGCATCGAGCGCACGATCGAGACCTTCGACATCTCCTTTGACAGCTGCGGAAACAGCGTCTGGGACATGTAGAGGCCGTTGGCCACCGGCGTGACGTCGAGGTCCTTCGGCGTCCACTTCGTCTCCTTGAAGTCCCAGCAGTCCATCTGGCTGATGGCGCCGCCAAGCTCGATGAAGATGCAGTAGCGCGCGGTGCCGCGCGGGTTGGTTCGCCCCTGGGCGCGGATCTCGAGCGGCCACACCAGCCGATCGACCCACGTGCCGGCGAGCGCGACGCCGCCGTAGCGCAGCACCTCACGCCGGGTCGGCAGCACGTCGCTCAGTCGTCGTTCCATCGTCCCCCCAAGACCTCAAGACCCCCGCCTTCGCCAAGGCTACGGCGCGGCAGGCAGGACCTCAAGACCCCAAGACCTCAGTGATTCACCAGAAACTCCGCCGTGTTGAGCAGCGCCCAGAGCAGGTTCCCGGTGCCGCGCTGGCGATCGGCCTCGACGGCGGCGACCGCCGCACGCGCTTCCTCCGGCCGCGGCCCGCGCGCCAGCGTGGCCAGGAACAGCTCGTCGACAATCTGGGCGGCCGTCGCGGACGAGGCGACCAGTTCGCCGGCACGTCCGTTTGCCGTTGTCTCCACGCGATCGTTGACTACCGTCGAGCGCATCATCAGCAGCGCCTGCAAGGTCGACGGCTTGTTCGCGGAGGGCGCCGGCGTTCGGCGGTTGCTCTGGAAGAAGCTCTGCATCAGGGAGTCGACCGCCTGTCCTTCGCCGCGCCGGCCGACGTCCTGCGGGGCGGTGAGCTGCTTCACCCGCCGTGCGGGCTCGCCGGTGAGGGTGAAGCGCATCGGCACGCCGGTTGCCTCGGCCACCGCGTCGACGACCTCGGGCCCGCTCATCACGCGCACGTACTTGCGCGGGTAATAGTTGATGTAACGATCGTCCCACGCGCCAGGAAAGCGGGACGACAGCTGGTACACGCTCGACGTCATGATCGTCCGAATCAACTGCTTCAGCCGGAAGCCGCCGGCGCGGAAGTCCGCCGCCAGGGCTTCGAGCAGCTCCGGGTTGGTCGGCTGGGCGTCGGCGCCGGACAGGCGGTTGAGATCGAACCCATCGTACGGCTCGACGAACCCCACGGTCATCAGCCGCCCCCATATCAGGTTGACCGTCGCGCGTGCGAACTGGGGATGCGAGGTAATCATCCGCGCCAGCTCGGCGCGCGGGTGGGCGCCGGCCGCCGGGCGCTCGCCGGTCAGCATGAACGCCGGCTCGAAAACGCCCTTCGGGCGCGGGAACTGCGACTCCGCGAGCGTGCTGAACGGCGCATCGTCTCCGGTGTCGTAGCCCTTCCAGAGATCGTCCACCTGGAGATCGCGATCGACGTTCTTGATCTGATCGTTCCAGTTGCCGATCATCCGCGTCGTCCCGAAGAACGCCGCCTGCTCGAAGAACTCCTTGCGGGTCCGCGCCGCGAGCCACGTGTTGACCTGCTCGAGGTGCCGCGCGCCGTTGTGGCACGAGATGCAGGAGATGTTGAGGCCGAGGAAGACGCGGCCGATGTCGATGGTCAGCGAGTCGATGGCATCCAGGCGGTTGTGGATCCGGTAGTCGTCGGGACCGTCCACCATGCGGCTCTTCAGCTGGTTGTTGCGCCCGATCAGCGCGAGCGAGGGCAGGGTGGCGTGGACCTTCGCGGACGGGGTGAGCAGGTCGTAGACGAAGCGGTCGTAAGGCCGGTCCACGGCGAGCTGTTCGCGCAGCCAGAAATGAAACGCCTGCGAACCGGGACCGGACTCTCCGGACGAGCGCAGCAGATCGCCGAAGAACCAGGCCCACTGCTCGGTGAACTCATCGCGCGCGAGCAGCGAGTCGATCAGACGAGCCCTCTTGTCGGCGGTCGAGTCCGACAGGAACTCGCGCACCTCGGCCGGCGTCGGCGGCAGACCGATCGCGTCGAGGAACACCCGCCGGACGAACTCCTCATCGGAGGCCAGCCCGGCGTGCGGCACGGCGTCCCGATCCATGCGGTCGAAGACGAGCCGATCGATGAAGGTCTGCCGCGGTACCGGGCGATTCGACGCGTCGGCCTCGATGGCGGCGGCCAGCTCGTGGCTCAGGCGGGCGGCGTCGCGCGCGGTGGATTCAGTCACCCGGCGCACGTCATCGTGGGCCTGTTCGATGCGCTGGCGCTGGGCGGCAACGGCGGAGGCGCCGGAAGCGGGAGGCGGAGTGCCTGCCTGGGCCCATACCGTGAGCGTCCAGCAGGCGGCGGCGACGGCCACCAGCGGAGCACGAACGCCGATACCCGTCGCTGAGCTCATGCGGCCTCCCGGGTGGACTGGTGGAAGACTCTAGCAGGAGACAGGGCACAAGGCAAAAAGGCACATGCTTGCTGCCTTTCCTTCTGCCTTCTGCCTTTTGCCTTGTGCCTTCTGCATTGTGCCTTTTACCCCGGGCGCCGCTTGGTTTCCGGTTCGACCTCCGCGCGCTCGTCGGCCGCGAGGTAGATGCGCGCCCGGCGAATCTTGCCGCCCTGCACCTGGAAGAACGCCGCGCCTGGCGTGACGTACCGTTTGCCAGTCGCTTTCTCAGTGTAGACGGCGGCGAACTGGACGGCCACGGAGGGCCCGCCCCAGGGGCCGGCGGCGGTATGGAACAGCACCGCTGCCTGTTCCCGCGCGGTCTCGATCTCGAGGCGGTATGCCGGCCGTTCGGTGGTCGAGACGGTCATCGCGGCGAGCGCTCGCAGTCCTTCGTGCCCCTTGAAGGTGACCGTTCCTTTCTGATGGCTTGCCGGACCGGTGGTGTGCAGCGCGTCGGGCTCGTACAGCTGGATCCAGGCGTCCACCGATGCCGGGCCGTCGCTCAACTGGTTCCACCGATCGAACCAGGCTCGCACCAGCGCCTCCGTCTCGGCGGCCGGCGCGGGTGCAACCGGCGGCGCGGACGCCGACTGACCCGCCAACGCCAGCGTGACTAGCAAGACCATAACTGTCATGGCGCCGATTCTACGCCTCGGCAGGCAGTCGCTTGCGTCCTTGTCCGGTCACGCGTATAAGAGCAACACCCCCCCGGCCGTGCGGTTTCGATTCGACGTCCCGATTGGAGGCGCCAATGTCGCGACGCATCGCAATCCTCGCCGGTCTGGTCCTGCTCGTCGCCGTGCCGGCGTGGAGTCAGACGCAGATTACGACCGGCGTTATTCAAGGCACGGTCTCCGATCAAAGCGGCGCGCTTGTCCCGGGGGCCCTCGTCGAAGCCAGGAATGTCGATACCAATTCGGCCCGCGCCCAGACCACCTTGGCCGATGGCCGCTTCGTGTTTCTGCAGCTCCGCCCCGGCCGCTATACGCTGACGGTCACCCTCGCCGGGTTTGCCACGCATGTCCAGCAGGACGTGACCGTCACCGTGGGACAGTCGGTCACGGTAAACCCTGTGTTGAAGGTGTCGGGAGCAGCCGAGACCGTCACCGTCACCGGATCGTCGCTCATCGACATCACCCGGACCGAGGTGAGTAACACGCTCGACGAGACCATTGTCAGCACCACTCCCATCCTCGGCCGCAAGTTCGAGGATCTGCTGACGCTCACTCCCGGAGTCAGCATCGTTCAGGGTCCGGATGGCGACGAGATCACGTTCAGCGGCCAGCGAGGCATGTACAACAACGTCAGCCTTGATGGCGGCGACTACAACAACGGGTTCTTCGGCGAGCAGCTGGGCGGCCAGCGCGCGGCCATCGACATCACGCTGGAGGCGGTGAAGGAATTCCAGGTGATTGCCAACGGCGCCAACGCCGAGTTCGGCCGCACGGCGAGCGGCGTGGTCAACGTCATCACCAAGTCGGGCACGAATGAGATCAACGGGAGCCTCTTCCACTTCCAGCGGCTCGAAGGGCTGACCGCGGATGCCTCGGACGGGACTCCGCCGACCGACTTCCATCGCGAGCAGTTCGGCGGCACGCTGGGTGGTCCGATCAAGCGCGACCGGCTGTTCTATTTCGTCGCGCTCGAGCACATCAACGAGAACCTCCAGCGCGCCAATCTCAGCCGCTCCCTTGGCACCTGTGGCGTCGCTGCGCCCGTCATTACCAACCCCGCGCACGAAACGTTGATCAACGGCAGCACTGAATGCCAGCGCCTGGCGCTGCTCGATTTCTTCCGCACCACTCGCGGCCAGGAGGAAGGTAACCCGATCGATCACAAAATCGATAACACCGCCATCCTGGGCAAGGTGGATGCGGCGCTCAACCCATCCAACAACCTGAGCGCGTCTTACAACTTCGACTACTCCAGTAACGACAACCAGACATTCGATGTGGCCACCTACGGCAATTCCGCCAACGGCATCGAGGGCCCATCGAAAATCGGCGTCTTGAACCTGAATTTCTTCACCACGCTGTCCGCATCGAAGTTCAATGAGTTCCACGTGACCTACGCGCGGGAACTGCGCCCGCGCAACGCCGTTGAATCGAATGTCCCGCCCGACACGGGCATGGGCGATCCCGCGTTTCGCTTCGGCAATCCCTACTTTCTGCACCCCAGCGTCGACGAGCTGCTGTGGCGGACCCAGATCAAGGACAACCTGTCGATTGTGAAGGGCCCCCACACGTTCAAAGTCGGCGGCGAGTGGCTCCACACGGTCAACGATCAGACCTTCCGCGGGTTCTTCGAAGGTCGATACCTGTTTGCGACCGTGAGCGGGTTCCTGCGCTACGCCTCTCCCGCGGCGCCGGGAGGGTTTGGTCCGAACGCGGTGGGCTGCTCGGACGGCACATGGGTGACGTCTCCGGCGCCGTGCCCTGCGGGCACGACGCTCACGGGGACACCCCTCCTCCTCTACCTCCAGGAGACCGGCAGCGGCTATCCCGGCGTCGATCCGCCCGGCTACTCGCTGCTCGTCAACGAGGATCTGGCGCTCTTCGCCCAAGACCAGTGGCAGGTGCGATCGAATGTCACCATCAACTACGGGCTTCGCTGGGACGCGCAGTTGATGGCCGACACCGTCGATCCGGCCACAACCGCCTATGCATCCCTCGTCAACAACCCGGCCTTCCTCTCGAAAGGCGATATTCCGAACCAACTGGCGCAGCTCCAGCCCCGCTTCGGCATTGCCTGGAACGTCAGGTCGAATGGTGAGACGGTCGTCCGCGCAAACGCCGGCCTCTATTACGCCCGCAACAACATGTTGAGCCAGGCGGGCTCGGTGACCGCCAATGGCCTTCAGAACCAGGGTGCGGCTCGAGGGGCCGTCACCGGCCTGGTGCCGGGCGTGGCCCCGATGCCAACCTGGCCGGGAATCCTCGAGATTGCACCGCTCCCACCCGGCCAGTTCCCGCTGTTCACCAACGTACGGACCACTGCCGCTGATTACAGGAACCCGAAAATCGGAACGGTGAACGTTGCGCTCGAGCAGACCGTGGCGCCGGACGTGTCACTGTATTTCGATTTCACCTGGTCGAAGGGTGTGGACCTGAGCCAGTTTCTGAACATCAACACGCCCGGCCGAGGATCGCCATTCAGCCCGCAGCTCGGCGACGTCTTCGTCCACACGAGCCTCGCGCATTCCCTCTACCGCGGCGCGACCTTCGCCATCCGCAAGCGTTTTTCGCGGGGGTATCAACTCGAAGCGAACTACGTGCTCTCGAACGACAAGGACACCGACTCCAGCGAGCGCGACCCCTTTACCGATCGCAGCTTCGACCTTCCGCTGGACCAGCTGGATCGGCTCTACGCGCCGTCCGATCGCGACAGCCGCCACAAGTTCAACCTGGTGACCTACGGCAACCTGCCCGCCGGGATGACGGGCAACGTTCGCATCCAGGCGCGATCGGCGCAGCCGATCACCCCGACCGGCGGCGGTCCCGACCAGCGCAACAGCGCGCGCAAGGACAACGAGTTCTTCACCTTCGACTGGCGGATCATGCGGCCGTTCAAGTTTGGCAATCGTTACCAGCTGATTCCGACATTCGAGATGTTCAATACGTTCAACAACGCGAACAACATCAATCCGCTGGTGACGCCGGCGTTGTTCAACTTCGATGGGTTCCTGCGTCTCGGCGTCGGCGATCCACGCCAGGTGCAACTGGCGGTCAAGCTCCTGTTCTAACTCTCGTCGCGGTCTGGCTGCCGCTCATGCTTCCGCAGCGACCGCCGCAATGAGCGCCTTGATGTAACCGAAGGCGAACGCGAATCCCTGTTGGCTGTCGACGCCTTCGACGCGCGGGACGTGGTCCGGCATCATCATGCCGTCGTAGCCCACCTCCTTGTACACCCGCATCGCCTTCAGCATATCGACGCTGCCGTTGTCGATGAAGGTTTCGCGGAAGTTCAGAAAGCCGCCTTCGACGTTGCGGAAGTGGACGTTGAAGATTTTCTTGCGCGATCCGAAGTAGCGAATCACGTCGAAGATCTCCTCGGCAGGCTTCTCGAGCTGCTCGGATACGGTTCCCTGGCAGAAGTTCAGGCCGTGATAGGGGCTCTCCTTGATCGACACGAACTTCTTGAGACCGTCGGGCGAACCAAGGACGGCATCGACCCCGCGCCAGCCAGAGCCCTTGGGTACACCTGGATCCTGGGGATGGCACGCCAGCCTGACCTTGTATTCCTCGGCGATCGGAACGACGCGCTCGAGGAAGTAGGTGATGCGCTCCCAATACGTGTCGGCATCGACCCGGCCCGCGTTCGTCATCGGCGGATCCTGTTTCGCCCTGGCATAGACGAACTCGCTGTAGCGCGCGCCCCCGCGCCCGGCGGCGGTGCCCGACCGCGGAATGCCGATGATCGTGAAGTTGTACTTGACGGCCGGGATGCCGGCACCCGCGCAGTTCCGGACGATCTGACAGATATCGTCGATGTTCCGGTCGCGCTCCGGGCTCTTGCCGAGAAAGATGGCCGGCATCTCGGCCTCGGCGATCTCCGACGAGCTCATTGGCAGCGGCACCATGTCGAGCGCGATGCCGTGCGATGCGACGCGGTCACGGAGCGTGGTCAGCGACTCGACCGACCACGCCTCGTCCATCCGACGGGATGGCAGCTCGCTGCAGATGTTGTGGACACCGAACGCCGCGCAGGCGCGAAGGATGTCGTCGGTGTGGCCGTGCTGCGTGCCGACCTTCATCTTCGCTTTGGGCGACGTCGTCGGTGCGACGATGCCGGAAGTGGCGGGTGACCGGGCCTGCTGCGCCGACACGACGGCCTCGGCCAGCGCCGCGGCTGGTGCTCCGGCGGCGGCCAGGCGAACGAAGGTTCGTCGATCCATGGACTACCTGCCGTTCTTGACCACGGTCGGCCAGTTGTTCACCAGGGTGAGCGGAGTGGCGGCGGTCTCGTCCGGGACGACGACCATGAAGCGCTGTCCGTTGCTGGCGACATCGTAAAAGTTGCGCGGCGAGCCGTCGGGCGCACGCATCTCGAAGAGCGGCCGGACGGCATCGACGTCAACGCGGGCCTCGTCCAGCCTGACCGTCGCGGCCATCAACCGGTTGTCGGGGGATTGATAGAACAGTTCCTTCCCATCCGGCCGCCAGCGAGGATAGCTTCCGCCCGCACTCGAGATCAGCTGCTTCCCGCCCGGGCCGGGGAACGACGCGACGTAGACTTCCACGCGGCCGGATTCCGACGCCGCGTATGCGACCCAGCGGCCATCCGGCGAGAACTGCGCGAACCGCTCGTCGGTGTTCGATGCGAGGAACGGAAACGGCTTCCGATCGCCGGCGAGCGGCAATACCCACACATCAGGTCCCGTCATCGCGCCGTCGATGGAATACAGAACGAGTTTCCCGTCGGGAGACCAGCTGGTGGGCGTCTTGTCCACCGCGTCGTTCAGCAGGACGTCCTCGCGGTCGGCGCCACTGGCGGTCTTGCGATAGAGATCCAGATGTCCCTTGCGTCGGGAGCTGAACGCAATTTCCGCACCGTTAGCGGACCAGATGGGCGAGAACTCATCGGCGGCATCGAAGGTGAATCGCGTCCGCAGTCCGCGCACGGGGTTGACGATCCAGACGTCGCTCATGTTGTCCCTGGAGTTGGCAACGCTGACCGCGGCCCGCAGGCCGTCAGGGGACAGGCGCAGGTCCCGGTACGGCAGCCGCTCGTCGAGGACGGGCGTCTGGTTGCCGTTCCGATCCGACCAGACGAGGCGCGCCGTCTGCCCTTCACCGTACCCCTGGTAGACGAGGGCGCCGGTCTCCGACACGGAGAACGCCCCGGCCCGCATGAACGAGATGTTCATCCCAACGCGGTCGCCGATCGCGACGGCCTCTCCGCTCAACGCGAGCGTCGTGGGATCGAACCGTTGCGCCATCAAGGTCGTGCCTCGCACGAAGAGCAGCGACCCGTTGGCGTACTGTCCGTTCGAACCGGTGTCCATCAATCGGACCGGCGGCTCCCCGGCGAGCGAACCGACGTACATACCCAGAGGGACGAGCCCGCGGTAGGCGACATACAAAAAGCGCTGACCATCAGGAAGGAAGAACGGAGAGCCATGCTGGGTTGCTTCGCCGTTTGCCTCGAGTATGGTGACGGCGGACGGCGTGCCGCCGCTAGCCGCGACGCGGGCAATCGTCGGGGAATCGGGTGACGGAATCACGATGACATCCTGACGATTCCAGGATCCGGTCGTGAGGCGCCGGCCGGTCGATGCTGGCGCATCGCAGATGACCGTCACCGGTCCGCCGGCCGCGTCGATCCGCTTGAGCTTCGCGTCGGCGAAGAAGGCAACGAAGCGGCTGTCCGGCGACCAGAACGGCGCGTTCGCATCGTCGGTGCCCGCAAGCGGCTGGCCGGCCAGGCTGTCGAGCGGTCGGACCCACAGCATCGTGCGCCCGCTCGCATCGGCCGCAATGTATGCGAGCTGGCGACCGTCGGGGGACAGCCTGAACCGGTGCGAGGGGGCCCGGCGGCTGAGAGTCTCGTTCACGAGAATCGTGCTGCGATACACGGGGGCCTCGGCCACTACAGGCCGGCGCATCATCGCGATGCCGAGGCCCAGTGCTGATGCGGCGAAAAGCGCCGCAACCGCCCAGGCCGCCTTCGTTCGTCCGCTCGAGCCGACTGCGCGGGGGGCGCCTGCAGCCACCCGCGTGTCCTTCCCGTTCTGTTCCGCGAGCGCGTCATCGATTTCGAGCCGCGCATCGGCGATGTCGGCGAGCCGGCGCTTCGGATCCTTTTCCAGGCAGCGGCTGAGAAGCCTCTGGATTCCAGCTGGGACTGTCGGAGGCAGAAGGCTCCAGTCCGGCTGCAGTGTCAGGACACGAGCCAGGACATCGGCGACCTCGTCGGCTTCGAATACTCGCCGGCCGGCCAGCAACTCGTACAACACACAACCAAAGGCCCAGATGTCCGCCCGCTTGCCGGCGACCTTGCCGCGCGCCTGTTCCGGGCTCATGTAAGCTGCCGTACCGAGAATCACACCCGCGCCGGTCATCATCGCCGGCGTTGTAATCGTCGGGGACGGCGACACATCGGGCGAGCTGCCGGCTGGCGCCATCGCCTTGGCGAGCCCGAAGTCCAGGACCTTCACGGTCCCATCAGCCCGGACCTTGATGTTTGCCGGCTTCAGGTCGCGATGAATGATCCCCTGATCGTGTGCGGCCTCGAGGGCGTCGGCAATCTGACGGGCAGTGGAGAGCGCCTCGTCGACCGGAACAGGCCCGCGCGCGATCCGCTCCGACAGGTCCTCGCCGGCGACGAGTTCCATGACCAGCGCCGTGCCGCCGTCCGTGGTCTCGAGCCCGTAAACGGCGGCGATGTGGGGGTGATTCAGCGACGCGAGGACTTCCGCTTCGCGCTGAAACCGGGCCAGCCTGTCAGCATCGGCGGCGAGCGAGGACGGCAGAATCTTGATGGCGACTTGCCGCTTCAGCTTCGTGTCGGTGGCGCGATAAACCTCGCCCATCCCACCCGCGCCGAGTGCGGCAACGATCTCGTAGGAGCCGAGGCGCGTGCCGGGGACCAGGGCCAAGGGGTTCGGTGAATCATACAGCTGGTCAGGACGGGCGAATCAGCCGGCCACCGTTCGTAGGAAATCCGGCCGTCGTTGAAGATCGTGACCCCGCGACGAATGGTCCGTCGCACCGAGCCTCGAAACGAGGAGGTGAACGTCGATCACGCCTGGCATCACGAGAAGGCCGGTCGCGTCGATCTCCTCCCGGCCAGCCGTTGCGCCGGCCGATATCTCGCGGATCACGCCGTCGGCGATCGCCAGATCCGCC
>DATJFF010000149.1:0-9395 GCA_035495795.1 Vicinamibacterales bacterium
TCGCCCGAACAGTGGGTGACCGCATTCATGTTCGACGACACGAAGTTCGACGTGGTGCTCAATCGCCGCCAGCTCGACGAGGTCGTCCCCGACCGCCCGGTCGCGGTCCATCACCGAGGCGGCCATACGAGCTGGTACAACTCGAAGGCGCTCGAGATGGCACACATCGACCGGAACACCCCCGATCCCCAGGGCGGCCAGTTCCTGCGGGACGACAAGGGCGAGCTGACTGGACGGGTCGCCGAGCTCGCGCGAAACGTGTTCGACAAGGTCGGCAAGCAGGAGACGTTCAGCGAGGACGAACAGCGCAGAAGAGGCCTCGAAGGCATGTCCCACATGTCCAGGCTGTTCGCCGCGTCCGGATTGACCACCGTCCACGATGCACAGGCCAGCCGCGATCAGATTCTCGCCTACCAGGATGCGTATCACGCGGGCGAGCTGCGTCACCGCGTCTACTACCTGATCGCCGCCGAGCTGCTCGAGCCGTACAAGGCCGCCGGCCTCTACACCGGGCTGGGCAACGAATGGGTCCGGATCGGCGGCGTCAAGTTCGTCGCCGATGGATCGTGCTCGGAGCGGACGATGCTGATGAGCACGCCATACGTCGGACGCCCGAACGATTACGGCATTCAGACGATGACCGAACAGGAAATCGTCGACGCGGTCGAGAATGCGCACCGGCACAGCTTTCAGGTCGGCATCCACGCCAACGGCGACGTCGCCATCGATCTCGTCCTCAAGGCCTACGAGCGCGCGCTCGAGAAGTGGCCGCACCCGGATCGCCGGCACCGCATCGAGCATTGCACGCTGGTCAATGACAACCTGCTCCGGCGAATCAAGGCCACCGGATCGATTCCGACGCCGTTCTGGACCTACGTCTACTATCACGGCGAGAAGTGGACCGAGTACGGCGACGACAAGCTGCGTTGGATGTTCGCGCACCGATCGTTCTTCGACTACGGCATCAAGGCGCCAGGCGCGTCGGATTATCAGCCCGGCCCGTTCGAGCCGCTGATGGCGATTCAAAGCATGGTGACCCGTCGCGACTACAAGGGACGCGAGTGGGGCCCGAACCAGAAGATCACGGTAGACGAGGCCCTGAAGGTCGCCACGATCCACGGCGCCTACGCTTCGTACGAGGAGGCGTCGAAGGGCTCGATCACGGCCGGCAAGCTCGCCGACTTCGTCGTGCTCGAACGCGATCCGCACGAGGGCGATCCCAACAGGATCAAGGACATCAAGGTGCTCCGCACCGTCGTCGGCGGCAGGACCACGTACGCGGCAGAGGGCTGAGCGTGGTGGCCGGTCTCGCCGATCGGCCCTGTGGTAGAGTGGCGCGGCTGCGGCTCGAAGAGGACACGATGCGCGCGCACGCCCGGTCCACCGTTTCGCGCCGTCAGGTGCTCGCCACCCTGGCGGCTGGCGCCGTATCGGGTGTTCGTGGCACCGCGCAAGGCGCCGGCTGGGGTGTTCAGCTCTACACCGTTCGCGATCAGATCACCCGGGATCCCGCTGGCACCCTGAAGCAGATCGCCGCGATTGGCTACAAGGAGCTCGAGGTGCTCCAGCCGACGCTGACGACAATCGCGCCAATCGCCCTTCCGCTCGGGCTCGCATTGACCAGCGTCCATCTCGACGACGCGACGGCGAAGGGCGAAGGCTTCGACGCGTTCCTCGGCGATGCCAGACGCCTCGGCCTGCAATACGTGGTCGTCGCATCGATTCCCCGGGACGAACGGACGACCGACCGGGCTCGATTTGACGCGACCGTCGCGCGCCTCTCGCGAATGTCCCGCGCCGCCACCGCGGCCGGATTGCAGCTGTGCTACCACAATCACGCGTTCGAGTTCGGTCAGGACCGCAACGGCAGCCGGTGGCTCGACGTGCTGATGCACGGGACGGCCGATGCCGGCCTGCAGCTGGAGCTCGACGTCTTCTGGGCGTCGTTCGCCGGCGCGGACCCGGTCACGGTTCTCGAGCAATACAAGAAACGCGTGTCGCTCGTGCACCTGAAGGACAGGAACCCGAACGGGCGCATCAGCGTCACCGACGCAGCGTCCCCCAACGACTTCGTGGAAGTCGGTTCGGGGGCGCTCGACTTCCCCGCAATTCTCGCCGCCGCGCGCCAGGCCGGCATCCGGCACTACTTTGTCGAACAGGACGAGACGCCCGGCGACCCCCTCGACAGCCTGCGGAAGAGTTACGGATACCTGACAGGGATGCCGAAGAGATAAGGCAAAAGGCAAAAGGCAAAAGGCAGAAGGCAGAAGGCACAAGGCAGAAGGCACAAGGCAGAACAAATGCGCCAGACCGAAACGTTCGATGCCATCGTCGTCGGGTCGGGAATCTCGGGAGGATGGGCTGCCAAGGAGCTCACCGAGCGGGGACTGCGCGTGCTGCTGCTCGAGCGCGGCAAGAACGTCGAGCACGCCAAGGACTACCCGAACGCGCGCAAGGCGCCCTGGGAGTACCCGCATCGCGGCGGGCGTACCCAGACAATGGTCGACGCGTACCCGGTGCTCAAGCGCGACTACCCTCTCAACGAGAAGAACCTCGATTGGTGGGTCAACGAGAAGGACTCGCCCTACACCGAGGTCAAGCGCTTCGACTGGTATCGCGGGTACCACGTCGGCGGACGCTCGCTCACGTGGGGCCGGCAGAGTTATCGCCTGAGTGACTGGGACTTCGAGGCCAACGCGAAGGACGGTATCGCGGTGGACTGGCCGATCCGATACGCTGACATCGCGCCGTGGTACGACCACGTCGAGAGGCACGCCGGCATTGCGGGATCGGTTGAAGGCCTGCCGCAGCTGCCCGATGGACAGTTTCAGCCGGCGATGCCGCTCAACTGCGCCGAGGAGGCCGTCGCCGGTCGGGTCGGGAAGCAATTCGGCGGGCGCCGGCGGATCATTCCTGGCCGCGTCGCCAATCTCACGCAGCCGCTCGGCCGCCGCGGCCGGTGCCAGTATCGCGCCGCATGCTGGCTTGGCTGTCCCTACGGCGCCTACTTCAGCACGCAGTCGTCGACCCTGCCGGCGGCAGTGGAGACCGGGCGGCTCACGCTGAAGGTTCACGCCATCGTCACCGACGTGGTGTTCGATCGCGATCGCCAGCGCGCGTCTGGGGTGCGCGTGCTCGATGCGCAGACGGGAGCGACCACCGAGTATCGCGCGAAGGTCGTCTTCCTGTGTGCGTCCACGTTGAACTCGACCTGGCTCCTGATGCGATCGGCGCGCGAGGTGTGGCCGGATGGCCTCGGCAGCAGCTCCGGCGCGCTCGGGCACAACCTGATGGATCACCACTTCCGCTGCGGGGCTGAGGGCATCGTCCACGAGCAGGAGGACAAGTCGGTGTACGGGCGACGGCCGACCGGCTTCTACATCCCGCGGTATCGAAACTTCTTCGGCGACAAGCGGGAGTACCTCCGCGGGTTCGGCTACCAGGGCAGCGCGAGCCGGCAGGGATGGCAGCGCGGCGTTGCCGAGCTCGGCGTCGGGGCCGCGTTCAAGGACGCGATGGCGTCCCCCGGCCCCTGGCGAATGGGCGCGACGGCGTTCGGCGAGATGCTGCCGAACGCTGCCAACCGCGTCACCGTCGACGAGACGAAGACCGACAAGTGGGGTCTGCCCGTGCTCTCCATCGATTGCGCAACCGGCGAGAACGAACGGCTGATGCGGCGCGACATGATGAACGACATGGCCGAGATGCTCGAGGCCGCCGGCGTCCGCGAGGTGCGCGTCTACGACAACGGCTACTTCCCCGGCATGGGTATCCACGAGATGGGCACCGCGCGCATGGGGCGCGACTCGAAGACGTCCGTTCTCAACGCGCACAACCAGGTGTGGGACTGTCCCAACGTGTTCGTGACGGACGGCTCCTGCATGGTGTCATCCGGCTGCCAGAACCCGTCGCTCACCTACATGGCGCTTACAGCTCGCGCGGCGGCGTTCGCGGTGGACGAGTTGAAAAAGGGGAACTTGTGAAGAACACGACGGGAGTCGAGAGCCGGGCCTCCCGAGTCGCCGGCGGGATCACGCGACGTGATGCGTGGCGACGTGTCTCGGTGCTGCTTGGTGGTGTCGCGCTCGTCGGCGGCGAGCGGCTGTTCGCGGCTCCGATCGACGACGCTGCGCTCGATCAGGCCATGGCGCAGGGCGTCGGCGATTTCAGCGCTGCGGAGGTGGCGCTGCTCGACGAGATCGCCGAGACGATCCTGCCGGCGACGTCCACGCCGGGCGCGAAGGCGGCAAAGACCGGCGCGTTCATGGCGCTGATGGTGACCGAGGCCTACACGCCGCGCGACCAACAGATCTTCCGAGACGGAATGCGGCTGCTGGACGAGGCATGCCGCAGCTCCGCAAATGGCGCGAGCTTCATGCAGGCCACGCCGGCCCAGCGACTGTCGCTGCTCGAAGCGCTCGATCGCGAACAGAAAACAGTCATGGAGGAACGCGCCGAGGCGCCGCGTTCGCGCGCCCCCGCGGCAGATGACGATCCGGACGCGGTCGCGCATTACTTCCGCCTGATGAAAGAGCTCGCGCTGCTGGGCTATTTCACGTCGGAGATTGGCTGCCAGCAGGCGATGCGATACATCGAGACGCCCGGGCGGTTCGAGCCGTGCGTGGAGATGACGCCCGGCGAGAAGGCATGGGCGGCGCATGCGTGACCGAAGTGAGAAGTTGGAACTCGGAAGTGAGAAGCACGAACGTCGAGTGCTGCTGAAGGGTGCGGCCGGACTGGCGGTGGCGTGGATGACACCGGTACGCACGGATGCTCAGGAGGCGAAGGCGGCGCGTCCGGCGGCGGGCGATCTACTCGTGAAGGTTGGCGATGAGGGGGCGGCGGCGCTGACTCCAACTGACATTACCGGCCCGCCGATGCTGGCGTGGCCGATGTTGGCCGACGGCCGTGTCGTCCGCAGCGGCTCGAGGCTGAATCGGATCGTCCTCGTCCGCGTCGATCCAACCGGACTGAGCGAACGAACGCGGGCCGCTGCCGCCGACGGCGTCGTGGCGTATTCAGCGGTCTGCACGCACACTGGGTGTGAAGTCGCCGCCTTCCTCACCGACGAGCACGCGCTGTTCTGCGACTGCCATCAGTCGAAGTTCAACGCGCTCGATCGAGGGCAAGTGCTGGACGGTCCAGCACCGCGCCCGCTGCCGGCGTTGCCGCTGCGCGTCGTCGAGGGCCGGCTGGAGGTCGCGAGACCGTTCTCGGCAAGGCCAGGGGCGGAGCAGGAGTAGCCGCCCACGGCGGGAGCGGCCGCCGCGAGATCCTGGCGCGGCGGACGATCGGGAGTCGATCGTTTTCGGGATACGGGACTGCGGGAGGACACATGTTCGTGTCGAGGCGATGGTTCGTGGCAACTGCGGCGTGCCTTGTGATGGGAGCGGGACAGCGACAACAGCCTCCGCCGCCGCCACCGGCGCCGCCGCTGCCGATGCCGGCCATCCTGAAGGCGTATCCACCCGTCACGGCGGACCGGCTCCTCAAGCCCAAAGACGACGACTGGCTGATGATCCGCCGGACCTACGACGGCTGGGGCTACAGCCCGCTCGATCAGATCAATGCGGGCAACGTCTCGCGGCTTCAGCCTGTCTGGATCTTCTCCACCGGCGCGGTCAACGGCCACGAGGCACCGCCGATCATCAACGGCGGCGTGATGTTCGTTTCGACGCCGGGCAACCAGGTGATCGCCGTCGAAGCCAGGACCGGCCATCTCCTCTGGCGTTACCGGCGCCCGCTCCCCGAGGACGTCGTCGTCATGCATCCGACGTCGCGCGGCGTCGCGCTCTACAACGACAACGTGTATCTGGCCGCCAACGACGGCACGCTCGTCGCGCTCGACGCGCGCACCGGCAAGGAAGTGTGGACGGCTGACGTCGGCGACAACCAGAAGGGCTACTACATGACGCTGGCGCCGATGGTCGCCGAAGGCCTGGTGCTCATCGGCGCGTCCGGCGGCGAGTTCGGTATTCGCGGGTTCGTCGCTGCCTACGACGTCGAAACCGGCAAAGAGATGTGGAAAACCTTTACCGTGCCCGCGCCGGGTGAGCCTGGCAGCGAAACGTGGCCCAAGGGCGATCAATGGAAGACCGGCGGCGCTCCCGTTTGGGTCACGGGCAACTACGATCCGGAGTCGAAGATCGCTTATTGGGGCACCGGCAACGGCGGGCCGTGGATGGGCGATCAGCGGCCCGGCGACAACCTCTACACCGCATCCACGATCGCGGTGGACGTGATCACCGGCCGCATCCGCGGCCACTTCCAATACCACCCGAATGATTCGTGGGACTGGGACGAGGTGTCGCCGCCGATTCTCGTGGACTACCAGCGCAACGGCCGCACGATTAAGGGACTGATCGACGTCGCGCGTGATGGCTATCTCTGGTTCCTCCAGAGGGGCGACGGACCAATTTCGTTCGTCGAAGGCAAGCCCTACGTTCGCCAGACCGTGTTCCGCAGTCTCGATCCGAAGACCGGGCGTCCCGATGTCGATCCCGATCGCAAGCCGGCAACCGGCAAGAAGGCCGAGAACATCTGCCCCTCGCACTGGGGCGGCAAGAACTGGCCGCCGATTGCGTTCAGCCCGAAGACGCGGATGATCTACATCCCCGCCAACGACAACCTCTGCGACTTCATTACCGGCCTCGAGGTGGAGTACGAAGCAGGCGAGCGATACATGGGCGCGCAGAGCGGCCTGTCGCTCGCGCCCGGCGCGGATCACGTCGGCGAAGTGCAGGCCTGGAACGTGGACACCGGTCAGCGCGTCTGGACGCACAAGTACCCCTCGTCCGCGACGTGGGGATCGATGCTCGCGACCGGCGGCGGGCTCGTATTCAGCGGCGGCACCAACGATCGCAAGCTGCACGCATTCGACGCGCAGAGCGGAAGGCTGCTGTGGGAGTTCCCCACGAACTCCGGCGTGCTCGCGCCGCCGACGACCTTTACCATCGACGGCAAGCAGTACATCGCGATCCAGTCTGGCTGGGGCATCGATTCACGCCTGATCCAGGGACGCCTGAATGCAATTACCGGCGGGAAGTATCCCGAGGTTCCGGAAGGCGGCGCCATCTGGGTGTTCGCCCTGCCTTGACGGGACCCTGACAAGGCACAAGGCACAAGGCAGAAGGCAAAAGGCAGAAGGCAGAAGGCAGAAGGCAGACGGTAATTGCTCGCGCGCAATCACGAGAAAAGTCAGCGCGACGTATTACCAAATTGTCTGGGCAAGTACATTGCAGTCAGCTTGAGGGCCAAATATGTATTCGCCGCGATTCAGCGGCAAGAGGCCCTCAAATGGCGAATCGACATCCAGCCCCCGGTGCGATAGCGACAGTCCTCGTACTTCTCTGTCTCGTTTCGATCCAGTCGTCTTCAGTTCAGGCCCAGGCGGGCAATCCATGGTCGGGCATCGCCGGCGACGAGGCGCGCCCGATGTCCGGACCCGTGCGCATCGAATCCTTCGCGACGGATGTTGGGCCGCGCGCGCTCAGCGCCGACGGTCGGTACGTGGTCTTTCAATCGATTTCAGCGCTGGCCGCGGGTGACAACAACAACGACGTCGACGTGTACCTGCGCGATCGCCAGAGCGGCGCGTTGACCCGAGTCAGCACCACACCCGGCGGCGGCGATGCCAACGGGTCGAGCTTCTCGTCGACGATCTCCTCGAACGGCCGCTACGTCGCCTTTCTCTCTGTGGCGAGCGATCTGGTACCGGGAGATCAGAATGACTGGACCGACTGCTTCGTCTACGACCGCGAGCTTCAGACCACGACCCGCGTGAACGTCGGGCCCGCCGGCGAGGAGAGCGTCACTGGCTGCGCAGCCATGGGAATGAGTGCCGACGGACGCTACGTGGTCGTGGACGGGCTGTTCGATGGCGGATCGTCCAATCATGTCTGGGTGCGCGATCGCGATTCCGACGGAAACGGAATCGTCGGCGAATCCGGGACCGAGACGATGACCGAGATTCCCTATCCGTCGCCTTCAGGCACCGAGCAACTCTTCGGCCTCGGCTGGATGACGATGAGCGACGACGCGCGCTACGTCTCGTTCACGCCCGAGGTGTACACCGAGGACTGGCAGTACCTGGGCACGCGCCTCTACGTGCACGATCGCGCAACCGGGGTCACGACACTGATCGGTCCAGCCGGCAGCACTCCGGCCGTGCCTCTCTATGCCACGGCGCCGGACTTCGGTGATGGGGTCCTCGCCTACGTCACCAACGAGCCCAACCTGGCGCCGGGCGATACCAGCCTCGACCTCGACGTCTTCGTGATCAACCTGATGACCGGCGGCCGTTCACGCGTCGCCTTGACGCACGCAGGTGCGCCGACGCTCTTCCAGTCGTTCTCGCCGGCGATCAGCCGCAATGGCCGTTTCGTGACCTTCGTCGGCTCCGACATGGCGCCGGGAGGCGTCGAGCAGAGCGACGTCTACGCTGTCGATCGAACCCTCGGACAATCGTTCCTGGTCAGCGCTCGGCCCGACGGCAGCCGGGCCACGCGCGTCGGTGATTACCCGTCGATCAGCGACGATGGTTCGGCGATCGCGTTTCTGGCCGGTCCCGAGCTGCTGCTGGATCACTCGGGTAATGACGGCGTGTTCGTCGCCACCGACTTCGGCCTGTCGCCGGCAACGCTGGACGTCAGCCCCGGCGGCGAAACGACGGCCATCCACCTCCACGCTCCGGCGACGACCGGATGGGAAGTCAGGAGCACAACCCTCGGCGCGCCGCTGAACTTGCTCCAGTTGTCGCCGGCATCTGGTTCCGGCACAGGAGTGATCGACGTGACGCTGCCGGGCAATCACACCGGCGCAGCACGTGAGTATCGCGTCACCGGCGGGTCCGAGCAGGTCGTCGTCCGCCAGCCGAGCGGCCCCGAGGTGGTATCGCTCGATCCGGCGGAAGGCCCTCCCGCCGGCGGCACCGCAGTGACGATCGCCGGAAACGGCTTCTCGCCCGATGCAACCGTGCAGTTCGGCGGACAGCCGGCGACCGGCGTTCTCGTCTCGAGCTCGAGCCTCATTCACGCTGTAACGCCGCCCGGCGTGGGCCACGTGGACGTTGTCGTAACCAATGGCGACGGGCACTCGACGAGGCTGGCGCTTGCCTTCACCTACTTCAATGCTCCGACGGTCGGCGTAGCGGCGGCCAGCGGCGTCTTCGGCGGATCGGCCGACCTCCGTGCCACGTTGACCACCACGGGCGGACCGCTGGCCGGCAGGCTGCTGCGCTTCTTCGTCGACAACGTCAGCGCCGGGACCGCGACGACTTCGGCGTCGGGCCAGGCGACAGTGACGTTCGCGCTTGGAAGCCGTCCCGTCGGGCCGCACGCCGTGCGTGTCGACTTCGATGGAGATGCGACCGCAAGCGCCGCGAGTGGCTCGGGCAA
>DATJFF010000150.1:0-3869 GCA_035495795.1 Vicinamibacterales bacterium
CCGCTACGACGCCGGAAACGCGATCGTCGCTCCGGCGGACACCGGCCGGCCGCGCGCGGTGGAGCACAGCGACTTCTACTACAAGCGCCTCGCCGTCCACCGCTACGCCAGCTACGCCACCGTTCCCCTCTTCGTGACCGAATACTTCCTGGGTCAGTCGCTCTTCAACAACCCGGGCGAGGGAGGGAGCACCAAGTCGGCCCACAGCGTGGTGGCCGGTGCGATCGCAGTGTTGTTCGGCGTCAATACGGTGACCGGCGTCTGGAACCTCTGGGACAGCCGGCATGACGAGGACGGGCGGACGCGGCGCTACCTCCACTCGTTCCTGATGATCGCGGCCGATGCCGGCTTCGTCTGGACCGGCGCCACGGCACCCGGAGAGCGCGAGCGCCTCGGTGACGCCACGCTCGACAGCCGGCGGCGGAAGCACCGGACCATCGCCATCACGTCCATGGGGGTTTCGCTCGCGAGCTACGCCATGATGATTCTCTGGAAGGACTGACCGATGCCGGTGCCGCCGAGACTCGTCGAGCTGGTCCAGCCGTGGGCTTCGCTGTACAACGACAACAAGGTCGTGAACAGCATGGTCATGTTCGTTCACCTGGGTGGCTTGCTGCTGGGTGGGGGAGGCGCCGTCGCGGCGGACCGCGACACCATCCGGAACAGCCGGACGAGCCAGGCGGAGCAGAGCTGTCACCTGGCGGACCTCCGGTCGGTCCATCGCGTCGTGATGGCGGGGCTCGCCGCGGCCTTCGCGAGCGGTCTGCTGATGCTGGCGGGGGATGTGGAAACCCTGCTGGGGCTGACCGTGTTCTGGGTCAAGATGGCCCTGATCGCCCTCCTGCTGATCAACGGGATCATCATGACACGGGTCGAGCGCACGGTGCGAGCCGGCGAGTCCGCCAACTGGGGACGCCTTCGCGCCGTCTCGGCCATCAGCCTGACTCTGTGGTTCGTGATCGTGCTGGTCAGCACGCTGCTGGCCGCCGCGTGACCATATTCTCGAGGATCGAGCGCATTCCATGAGCTCTCAACCCGACCCGATCATTCCGGAGCAGGACTGCGATGCCTGCCCGCTCGCCGGAAGGCGGACCTTCATCCGCGACGCGGCCGCGGCCGTAGCCGGCGCATTCCTGGCGCTCGGCGCCACCCCCAAGGGGGCGAGCGCGATGGCGGTGCACCTTATGCGGGCCCATCGCGTGATGGGCACCGAGCACAGCTATCCGCTGCCGCAGCAGGATGGCGCCACCATCGACCGCGACGCGGAAGTGATCATCGTACGGTATCAGGGGAAGGTCTACGCCTTCTCGCTCTCGTGCCCGCACCAGCACACGGCGCTCCGGTGGGAGCCGGACAACAACCGCTTCCAGTGCCCGAAGCACCATTCGAAGTACCAGCCGGACGGCACGTTCATCTCCGGCCGGGCAACGCGAAGCATGGATCGCTTCGCGCTGCGCCGTGACGGCGGCAATGTGGTCGTGGACCTGGACAAGCTGTACCGCGAAGACCGCGACGCGGACGACTGGAAGGCCGCCCTCCTCGCGGTCTGACCTCAGGGCTGCGGCGGCGGGGCCTTCTTCGCGAAGTCGCCCGCCTTCACGATGGTGATCTTCGCCGGATCGATGTAGCGGCGCATCGCCGCGTTCAGCGCCGCCGGGGTGAGCGCCGCCACCCGCCGCTCGAACTCGGTGTCGTACGAGAGGGTCCGGCCGAGGAAGAGGTCGTTGGCCAGCAGGGCGGCGAGGGAGCCGTCCTGCGCGCGCTGGAGCTGGCGCTGCTGGAGGTATCCCTCGCGCGCCTTGTTGAGCTCGTCGGCTGTGAAGCCATCGCGAATCGCGCGGGTCATCTCCTCGCGGAATGCGGCCTCTAGGCGCGCCACGTTCTCCGGCGCATAGATGGCGTAGGCCTGGAACATTCCGGCGCTGTCCTGCGGCGCCGCCGACAGCCCTGACCCCACCCCGTAACTGATTCCCTCCTTCTGCCGGATGCGCGTCGCCAGGCGCGAGTTGAGGAATCCCCCGCCCAGCATGTAGTTGCCGAGCACCAGCGCGGGATAGCTCGGATCGTCATCGCGAACCGGGATGTTCATGCCGCCCAGGAAGAAGGCGTTGGCCTTGTCCGGCGTCTCGATCGACACCGTGGTCGCGGGCCGGTCGCGATAGACATTCCGCACCCGGGCGAACGGCTGGGCGCTCTTCCAGCTGCCGAAGAGGTCCGCCACCTGCTTCGCGGCCGCCGCCTGGTCGAAGTCTCCCACGATCGCGAGCTCGGCGGTCGACGCGCCGTAGAAGTCGTCGTAGTACTTCCGGGCGTCGGCGAGGGTGAGGGCGGTGTAGTCGGCCACCTGCTCGTCGAGCGTCGGGGTGTAGCGCGGATGGCCCTTGGGCCACGGGTTGACGTAGCGGCTGAAGGCGATGGAGCCGAGCGCGACCGGCTCCGACTTCTGCTGCTCGAGGCCTGCCAGGTTCTCCCGCCGGAGCTCCTCGAACTCCTTCGGATCGAACGCCGGCTGGGTCAGCGCGTCGGCGACGATCGCCAGGACCGGCGCCAGGTTGTCGTGGATCGTCTCGATCCGGACGGTGGTGCCGGTAGCTGAGCCGCCGATGCTCACCTGCGCCTTGAGCCGGTCGAGCTCGTCCCGGATCTGCTGGCGCGTCCGCGTCTTCGTGCCGCGCAGGAGCATGTCGGCCGCCATGTCGGCAGCGGCGGCACGATTCATCAGGCTCTGCTCGGTGCCGAAGTGCAGGAGCATCGTCGCGACGACGGTGCCGCCCCGCGTCTTCTTCGGCAGGAGCGCCAGCTTGAGGCCGCTCGGCAGGACGCTCCGGGTGGTGCGCTGCTCGATCACCGCGGGCGAGGGATCGAACGTCTCGCCCACCGAGCGCGCCGTATCACCGCGGTAATCCTTCACCAGCGCCACGACGTCCGGCGGCGGCGGGACCTCGCTCCGGTCGGGCTTCGGCGTGGGGACGAAGATGCCGAGCGTGAGGTTGGACGGCTTGAGATACGCCGCGGCCACGCGCTTCACGTCGTCGGGCGTGACGGTCCGGATCCGGTCGCGGTTGAGGAAAAGGAGGCGCCAGTCGCCCATCGACTGCCACTCGCTCAGCTCGAGGCCGATTCGCGCGGAGTTGTTGAGCGAAAGCTCGATGCCGCGAAGGAGCGCCGCCTTGGCGCGGTTCACTTCTTCGGCGGTGGGCGGATTGGTCGCGAGATCGGCGACGGTCTGGAGCATCGCCGTCCGCACGCTGTCCATCGGATCTTCCTGCCGTACCTGCGCGCCGAGGATCAGCACACCGGGCTCGCGAAGCTGGAAGCCGGTGGCGAAGACGCTGGCGGCCTTCCGGGTCTCGACCAGCGCCTTGTAGAGCCGGCCGGCCGGGGCGTCGCCCAGGATGCGGCTCAGCACGTCCACCGCCGGATAGTCGGGATGCGAACCCGCGGGAACATGGTACACGGCGTTGATGACCTGAACGTCACCGACACGGCGGAGGGTCACGCTCCGCTCACCATCCTGCGTGGGCTCGGCGGTGTAGGTCGGGTAGATCTGCATGACGCCGGTGCGGACGGGCCGCGGGATGCGGCCGAACTTCTCGCGCACCAGCTCCATCGCGCGCTTCTCGTTGAACCTGCCGGCGATCACCAGCATCGAGTTGTCCGGCTGGTAGTACTTGCGGTAGAACGCCTGCAGCCGCTCGATCGGCACCTGCTCGATGTCGGACCGCGCCCCGATGGTCGACTTGCCGTAGTTGTGCCAGAGGAAGGCGGTCGAGAGAGTCCGATCCATCAGGACGCCGCCCGGGTCGTTCTCGCCGGACTCGTACTCGTTCCGGACGACGGAGAACTCCGATTGCAGGTCCTTCTTCGCG
>DATJFF010000151.1:0-5497 GCA_035495795.1 Vicinamibacterales bacterium
TACCCGAGTCGCCGACAGCCAGCGCTTCATCATGGGCCCCGAGGTGGACGCGTTCGAGCGGGAAGTCGCGCATGTCGTGGACGTGCAGCACGCGATCGGGGTGTCGTCGGGAACCGACGCCCTGGTGGCCGCGCTGATGGCTCTCGACATCGGCCCTGGCGACGAGGTCGTAACCAGCACGTTCTCGTTCTTCGCCACTGCCGGCAGCATCGCTCGCGTTGGCGCCCGCCCGGTCCTCGTCGATATCGATCCCGACACCTTCAACATCGACGTCGTCGCGGCAACCCGCGCGTGTACTGCGCGGACCAGGGCGCTGATGCCAGTCCACCTGTTCGGCCAGTCCGCGGACATGAGTGCGGTCGTGGCGCTCGCCTACGAGTACGACCTCAAGATCATCGAGGATGCGGCCCAGGCGATCGGCGCGACCGATCACGGCGGCAAGGTCGGCGGCCTCGGCAATCTCGGCTGCTTCTCGTTCTTCCCGAGCAAGAACCTTGGCGCCTTCGGCGACGCCGGCCTGGTCACGACCAACGACGAGGCCCTGGCCCACAAGGTGCGGATGCTTCGGAACCACGGCATGGAGCCGAAGTACTTCCACAAGATGGTCGGCGGCAACTTCCGTATCGATGCCATTCAGGCCGCGGTGCTCAGCGCGAAGCTGCCGCACCTGGCGGCGTGGACGGACGGACGGAGGGCCAATGCCGCGCGGTACCGCCACCTGTTCGCCGAGGCAGGCCTCGCCGGCACGGTGACGCTGCCGTCAGAGCGGCCGGACCGCCGTCACATCTACAACCAGTTCGTGATCCGCGTGCCCGATCGCGACGGCCTGAGGAAGCATCTCGACGGAGTTGGGGTGGGAACAGAGATTTACTACCCGGTGCCGTTTCATCGGCAGGAGTGCTTCGCCGGCCTCGGCTACAAGGCCGGGGATTTCCCTCACGCCGAGAAGGCCGCCGCCGAAGTGCTGGCGATTCCGATTTACCCCGAGCTGACCGGCGACCAGCAGCAATACGTGGTCGAGCAGATCGTCGCCTACTATCGGCCGCGGACCTGACGGCCGATAACCTCCACGCCATTACCGGGGCGACGACGCGAGACCTCTGAACCTCGACACCCCAGCACTTCACGACCTCAAGACCCCAAGACCTCAGGACCTCATGGATCTGAAGAAGCGACTCGAAGCGAAGCAGGCCGTGGCCGGTGTGATCGGCCTCGGCTATGTCGGGCTGCCGCTGGCGATCGAACTGGCCCGCAACAACGTCAAGACGATCGGCTTCGACGTGGACCTCAGGAAGGTGAGCGAGCTGGCCGCGGGCCGCAGCTACATTCCCGATGTTCCGTCGGCCCACGTGGCCGAAGCCGTCAATACCGGCCTCCTCATCCCGACGACCGATGCCGCCTCGCTTGCTGAAGCGGACGTGATCGACATCTGCGTGCCGACGCCGCTTCGCAAAACGAAGGATCCGGACCTGTCCTATGTCGTGAAGGCAGTGGAGACGACGGCGTCGGTGCTGCGCCGCGGTCAGCTGGTGATCCTCGAGTCCACCACCTATCCAGGCACGACCGATGAAGTCGTGAAACCCGCACTTGAAGCCAAGGGACTCAAGGCCGGCGAGGACTTCTACCTGGCGTTTTCACCCGAGCGTGTCGATCCCGGCAATCCCACCTTCCAGACCCGGAACATTCCGAAGGTGGTCGGCGGCTACGATGCCGCCAGCACCGAGGTGGCGCACGCTTTCTACCAACTGGTGGTCGAGACCGTCGTGCCGGTGACGTCCACCCGCGCGGCTGAAATGGTGAAGCTGCTCGAGAACACGTTCCGCGCCGTGAACATCGGGATGGTCAACGAACTCGCGCTGATGTGCCACCGCATGGGCATCGACGTGTGGGAGGTGATCGACGCCGCCAAGACCAAGCCGTTCGGCTTCATGCCCTTCTACCCGGGGCCGGGACTGGGCGGGCACTGCATTCCGATCGATCCTTTCTACCTGTCGTGGAAGGCGAAGCAGTTCAACTTCGAGGCCCGCTTCATCGAGCTCGCCGGGCAGGTCAACGGCTCGATGCCGGAGTACGTGGTCAACCGCGTCGCGGAGGCGCTCAACGCCCATCGCAAGCCGCTCAACGGCTCGCGGGTACACGTCCTCGGCGTCGCCTACAAGCGCGACATCGACGACGTCCGCGAGTCCCCGGCCCTCGACATCATCGAATTGCTGATGCGCCGCGGCGCGTTGGTCACCTACTCGGATCCGTTCGTTCCGGAGGTCGATCACGGCCCGCACCAGATCACCGGCATCCCGGTGGCCGACGGCGCCGCGACCGCCGACTGCGCGGTGATCATCACCGACCACAAGGCGTTCGACTACCCGTCGATTGTCGAGACCTTCCCCTTGATCGTGGATACGCGCAACGCGCTCAAAGGAATCAGGAGCGACAAGATCTTTGCTTTGTGACGAAACTCCCGACTCGCGCATTGTTCTGGGACATTGACGGCACCCTGCTGGTCACCGGCCGGGCCGGGATGATTGCGTGGGAGGAGGCGTTCGCCTCTGTCAGCGGCGGCCGCGCGTTCCCGGCGGTGCGGCCCGACGGTCTCACCGACCACCAGATTGCAGCGTGGCTGCTTGGTGGCGAAGAGCAGGGAAGGCGCGATGTTCAGGCCACTGCCGCGGCGCTGGTCCGGGCCTACGAACAGGCGCTCGCCGGCGCACTCCCGCAAAGACAGGGGCGCGTGCTGGACCGGGTTCTGGACCTGCTGCAGTGGCTGCGCGGGGAGCGGCCGCAACTGATTTCGTGGCTCGTTACCGGGAATACCCTGTCCGGCGCAACCGCCAAGCTGCACCACTACGGATTGATTGACTACTTCCGCGCTGCCAGCCACGGCGATCGAGCCGCTCTGCCACCGCTCGTCGGATCGTTCTCGTCCCGAGTCGAGCCCCGCGCCCACATCGTCCGCCGCGCACTGCAGATGGCTCAGTCGAGAATCCCCGGACTGCGGGCCTCCGAGGTGCTGGTGATCGGGGATACACCGCACGACATCGAAGGGGCGCATGCGGTGGGCATTCCGGTGCTGGCGGTCGCCAGCAACACGCATACGCTCGACGATCTGGGCGCGCACCGGCCGTGGCGCCTGTTCTCGACCCTGCCACCGCCGGCGGAGTTTGCTGCTCTCCTCGACGCAACGAATTGAGCGCGGTGCCGTCGTCCGCTGGAATCAGCGTTGCGGACGCTGTCGCGCCACCGCTGCGACCAGCGTCGCCAGCGTGACGGCGATCGCGGGATCCTGGACGGGATAGCCGACAATCAGGCCGCATCCAAGGCCGCACACCATCACCCGCAACACGAGATCGACCCCCGCCACGCGTCCGGCGAAGACCGCCATGACGGTGAGCCCGGTCAGCCACAGAATCGGCAACAGTCCGATGAGTCCCTGCTCGGCCAGCGTGTGGCGCCAGAGATTCTGGGCATTGTCGGCGGGAATGGCGCGACCCAGCGCTCGCTGCGCGTAGCTGGTCGACAGGCCCGTGAAGCGGCCGATCCCGACGCCCATCAGCGGATGCTCCCCGATCGCGGCGGCGGCTGCCGTGCCGTAGCCGTCGCGATTCCAGAACAGCTCGTACACGACGTCGCCGATCGAAGTCTTCGGCAGCGCGCCAATCAGGCGCCCCAGCGGCGTCGATGGGTCGGCTCGCTGCGCCAGCAGCAGCACGGCACCGAGCAGCAGAACGACAGAGCCGGCGCCGGCCATCAGCACCGTGCGGCGCGACCACCCGAGGGCGTGCGTCATGAGAAGGAGCAGCGCAGCGGCGCCAGCGCCAAACAGCAGCAGGGTCGTCCGCGCGCCCGACACCCACGCGGCGATCCAGAGCGGCAGCGACAACGCCACTCCGAAGAAGGTGGAAATGATGGACGTGGCAAACACGGCGACGGTGATCGGCGCCCACAGAGCGGTTGCCACCCCCATCGGATTCGCGTCACCCATCAGGCCGGTCGCTCGCCCGAGCGAGTACCACGGCTCTCCGCTCAGCCACGCGAGATCGATGCCACGCTGATACAGCGCGGCGCCGGCCGTGACGAGCGCGCTCAGCATCAGCGGCAGATGCCACGATCGGAGCGGCAGGCCATCGTCTCGGAACGTCCGGGTGTGGTCCGGTTCGGCGAGCAGCCGGTCCATCCACAAGGCCAGCGACATCTGCAATGCCGCAGTCGTGACGACGGGCCCGGCGGCGAGCGACGGGCCCAGCGAGAACTGCAGTTCGCGGGCCGCCACATACGGCCAGGTGAGCGCGACGGTGGTGCCCCACCACGCCAGCGGGATTTTCCAGGGGGCACGCGCCGTCCATCGAGTCCACGATGCGAGTCCCAGAGCAAGGCCGGCGAACGCAGCCAGGAAGAACGGCATTCCAGCCACCTGCGGTCCGGCAACGAGTCTCGTCACCCCGTACGTGATGTAACCGAACGCGAGCACCAGTGCGGTAGCGGCCGCCGGCAGGAATCGCGCGAGCAGGGCAACGGCGACGAACGTGGCGGCCAGCGCTGCCGCCAACGCTGGCTGTGCCTGGAGCGGCCAGAGTCCGAGCGCCACGGCGGCCAGTGTCGACGCGATGACAATCGCTCGCGTCAGCAGAGCCATACGAGGTTCTCGAGGTTCGCGGGGTTCGCGGGGCTCGCGTCGTTCGCGAGGTTCTCGGGGTTCTCGAGGTGTGCGTCGTTCGCGAGGTTCCCGCGCGTCACGGCTTCCATGCCACGACAGCGTAGTCGAGCGGGCCGTAGAGCTGAGTGTTCAGCCGCTCCATGTTGCGGTCGAAGGCGTCGGCGAGGGCCGCAAGTCCCTGTCCTTCGGGTCCGGACGATGCCGGGTTCACTTCGCGGGTCGCGCGGGGCGCGAAGAGGAGTTTTTCGGAGTCGGGAAGAGGCGCGCGAGTCTGAATTTCGGCCTCGAGGAACCCGGCCGCCGTGACCACGAACTTCAGCGTGTCCGGATGCACGGGGCGGACGTGCGTGAGGTCGCGCAGGTAGCTGGTGAAGAACGCCGACCAGGAGCTGACATTGATCGTCTCGAGAACGATCGGCGATCCCGGACGCAGAACGCGGAACGCTTCGTCCACGAGCGCCAGCAGGTAATCGGGTTCGAGGTGCTCGACGACCTGCGCCGCGATGAGCCCGCCGAGGCTGCCGTCATTCTGTTCCCGCAGGAACGACACCGCGTCCGCCTCGCGGACGTCCAGGCCTGCCGCAACGCACTGGGCCACCATCTCGTGGTTGAGGTCGACGCCGCGGCCGCTGATGCCATGTTCGGCAAGCAACTGCAGGAACTCGCCGCGGCCACAGCCGATGTCGAGCACGTCCTCGCGGCCGGCAAAGAGCTTCACGTAGTCCATCTGCCGTTCGCGAATCAGCGAGCGGTCGCCACGGAACAGATCCTCGAACGCCACGTACTTGTGACTGGACAACGGATCCGTCGACAGCGTGCGGACGGCCGATCGATCGGCGGGTGAAG
>DATJFF010000152.1:0-40967 GCA_035495795.1 Vicinamibacterales bacterium
ACGATCCCGGCTCGGTGCGCGCAGTCGAGGGCCGACGCCATCTGGATGGCCACCTCGATCGCCTCCGTCCAGGGCAACGGCCCCCGGGACAGGCGGCGAGCCAGCGTTTCGCCAACGAGGTGTTCCATCACGAGGTAATCCACGGGCCCGTCGTGGCCGACGTCGTGGAGCGTGCAGATGTGTGGGTGGTTGAGGCGCGCGACGGCGCGCGCTTCCCTCTCGAATCGTTCGCGTCCCGAGCTCGATCCACCGAGGCGCAGCACCTTGATGGCCACCGTCCTGTCCAGTCGCGTATCCCACCCTTCGTAGACGTCGCCCATGCCGCCGCCGCCGAGCGGGACCCGAATCTCGTAGGCGCCCAGGCGCTCACCGGCGTTGACCTGGCGAACCTCCGGCGCGGTGACGTCGGTCTCGAGGCCCGACAACGCGGCGAGCATCTCGACTGCCGGACGCTCACCAAACTCTCCCGCTTCCACGTGCGCGGCAAGGAGTGCCTGCACCTCTGCGAGAAGTTCTGGATCGTCGCCACAGAACTCGACCGCGCGCGCTGCGCGAGCAGAAGGCTCCATCTCCAGCACCGCTTGAAATGCTCGCTTGACGCGATCCCACTCGCGCGCGCTCATATACCTTTACCGTCACGGCCTGGCGAGAGCGGCGTGGCGTCCTGCGGTCATCCGCCGGTACAACCACGCGCGCGCCGTCTGCCAGTCGCGAGTGACCGTCGCCCGTGACAGCGACAGCACCCTGGCCACTTCCTGCTCGGACAGGCCGCCGAAGTAGCGAAGCTCGGTCACCTGCGCGAGACGCGCATCGACCGTCGTCAGTTCCGAAAGCGCTTCGTCGAGCGCCAGCAGATCGACCGGCGGAGGCGCGGCGGCAACCAGCAGCTCCTCGAGCGATACCTTCAGCTGCTGGCGCGGTCGCTTCTGGGCGCGGCGAGCCCGCGCATGGTCGACAAGAATCCGCCGCATCACCTGCGAGGCGACACAGAAAAAATGGGCGCGGTCCTTCCAGCTGACCTGCGCTTGACCGGCGAGCCGGAGGTAGGCCTCGTTGACGAGAGCGGTGGGCTGGAGGGTGTGGTCCCTGCGCTCGCGCCGGAGGTAGCCGGCGGCCCGCCGTCGCAGCTCGGCATACACGATGGGCAGCAAAGCGTCTCGCGCCTCGAGATCGCCGCGCCCCCAGGCTGTCAAGAGCCCGCTGAGCGCACCCGGAGGCGACGTATGGTTCCGAGCGTCCAGAGGCCGTCCGCCCATGGCCGGTCCACGTTAAATCGCCGCTGCACCGCCGTCAACCGCCAGCCGTGACGCAATACGCGGCTTGATTCCGCTTCTATCGGTGGAGGTTGATATGCGCACGCATTTGCACCTTTCGGCTACCCTTCTCGCCATTCTCGCGGCCGCTTCGACGATGGACCTGAGCGCCCGCAGCGAAGGCGGGCCGGTGAACGGCACGATCTGGGTCGCGAATCGCGGCGCGAACACTGTCCGCGCGATCGACGCCGATACGCTCGAGCCAGTGTGGACCATCCCGATGGCGGCGAACTCGCAGCCCGGTGATCTCGCCGTCGCCAAGCACAAGGTCTATGTGGCCGAGGAACTTGGGACGCCTCCCGCCATCGCAATCATCGACGCCGGTACTGGCCTGCTCTTGTCGCGCATCGTGCTGCCCGCCGGCTCGCGTCCCCATCACGTGCACGCGAGTCAGGGCGGGAACTTCGTCGCCGTCGGCCTCTACGGCACCGACACGGTGGCCGTCGTCGATACCCACACCGACGCGCTCGTCGGCATCTGGGACAGCGATCCCGGGTCGACCAACGGACGCGTTCACGCCGCGGTGTTTTCCAACGACGAACACACGCTATACCTGGCGAGCGACACAACGGGGCAGATCATCGCAATGGACCCATTGAGCGGCACGGTATGGTGGCGGCTGAGCGTGCCGGCGGCGCACGAGATGGCCGTGACGAACAACCAGAGGTTGCTGGTGGTCAGCCGGCGGACCGACGATCGACTCGCCGTGATCCGTCTCGACCCGGATACGACGGTGGCGCCGGCGGGCTACCAGGACGTCCTGTCGCTGCCCCGGCCCGATACGCTGCGCTTCTCCGCCAACGAGGCACTGCTCACCGTCGGCTTGCGCGCGGTTCCCGGCCCCGCCAAGCTCGCAGTCGTGGACACACGGACCGGCCACGTGGATCTCGTCACGCTCGGCCCGCCGGGCGAGACCACCACGGTTGGCGGTCACCAGTGGACGTCACCCGATGGCCGTTACACGCTGGCCTCGTACGAAGGAGGTTCCAGTCCAGGCGTCGCCATCATCGACCACAAGGCCGGCAACCGGGTGATCGGCACAATCAGCTACCCGGGTCGGCCTCACGGCGTTGAACACACGCGACCATAGCCCCGGCTCAATGGAGCGCGACCAGTGTCGGACAAGCCTGCTGCAGCCTGATCACGACCCCCGACATGCCGGCCAGCCTGAACGAGGCGACGGCCGGCGCGCCGTGACTCGGCCTGAACTCGAAGCGCAACCGCCGCGCCTTCATCGCCTTGCGGAGGAATTCCTCGGGTTCCGCGGTGAAGAGCGTCTGCGGATCGGCGTCCGATTCGGACCACACCGCGTATGGCTGCGCCGGCCCGTCGTCCCACTGCACCCGGTTGCCTGTCCCTGACGCAATCACCTTCGTGTCGACGTAGACGTCGAACACCTGACTGCGGCAGCGCAGCACCAGCTCGGGATGTTCAGCGCCAGCGACCGACGCATCGGCGGAAAGACGGGCCGTGAGAGTCGGCTGCGCTCTCGCGTCCGGCGAGGAGCCGCTAATCGCCCACATACCGGTAAGGCCACTGCCGGGCGTTTTCACCGAGTTTCCCGCTCCGCCGCGCTGGGCGGCTGCGCTGCACGTAAGCCCAACGATCGCCGACAACGCGAACCACCAACAACGGGAGTGCATGAGGGGGCCTTCTTAAAAGTTGAGCTGGAGCGGCAGAAGTATGGCGATGGATGCGCCCGACGTCAATGGTCGAGTTGTCTCCGCCCGCCAGCACTCGTGCCGTCGCCCCCTCTGCCGATCGGATCAGTCTTCCTTCCAGGGGTTCGTCGCGAAAATCGCCAGCTCGGTCCACAGCACGCGCTGCGGCAACGACACGCCGGCGAGGATCGTTGCGGCGATGTCTTCCGCGTAGAGTTTGTTCGGGTTGTTGCGGCCAGTGCGGCCGCCAAAATTCGTCTGCACCTCGGATGGGCAGATGCAGGTCACGCGGATGTTCTTCGGCCTGAGCTCGGCCTGCCAGCACTGCGTGATGCCGCGCACCGCCCACTTGCTCGCGGCGTACGACGTGGCGCCCGCCGCTCCCTTCATGCCCGACGTCGACGCGATGTTGACGATGTCGCCGAAGGCCTGCGCCTTCATGTGCGGGGCGATGCGGTTCGTAAGGTCCACCAGACCGAACACGTTGGTGTCGAACATCTCGCGCATCTTCGCGATGTCCATCTCGCCAATATCGCCCCGATACGCGTAGCCGGCGTTGTTCACCAGCACGTCGATCCCGCCCATCCGCTTCAGCGCCTCGTCAACCGTGCGTGCGTTATCTTCAGCGACAGTCACGTTGGCCTGGATTCCGTGCGCGCCGCTCTTCGCCGCCAGCGCGTCGATCCGGGACCGGTCGCGGCCAGTGAAAACCACCTGGTGGCCCGCCGCCCTCGCCTGCTCCACCACTGCTGCCCCAATTCCCTGGCTTGCGCCGGTCACAAGAAATCGTCGTGTGCTCATGGACAAATTCTAGCGTCTATACTCTCGGGCAAGGCCCACCCATGCGACGTTTCCCACTGGTATTCGTGCTCGCGCTCGCCGCTGGCGTCGTCCCCAACGCACAACCGGCTCAACCACCAACGCCGCTCGTCAGGGAGGGCGTGACGACGAAGGTCGCGCCACACACCTACGTCATCCCCGACGCGAACGTCGGCCTGGTCCCGAACGTCGGCATCGTCGTCGGCTCACGCGCCACGCTGGTGATCGATACCGGCCTCGGCCCAAGAAACGGAGAGGCGGTCCTGCGCGAGGTTCGCAAGGTCAGCCAGCACAGCGAGCTGTACCTGGCGACCACCCACTTCCATCCCGAGCACGATCTCGGCGCGTCCGCGTTCCCGCCGACGACGAAGATGATTCGGGCTCAGGCCCAGGTGCAGGACATCCAGGAGTTCAACCTGGAGCTGGCCAACACGTTCAGCAAGCGCTCGCCGGCCATCGCCGATTTGCTCGCCGGCGCCACCTATCGAAAGGCAGACGTCGTCTTCGATCGCGACTACCGCCTCGATCTCGGTGATGTCCACGTCGCGATGCGGGCGGTGGGACCAACCCACACACGGGGGGACACGATCTTCTTCGTCGAAGAGGACCGGGTGCTGTTCTCCGGCGATGTCGCGATGCCGGCGCTGCCGGCCATGATCAGCCCATCATCCAGCGTGCGCACCTGGCTCGAAGCGCTGGCCACGCTCTCGGCGCTCGAGCCAGCTCGCGTGGTTCCCAGCCACGGCGACATGGGCGACAACCGCATGATCGACGACTACCGCAGCTACCTCGAGGATCTCCAGCGCCGCGCTCGCGAGCTGAAGGCGAAAGGCGTCGGCCAGGATGAAGCGGCGGACACGATCACGAAAGCGATGCAGCCTGCGTACGAAGGACGCCAGCCGGCACGAATCACTGCGGCGGCACGCATCGCCTGGGCCGAAGCGCCTCGCTAGGGCGCCGGCCGCCTCGCCGCGGTGGAGATTCGTAAGACGACAAACTCGGCCGGCTTCAGCGGCGCGATGCCTACCTGCATGATCAGTCGCCCGTTGTCGATATCGTCCTGTGACATCGTGCCGGCGTCGCATTTGACGAACCACGCGTCCCGAGCCGTCCGGCCCTGGAACGCGCCCGTGCTGAACAGACCCTGAAGAAATGTGCCAACAACGTTGCGAAGGTCACGCCAGAGCGGCTCGGCGTTCGGCTCGAAGGCGACCCACGCGGTGCTCTGGAGAATCGACGACTCGATGAACAGCGCGAGTCGGCGCACAGGCAGGTACTTCCAGTCCGACGCAAGCGTGTCGTCGCCGGCGAGCGTGCGTGCGCCCCACACGACGGGACCGGTCCCGTCGAACGACCTGAGCAGGTTGATGCCGGCCCGATTCATTGCATCCCGATCGGCCTGGGTCGCGCTGGCGGCGAGGCCGGTAAGCCCAACGACGGTTGTGTCCCTCCCCGCCGGCGCCTTCCACACGCGACGTGCGGTGTCCACTCGCGCGATCACTCCGGCAACGGCACCGGATGGCGCAACCGCCGTCGTTCCACCCGCCGATGCTGAAACGGACAGCCACGGCCAGTAGACCGCCACGTTCGAGTCGGGCGGGAGTCCCCACTCGGCGCTTCGGATCCCGGTGACGACATCGTTCCCGCTGGACCACGCCGCAAGCGGATCGGTCACGAAGATCGCCCGATGTTCGCGGCAGAGCGCTGCCGCCGCCCGCCGCGTGCGGGCGCTGACGTCGCCGTCGCGCCCGGTCGTGTAGGGCGGGACGCACAGCAGGTTGAAAGTTGTGTCTCGCAATGCCCAGACGCCATGGCCCAGCGCCTCGAGGGCTGGCATGGACACCTCGTCGTCCGGCGCCCCGCTCCCGATGCGAACCACGCGGGCGACCGTGCCTCCATTCGCGAAGAAGAGCGACACGGCAATCGCGAGCGGTGAATCCACCATCGGCGAAAAAGTCTGGGCGAACTCCGCGTGGCTGGCGATCACGACCGGCGTGTTCTCAGGTCCGGCAGGCAGAGGACCGACGAACGCCGCAATCGATGTCGATGCTGCGCTGATTGGGAGCGGCGCCACGCCGGTCAGCGTAACACCAACTATTTCCTTTTGGCTCCGCGATGACATCGTGTCAAGCTCGTCATCCATGCGTCGTTTCATCGCTATCATCGGTGCGCTCTCGTTCGCGTCCGGACTGTCAACCATTTCGGCTCAGAGCAAGCCCGCGTTCACACCGGATCCGCCCAAGGTCTGTGACGGCTGCGACGAGTGGAACAAGGATCAGCCAGGGAGCAAGGTCTTCGGCAACACCTACAACGTGGGACCGGAAGGTCTGTCCGCCGTTCTGATCACGTCGCCCGACGGACACATCCTCCTCGACGGCGCGCTCCCGCAATCCGCCGCGATCATCGACCGCAACATCCGCGGTCTCGGATTCAAGGCCGAAGACATCCGCTACATCCTGAACTCGCACGGCCACTACGATCACGCGGGCGGCATCGCGGCGCTGCAGCGCGCCAGCGGCGCCAGGGTGGCGGCGAGCGCGGCCACGGCCAGGGCGCTTCAGGCCGGTGCGGACACCGAGGACGACCCGCAGTACGGCTTCGGCCCCAAGGCGACCGCGTTCCCGCCGGTCAAGAACGTCCAGGTCGTGAAGGACGGCGAAGTGATCACGGTCGGGCCGCTCTCGGTCACGGCTCATCTCACGCCCGGGCACACACCCGGGGCGACGACGTGGAGCTGGCGATCGTGCGAAGGCGCGGTCTGCAAGGACATCGTCTATGCCGACAGCCTCAGCGCGGTCTCGGCGCCGGGGTTTCTGTTCTCCGCGGATCCTGAGCGGGTCGCCGCCTTCCGCCGGAGCATCGATACGCTGGCCGCGCTCCACTGCGACGTCCTGATCGCCTTGCACCCGGCGATGGGCAAGGGGAAGACGTGCGCGACCTTTGCGGAAGCGGCTCGCGAGGGCCTGACCAGGCGCCTCGCCGAGGAACGAAAGCGTCCGTAAGCGCGTAAGTTCAGACGTGACGCCCCCGCACCGACGGATCATCGTCAACATCGGGACGAGCGCGGACGGCTACGTCGCGCGGCCTGATGGCAATCTCGATTGGCTGACCGACCGGCCGGCGCCGAAGGGTTTCTACGGCCTACCGGAGTTCGAGCGCTCGATCGACGCCAAGATCCTCGGGCGCAAGACCTTCGACAGAAGCCTGGAGCTGGGCGCCCGCTTCACCGAGAAGTCCGCGCACTACGTGTTCTCCCGGCGGCCGCCCCCTCCGTCGGTCCCCCCCGGGGTGCACTTCGTCAGCGAACCGATCCGCGAGTTCGCCGATAGACTTCGGGGGCAGCCGGGAAAAGACATCTGGATGATGGGCGGCGGCGGGATCATCGGGGCCTTCGTGGACGAGGGGGCGATCGACGAGTTCATCATCACCGTCGTGCCGGTCTTCATCGGCGAAGGCATCCCCCTGCTTGCGGCGCGGCATCGCCACGTCGCACTCGCGCTGCAGGACGTTCGTCAGTTCCCCGACGGCGTCGTTCAACTGCACTACGACGTCCAGCGCGCGAAGGCCTGACGAACAATCGGAGTGGGATCGGACGGTATCCGGCCGCCGGCTAGTCCGCGGGCTCCGAACGCAGGAACACACGCAGCCGTTCCAGCTCGGCGTCGAGCTCCTGGCGATACTGGCGCGAGCGCGGCGCTCGCCCCTGGACGTACCCGGCGTCCACTGTGATGCCGCCGTCCCGCCTCGACACGTTGGCCCAGCCGAGGATCTCATCGCGCCACAGGATCGGCAGCGCGTAGTACCCGTACTGGCGCTTCGCGGCCGGCGTGTAGGCCTCGAAGCGATACGGCCATCCCCACAGGATGTCGAATCGTCGCCGATCCCAGACGATCGGATCGAAGGGCGCGAGGAGCCGCACGCGATCGTCGATGGCGCCATCCAGCGGTTCGTCCGGGAAGAACCAGTCCACGCCGTCGACGCGGGCGTGTCGCAGCCGGTGCCTGAGCCGGGCCCGCGATCGACCGACGTCGCCTTCCCATTGCGGCGTGGCAATCCGCATCCGGTTTGCGAGCCACGACAGCGTGGCCGACGGCAGCGGCGCGTACTTCTCCACCAGCACCATCAGCAGGGCATCGAGCCGCGCGCGCCGTTCAGCGAGAGAGAGCGGATCCGTGGTGTGGGTCTGCGCTTCGTACTGCCGGATGCCGCCGTCGCGCCCCGCCACCCTCAGCAGCCCGCGGTAGTGAAGATGATCCAGCAGGTGGGTCGTGGCCGAGGACGATCCGCCCCAGTAGTTGGTTACCGAACCATGCGCGAAGTGGGCGTCCACCTCGCGGGGGTGGACCCGTCCGCGCTCGCGGACGAACGCGAGCACGGCTTCGGCCTTGCGCTTGCCCGGCTTGACCCAGCGGCCCAGACCCGAGCGCGGATGCATCAGCCGATACACCTCGCGCGGCAGGAACCCGTAGTTGACGAAGAAGTCCTCCTCCATCGGCAGCCGGCTGTACGACCGCTCCAGATCGCCGGCGCGGTATCCGGGCACCCGGTGGCGCAGCGTGAGGTCCTGGGCGCGGGCCGGAGACCGAATCGGGTCGGCTTGCACGAAGCCGAGCCTGGCAACCGCCGCTTCGATCGAATCCGCGCGCCGCAGGCTGCGGGCGATCGCGTACTGACGCAAGGCGAGGCGGCTCGGAGTCATGCGGAGGGTTGGGCCGGTCGGGCAGCGCGCCACGGACGCGGTCACGGAACTGGAATCTTATCGCTGCCCCCGCTTCCCCGCCCCCCGTTTGGCCGCACGGTATCGTTGCCGACCGGCTGCGCGCCCGCGGGTTCGAGCAGGCCCACCGTGCTCGTGATCGGCTGCGGCAGCTGGTAGATGGCGCCGGGCACGCCGACCCAGTAGTGCAGCGTCCCTGCCGATGCCGACTCAGGGGAGGCAGTGGCCACGAACGACGAGGTGAGCTCGGCAGCGTCGATGCCGTTGCAGGAATCCCATGAAGCCGGACGGCCGTCGCTTCCGGCGGTCAGGCGGAACTGGTAGCCGCTCTTGGTGACTCGATCGGAGGCGGCAAGATCCGGCGAAAGAAACGCCTCCTGGCGCCGCGCAGGCGGGTCGGCCAGCTGCGACAGCCGCGAGGCAAAGAACCCGTTGGCGCACGTGGTCGCAAATGCCGCCTCGGCGCCGGCGATCGCCCGAAGAGAAGCCACGGCCGAGGTCTGGTTCGCATAGCGACGGGCGCTCAGGAGCGCGGGCACGGCAATCGACGCGAGGACACCGACAATGGCCACTGCCATCAGGAGCTCGATGAGCGTGAGACCGCGACAGCCGGTCACGAGGCCGCGCATCCGGTAATCTTTGAGGCCGGGAGACAACGGCGTGACGGTCACGAGTGGGTGGAGCGCCATCGCAAGCGGAAAGGCCCTGATCGGTGTCGTGCTTGCCGCGGCGTTCATCCAGCCCAATCCCGCCGTGGCGGCGCCGCGAACGGCACATTTTCGACTCGCGCCGGGGCACGCGTCGCGACCGGCATTCTACTTCGTCCTTACGACGCCCGGTACGGTGAGGGTCCGGGTTGACACGTCCATGGACGAGCCGGTCTCGGTCACGCTCTATGGCGGCGCGGCCGCCGTGCATCACGAACAGGGGCAGGGGCAAATCGCCTTCACCGTCACGGCTACGCGAGACCAGATCGCGGCCGGCAGCGAGTGGGCGGTGATCGTCACCGGCAATCGACGCGGCACCGTTGGACGGGGCACCATCACCGTCGACGCGCCCGAGCCGCCCGCGCCCGAGGCAGGCGCGCTCGATACGTGGCTGCGCGATCATCCGGCGGTCGCCTTCCATCTCACCTGGAACGACGGCGAGCGCTCGCGCTCGTACTCCGCGTGGCCGGCCGAGATGCGCGCGGCGCTGGGTTCGGCCGTCGAGGCCGCCCGCACCGGGCGCTTTTCGCAAGCCGACGACCCGCCGGCCAACGCGTGGAAGCGCGCCAGCGACGATCCCGATGCCGTGCACACGGCTTTCGCACCGGATGTCGCGCGCGCGCTGTACATCGCAACCGTCGCGCACTCGCTCGCCGTCGAGATCGATCGACGAGTCCCGTGGTCGCTCGACGACCTGAATGGCGACGAGCTCGAGACCCTCCTTGCCAGCAGCTCGCTGTTCGGGTGGAATCCGGAGCAGCGCGGGTACGAGATCTCGGAGTTCGATCACGGCTGGGCAGCGCCCGCCCAACCGGCAACATCCTGGGCGTTCCTCCAGCAGCAGCGACTGCTCGCCTCGTCACGAATCGATACGATCGTCGCCCTGATCGGCTGGGGCCGGAATCTCACCCATTTCGCCGGCCCGGTCTCGCGCCAGAACTTCCGCGAGCACTGGGGCTACGACGGCGACATGCCGGTGGCGCGGGCGCTCGCCGGGACGCGCTACACCGGCACCGTGTTCGCGTCGATACCCGGCTACGACGCGGTCCGGCACTATACGGCGGGGTGCCAGGGGACAGCCGGCCTCTTCGCGTCGGTGCTTCGCGCCGCGAACATCCCGGTTCGCCTGCGATCGGTCAGCAACGACAGCACGCCGCACGCGACGATTCTCTTCCTGAGCGAAGATCGCGCGCTATCGCACGGAGACGATCCCTACTCGCTGCTCAGCGAGGGCGCCCCGCCGGGCGACCTGCTGATCGACCTCTCTACTTACGAGAAGTGGCTCGGGTCCACGTCGAAGGACGCAGGCCGGTACATCGGCCGCCAGTCGCAGGCACTCGCACTCCAGCGCCTGCCCCCAATCGTCCGCCGCACACACGAGCGCGATCGGCAACAGGGGCTCGCGCCGGAACAAAGCGGCGTCTACGCGCTGTTCAAGGGCAGCTATTTCATGGCGGAGTTGTTGGAAGCGCGATTGTGGGAGCGCCTGGAGCTGGCGCGAACGGCCGGGACCGATGCCCCCGTTGCGGCGCCCTATTCTGATCGGTGGTTCGAGGCAGAGTCGGCAAGTGCGACGGTGACGGCCGGAACGGCCGCGCCCCAGCCGCTGGACCCGGCGCTGCTCGGCCTGTGGCGCAATCAGCAGCAGCTGCGCTGGAGCGATGCGCGGCCTGGCGCCGAGCTCTCACTCCCGTTCGATATCGCTGAGTCGGGAACCTATCGAGTCTCCGTGCGGTTCACCCGCGCACCCGATTACGCGGTGGTCGCTGTGCGGCTCGACGATCAGCCGGCCACGCTCGACCGCGTCAGTCTCTACGCCCCCCAGATGGTCGCCGCGGATCCGCTGACCATGGGAGATCACACCCTCACCGGCGGACCACACCGACTCCGTTTCACCATCGTCGGCGCCCACCCGCTGGCAAAGCCTGATTACGTGGTCGGGATCGACGCCATTCGCCTCGAGCGCCTGAAGTAGTCTGCCTTTCCGCCTTCGCCGAAGGCTACGGCGCCGACAAGCTGCCTTTTGCCCTCTGCCTTCTGCCTTCTGCCTTCTGCCTTCTGCCTTCGCCTTCGCCTTCTGCCTTCGCCTTCGCCTTCCGCCTTTTGCCTTCTGCCTTTCTTTATTGAATTGGCGTTCCACCCGGCGTTGCCGATAGACCGTCGGTTTCGGCGATGAACGCGGTGTCTTCGAAGATGGTGCCGCTGGTGCCGACCCAGTAATACATGTTGCCCGTCCCACCGGGGGTTTCCGGCTCCGCGGTTGCGTAGAACGTGGTCGCGAGATCCGTGGCCACCACGCCGTTGCACGCGTCGAGGCGACCCGCGGCGGCATCCGTACCGCCAGCCAGCGTCACGATGTAACCGCTCTTGCTCACGGTGTCAGAGAGCCCGAGGTCCGGGCTGATGAATGCCGCGCCGCCGGTCGCCGGGACCGTGCCGAGTTGGGTCAACGCTGTCGCGAATGCGCCGAAGCTGCAGCTGGTGGAGTAGGTCCGCTGAGCGCTGTCGATCGCTCGAAGTGAGGCCACTGCCGACGCCTGGTTGCCGGAGCGGCGGGCGCTCATCAAACCCGGGAGCGCAATCGAGGCGATGATGCCGATGATCGCCACGACCAGGAGCAGTTCGATGAGGGTGAACCCCTCGTTACGCCGAATTGCCGTTCGAATGTAAGGCTGCATCGCCATCCTCTGTCGCTGTCCACTATTCAAGGACTACGCCAATGGCAGAGATGGCTAGCGTGTGCAGTTCCGCGCATCAAACGGACACTAATGTGACTCGAACTGACAATTCGTGGCAGCTTCGAGTGACGCAAATCAGCAGCATCAATGCGCTTCAGCAGATGCGTGCAGTCGGATCACCGCGGCGACGGCTGCGGCGTGATCCGCGTGACAGACCTAGAGCCCAAAGACTCAGGCTTGGAGCCTGACACCTAGCACGAAACGCACTTGTGATTGTTGACCGCGCCGAGCGACTCGAGCAGCTTGATCGTCTCGGGGAACGGCTGAATGCGCTGCACCGGGCCGTTCGCCATGTCCACGGTGGTGCGGCCTTCGCGGTCCACGACTTTCACGTCGGCGCCCTTCGAGACCAGGTACTTGATCATCTCGTTGTCGCCTCGGGCGGCGGCGTGGTGCAGCGCGGTCATGCCTTCGTGATCGACGGCGTTGACGTCCGCGCCCTCCTCCTCGACGAGGTACTTGACCGCGGCCAGCATGCCGCCCGGCGCGAAGCGATGCGCGTTGGCGGCAAAGCCTTCGCCGTAGCCGACGCCGGCGGCCGCCTGCAGCGGGGTCACCGACGGGCCACCCAGGGGAACCGGCGGCAGCTTGGACACTTCCTTGGACTCGCGCTGCTCGCCGTCGCCAAGACGCGGCCGGCCGGCCGGCTTCATCGTCGGGATGTTCGGGTCGGCGCCGTACTGCGCGAGCAGCTTCATCGCGTCCACGTCGCTGGCGTAGGCGGCACGCCAGAACGGCGTCGCGCCAATCTCGTCCACGCCGGAGAGGTCGAAGCTGTATCCCGAGTACCAGACTTTCTTGGTCAGGCGGGCGTTGACGTCGGCGCCCTTGTCCAGCAGCACCTTGAGCATGTCGAGATACGAGAGCTTCTGCTGCCGGTAGGACTGCGGCTGCGGATAGAGCGCCTTGGGCGCCCACTGCACGTTCAGCACCGCATACAGCGGCCCGACGCCGTTGTCCGCCACCCAGTCCACGTCGGCGCCGCGCTCGACGAGCGTCTTCGCGAGATCGAAGTGGCCGTTGATCAGCGCGATCAGGAGCGGGCTGTTCTTGTCGCTGGCCGCTACCTGGTTGATGTCCGCACCTGCGTCGAGCAGCGCCACCGCTGAGTCCGAGAACCCGTCGCGAACGGCGAACAGCAGGGGCGTGAAGCCACCCTGGCCGGCAACCAGCTCGTTCAGCTGAAACTGCCGATCCACGCCCGGCACCTGCGGTGGCCGCCGCCCCGGGCCCGACTGCTCGCCCTGCGCTGACGGCAAGCCGGCGCGGGCCGCGTTGTTGCCGCCCTGCTGACCCTGCTGCCCCGGCACCGGCGGGTTGCCTCCGTTGAACCCCAAACCGCCGCGGGTGAGCTGCGACAGGTCGATGACCTTTGTGGCCGCCTTGACATCTGCGCCCTTGCTGACGAGCAGCTTCACAACCTCGTGGCGATCCGCGGCCGCGGCGAACATCAGCGCCGTGAGGCCGCGCACGTTCTCGGCCGCGTTCACGTCCGCGCCACCGTCGAGGATTGCCTGGACGGTTGCGACACTGCCCGACTGGGCCGCGACCATCAGCGGCGTCGTGCCGGTGGCCGTGGCCATGTTCACATCGGCGCCCGTCTTGACCAGGACCGGAATCGCGCCCGCCTTGCCCTCGCGCGCGGCCAGGAAGAGCGGCGTGTAATTGCCCAGGCGCGTCACCGCCTTCACGTTGGCGCCGGCGTAGAGGAGCATCTGCGCCATTTCGGCGTCGCCGTTCATCGCCGCCCAGTGGAGCGCCGTCATCCCGTCGCCCTGCGCCGCGTTGACGTCAGCGGCGTCCTTGAGAAGCGCCTTGACCTCGTTGCGGTCGCCGCGCTGGGCCGCGTCGGCGACTTTCGCCGGCGACTGCGCCTGCAGGACCACCGACAAGCACACCGCACCGGCCACGCTTGCCAGCACGCCACCGAACAGCCGCGCGCCTGCCATCACTGCTCTCCTACGCCTGCGCGACGGTGGTTTCCGTCGCGGCATTGAGGTCCATCGCGCCGGTGCTGTCGCCGATGCTCTTCATGTCCTCGAGACCGAGCGCGTGCGCCGCGGTCAGCAGCGCGTTGGCCATCGGCGTCCCGTCGGCGGCCTTGACGTGCAGCCCGCCCTTGAGCGCGCCGCCGGCGTGGCCGGCGAGAAACAGCGGGCAGCGTTTGTGGTTGTGGACGTTGGAGTTGCCCATCGGCGAGCCGTAAAGCAGGAGCGTGTTCTCGAGCAGGTTCGACTCCCCATCCGGCGTGTTCTTCAGCTTCTCGAGGAAGTAGGGAATCATGCTCACGTGGTACTTGTTGATCTTCGAGTAATCAGTGATCCGATCGTCGCGATCCTGGTGATGTGACGCCGAGTGGAACGCGCCCTTGAAGCCACTCTCGGCGTAGACACGGTTGGAGGCGTCGCGACCGAGCTTGAACGCGAAGACGCGGGTCGTGTCCGAGGCGAAGGCAATCGCCTGCAGGTCGAACATCAGTTTGACGTGCTCTTCGAACGAATCGGGCACGCCGATCGGGGCGCCGGGCAGTTCGCGCGGCTCGCCGGTGCGGTTCTGCGCCTCGACCCGCTCGATCCGCCGCTCGATCTCACGCACGTCGTCGAGATAATCCGCCAGGCGGGCGCGGTCCGATGCGCCGAGGTCCTTGTTGAGGCGCGCCACCGCGGTCCCCAGCCAATCCAGGATGCTCTTGTCCTCGGCGCGGCGCTCACGGCGCTCCCCAGGGGTTGCGCCGACGCCGAACAGCGTATCGAAGACAACCCGCGGATCGCGGATCATCGGCAGCGGCTCGGCCGCTGATGCCCAGCTGATCGAGTCGGTGTAGACGCAGGAATAACCGTAGGAGCAGCCGCCTGCCTGATCCACGTTCTCGATGCACAGCTGCATCGAGGGGATCGGCGTCTCCTGCCCGAACTTCTGCGCATACATCTGGTCCAGGGAGGTACCGACGAACACGTCCGAGCCCTGGGTCTGCTTCGGGTGGCACTGGGTCAGGAAGACCGCGCTCGAGCGGAAGTGGTCGCCGCCAATTTCCGGGGCGGTGAAGGCCTCGGCGTTGCGGACGTCGGTGTTGCTGATGATCGTCAGGTGATCGCGGAACGGCTCCATCGGCGCCAGGCTGCTCGGCGACAGGTCGAACGCGCGGCCGACCTTCTCCGGCGCCCACATGAACTTCTTGGCGCCGAACGCGGTGCTCCCCGCCGCGCCGTGCACGATTTCGATCGCTGCGAAGCGAACGCGCCTGGGGGCCGCCTTGGCCAGCGCGGTTCCAGCCGGCACCATCGCCTCGAGGAACGGCAGGGCCATCGTCACGCCCATGCCCCTCAGCATCGTGCGGCGGGAAAGGTGCTTCTTCAAGATGATCATCGCGTCTCCCTGTTCTGCCTTTCGCCTTCTTGGCTTCTGCCTTCTGCCTTTTGCCTTCTGCCTTTACCGCGCCGCCCGCTCCACCTCGGTCGTGCGGGCGGCGGGAACATCCGGGGCCGCCATGCGGAACGCCGGGCTGTTGGCAATGCCCTGCACGAACGCGGACATCTTGTAGTTCTGCTTCTTCGCGTCGCGGACGATGGCGCGCACCATCGGCATGTCGGAGTACTCGACGCGCCGGCCGAGCGCGTAGGTCAGCATGTTCTCGGTGAAGCTCTGGAGGAACACGTCCTGGTGCCGCAGCAGCGCGGCGCGGAGCCCGGCCGGACCGTTCACCGTGCTGCCGTCGTAGAGCGTGCCCTCCGAGTCCACCGGCACTTCGTTGTCCTTGATTCGCCAGGCGCCGGTCGCGTCGAAGTTGTCGAGCGCAAGGCCCAGCGGATCGATGACGCGATGGCACGAGTTGCACGACGGGTTCTTGCGGTGCTCCTCCATGCGCTCGCGCGTCGAGAGCATCTTGCCGCCGGCGGTCGCCTTCACCGAGTCGTCCAGCGTCGGCACGTTGGGTGGCGGCGGCGGAGGCGGCGAACCAAGCAGCACTTCCATTACCCACTTGCCACGCTGAACCGGCGAGGTGCGATCCGCCACCGACGTGAGCGTGAGGATGCTGCCCTGCCCGAGAAGGCCGCGGCGGTAGTCGGGTACCGTCACGCGCTGGAACTCGTTCCCCGACACGTCCGGGATGCCGTAGTGCTTCGCCAGGCGCTCGTTGACGAACGTGTAGTCGGCGGTCAGCAGCTCGAGGACGCTGCGGTCCTCCTTGACGATGCTGTCGAAGAGAAGGCGGGTCTCCTCGCCCATCGCCGCGCCGAGGGTGCCGTCGTACTGCGGGAACGTCAGGTAGTCCGGAATGATCTTGTCCAGGTCCTGCAGGCGCAGCCACTGCGCGGCGAAGCGCTCCGACAGCGCCTTCGAGCGTGGATCGGCGAGCATGCGCTTCAGCTGCTTGTTGAAGCCGGCCGGCGTGCTCAGGGTACCGGACGATGCCGCCTTCAGCAGCTCCGCGTCGGGTGAGGAGCCCCAGACGAAGAACGAGAGCCTCGATGCGAGGTCGTTCTCGGCGACGCGGTATGGGCCGGCCGGCGAGGCCGTCGGCATCGCTTCGATGCGGAACAGGAAGCGCGGGCTCATCAGGACGGACTGGAGCGCCATGCGCACGCCGCCTTCGAAGCCGCCGTTGTCGCGGCCCTGCTCGTAGAACTTCATTGCGTCCTGCAGATCAGCCGCGCTCGGTTCCCCGCGATACGCCTGGCCGGTCAGCCGTTTCACGATCGAGAGCGCGCAGCTCTCCTCCTCGCCCGCCGTCGTCGGGCGGCAGGTGAAGATCCTGGCGCGGCTGGGCGTTTCCGACACGCCGGTGACCTTGGTCGGACCGACGACCCGGAAGTCGCGCATGTGCGGGAGCATCGTCACGCCGAAGCTGATGCTGACGTCGGCCAGCGTGTTCTCGAGCGGCGTGAGCAGGTCGTCGATCGGCCCTTCGATGTTCTGGATAAATGCCGCGGAGACGCGCTGCGGGCCGGCCTTGAGGTGGATCGGCGGCGTCGTGAGGTCGAGACCGTTGGACTGATCGGTCTCGCTCATACGCGTGTTGAGCGGCAGCAGCGCCACCCGCTCGCCGTTGATCGAGACTTCGATGACCTCCTTCAAGTCGAGCACCGTCATCGAGGTGCGGCCGGCGAGCCCACCGAGCGGCTCGTTGTGGAGGTTCATCTTGAACTGGTAGTCGCCGTCCGCCGGGAAGGTGTGGACGATCGAGATGCCGCCGCGGGTGCCGATCGGCGCGCCTTCGACGTGGCGCATCTGCGAGGCGGTGCGGCCGATCTTGTAAGTCACCGACGTGCCGCTGGCGCTGCGATCGCCGACAGCGAGGCGGCTGATCTGGCTGGCAGCACGCAGGTAGCCGTCCATCAGCTGCGGCGAAAACGTCTGCACGTCGGCGACGTTGTCAAAGCCCTTGCTGATCGTGTCGGGCGGCAGATACGCGGTGACGTCGACGTCGAGGTCGAGCAGGTCCTTCACCGCGGCGGCGTACTCCGCGCGGTTCAGGCGTTGAAACGGACGCCGGCCCGGATTAGGGTGCAGCGCCGCGGCGGCGTCGATTTTCGTCTCGAGCGCGGTCGCGAGTTTCTCGAGCGACTCTGCATCGGGACGACGCGCGCCGGCCGGCGGCATCATGCCTGCGCGCAGCTTACGGATCATCTTCTCGGCCACGTCCGCGTGTTCGCTTGCGGTTGACGCGTCGAAGCCGGCCAGTGAGAGGCCGCCGGCCTTGCCGCGCTCGCTGTGGCAACTGGCGCAGTACTGCCCGACGAGTGCGCTCTGATCGGCGGCCGTGAACGTGGCGGTCGCGATCGTTGGCGTGTGCGCGGCGGCGGGTTTCGGTGCGGTCGTTGGCGCGGCTGGGGCAGCCGTTTGCGGGCGAGCGGGGGCGGACGCTGGCGATGTCGGAGCTGGCCGGCTCGGCGCATTCTGCGCGAAGAGCGCGACGCCGCATGCCACGGTGGCCAGTCCTCCGACCAGGACCTGTCTCATTCTGATCTCCCCTGCCGGGCCGCCAGCCGAGATGCACGGCGCTGGCCCGGGAGTTCTCCATTATCAAGGAGATGCGGGGATCGGCTCAATAGTTTGTTGTACGGATTTGTCATGCGATGTCATTGTCTCCGTTGGACTTGTGCGCCCTACGGCTCACCTGGCCGGCGGCAAATTGCGCCAGCGCGGGTGCAACCCTGAGTCGATCCGACTAGAGGACTGTCGCCTGTTTCGACTCGCACAGGGGGCTGTCCCCAGTTGCGGCGCTCACTTCTTCAGGAGTTCCGGGAAGGAATCCTTGAGCTTTTCGACCTTTGGCAGCGCGGTAAACAGGATGTAGGGCTGGGCCGGGTTTCGCGCGGCGTAGTTCTGGTGGTACGGCTCGGCCTCGTAGAAGGCGTCGAGGGGCTCGAGGGTGGTGACGATCGGCTGCGCGAACGCCTTCGCGGCGTTCAGTTCGGCGATGTAGCGCTCGGCGAACTCGCGCTCGCCCGGCGAGTTGTAGAAGATGGCCGACCGATACTGCCGCCCGCGGTCGTGTCCCTGGCGGTTCAGCTGGGTCGGGTCGTGGGCGACGCCGAAGAAGAGCTGAAGAATGCGCCCCAGCGACACGCGCGCGGGGTCGAACGTGACCTCGACCACTTCCGCTTGGTTGGTCGCGCCCGAGCAGACAGCCTCGTAGTTCGCGGTTCCCTCGGCGTCGCCTGCGTACCCGGACCGGACCTTCAAAACGCCATCGACCGGCAGGTAAACGGCTTCGACACACCAGAAGCATCCGCCGCCAAGGACGATTGTGGACGGGTTGGGTTGCGCGTTCGGGGCCAGATCCTGCGCAGGGAGCGGAATGGTTGCCATCACCTGATTAGAACCCGATAGTCCGCCGTGGTTTCGTCGCACACGAAGACGGCACGAAACATTCTTTGGCCTGTCACGCGTGCATTCCCCGAAAGAGCTTCGTGCGTCCTTCGCGATCTTCGTGTCTTCGTAGTCTCTTTTTGGCAAGCGGCAGGCGTGCTGCTTAGGGACGTTGGGACGGCTCACGCTCATCGATCAGGCGGCCCCGAAGCTCGGGAGGAGGCAGCTCGCAGGCGTTGGAGCGGCCGGCAAAGCGGTGACGCACGGCGGCGACAACCCGATAGACGGCGTCGCGGATGGGCACAGGGATCCACAGGAGGACCCGCGCCCAGCGCCAAGGCGCGGTCAGGTGGGCCGCGATGCGGAGAGATGCTGTCGATCGCAGGTAGACGTCGTCGCCTTCGATCAGCACCAGGCTCCGACCCGCCTCGCGTGTCAGACCGCGAGCCTCGAGCGCTGCCTGCGCCTGCGGCCACTGCGACGGCGCGAACCGGAAGTAGCCCTTCGGATCGCGGCGCGCGATGAAGCGGACCGCGCCCTCGCAGAAGCCGCACGTCCCGTCGAACAACACGATTCCGCCCGAACCGTCGCTCATGGTCGTGACAGCCATCCCTCCGGCGCCGGCCCCTCGAGCAAGAGGAGCTCGCCGGTCACCGGGTGCGGCAGCCGCAGCCGCCACGCATGCAGGTGCAAACGTTCCGCGGGCGGCCCCCCGTACCGGCCGTCGCCGAGAATCGGCATCCGCTCTGCCGCAAGGTGGGCGCGAATCTGATGCTGCCGCCCAGTCTTCGGACGCGCCTCGAGCAGCACCCGGTCGCCGCGCCGTTCGAGAGCCGCGAATGCCGTCTCGCTCGCCTGGCCCGCGGCACCGACGATCATCCTCCGGCCGCGGCGCCCCGAGCCAGTTGCCGCTATCGTGCCCCGGACAACCCATGCCGTTCCCGGGACGACGTCCGGCCGCAGCTGCCCGTCCGCGATCGCGAGGTAAGTCTTCTCGACCTCGCGATCGGCAAAACTCTTTGCCATGCCGCGGTTCGCCTCTGGGGTCAGCGCGAAGAGCACGACACCGGACGTGCCGGCGTCGAGCCGCTGATGAACGCCAATCGCAGACGCGTTCACCCCGAGTTGACGCGCAACCTCGCCGACGAGGTGGGGCCGGGCGGAATCGGCCGTGGCGTGGGTCGGAACATCAGGCGGCTTGTTCACCGCCACGATGTGATCGTCCTGATAGAGAACCTGGACCGCGCGCTCCTGAGCCCGACGCCGGCGGGCAAGGCGGGACGCATCGACTGAAACCGTCAGGCGATCGCCGGGCGCGAGCGACGCCGCCGGTCGCGTCACCACCCGCCCGTTCACCCGCGCCGCGCCCGCGATGACGATGCGCCGCGCGTCGGCATTCGACAAGGGGAGCTCCGGGCACGACTCCCGGACCATTTCCGCGACAGCGTGCACGAGCGGCGCCGCGCCGCGCGCGACCGAGTTGAGTCGTCGCACCGATGCAGAACCGCTCGGCCGTGTGCCCTTGACCCTTTGCAGACTTACCTTCTGCCTTTTTGCCTTCTGCCTTGTGCCTTCTGCCTTTTGCCTTGTGCCTTCTCAGGGCAGTACCGCGGTCGTCTCGATTTCGACTTTGTATTCCGGCGAGGCCAGCCGCGTCACGCCGACCAGCGTACTGGCCGGGCGATTCGCGCCGAGATACTTCGCGCGGACCGCGGCCGCCTCGGGGGCCCGGACCGCGTCGATGTCGGTCGTGTAGATGGTGATCCGCGCGACGTGCGAGAAATCGGCGCCCTGCGACTTCAGCGCGATTTCGATGTTCTTGAACACCTGCTCCAGCTGCTGGACCATCGTCTCGCCGGCTATCTTTCCCGACGCGTCGGCACCCACCTGCCCGGCGATGTACAGCGTCTTACCCGCCTTGACGATGTGCGAGTAGGTCGCCGGCGTGGACAAGCCCGGGGGGTTGATGCGCTGCAGCGCCTGACCGAATACGTGCACAGGCAGGACGAGAGCAAGTGACAGAGTGAGCGCGAGCCGGATCATGAAGACCTCCTGCGCCCACGCGTTCAGCGGAGCGCGATACGCACGCCGAACCGGAACGTCCGCGGCCAGCCGACCAGACGAATTGGCGTCCGTCCGGTGTCGTAGACAGTGTCGAACAGGTTCTCGACGGCCATGAACCCGACGAGGCCGTTGGTCACCGAGCGGCTCACCTGCACGTCGACCACACCGTAGGGATTCAGCACGAACTGGTTCAGATCGTCGTCGAACTGTTCGCCGCTGAAGCGGACCTGGGCGGCTGCGGTGACGTATCGAGGATCCGTCCATGTCACGCTCGCGCCACCCTGCACGGCCGGCACCTGCGGAACCTGGTTGCCTTCGATCGCCGGCGTCGCGACCGAGCCGCGGTAGTGGCTGGAGGTGTAGACGAACTGGCCGTTGACGCTCAGCGTTCGCGTCAGCCGCGCGTCGGCCTCGAACTCGACGCCGGTGGCGCGGATCGTGTCGGAATTGCGCCGCTCGCGGGTGATCAGCGTCGGCGTGCTCGAGAGCGTGATGTTCGAGATTGCTCCGTCGACGTCGTTGAAGAATCCCGTGACGCGGGCCGACACGTTGGCCCACGAAGCCAGCACCCCGCCCTCGACGCCGGTCAGCGTTTCGGGATCGAGGAGCGGGTTCGGGTTGGTGACGACGTTGCCCACACGAAACCCACGGTGGAGCTCGTTGAGCGTCGGCGGACGGTTGGCGTGATAGACCGCGCCCTGAATCGCGTAGCGGCCGGCCCGCCAGGCAGCCGACGCGCGGGGGCTGAAGAAGGTCACCGACTTGTCGGGCAGCGTCGTGTCGGTCGGCTCGGAGGTCCAGTCGTCGACGCGTGCGCCGAGCTCGACAGTGAACGCCTCGTGCAGCGGAATGCTGGCGCGCCCGTAGCCGCCGTAGGTACGCTCGATGCCGCCGGCGAAGAACGGGCCGGTTTGCACGTTGGTCACCGAGTAGCGAAGCTCCTCAACGGTCGAATCGGTACGCTGGAAGTCGGCACCGGCGATCAGCGTGGTCCGCCCGAAGAGCCGCGTCCACTGGCCGCCCACCGTCTGGAAATTCGTGTCGGTCGTCTGCTCGGTCGTCAAGCGCTCGGACGCGCGATCGGCGGCGACCGCGGTGAAGGTCTGGTAATAGTCCTGCCAGCTGGTGGCGCCCTGGACCTGCCACACGCCGCCGCCAGCGTTGCCGCGGGCGGTCGTCGAGAACTGCTTCCAGTCGGTGGTGTTCACCTGGGCCGGCGTGCCGTTGCCGCGGTCTTCGCTGTAGAGCGCACCCTTGGCGAACACGTTCCAGGTGTCGGCCTGCCGGCCGCCGGTGAAGAAGCCGGTCTGGTAGTCGCTGTCGGCCGGCGTGTCGATCGGGCCGCGCGCCTCCGGCGCCACGGTGTACGCGCCGTCGGTCGTATTGCCCTCGTAGGCGCCCGACGCGCCCCATCCATTTTTCACGAGCCCGCCGAAGAGCGATCCGCGGAACGTGTCGAGCGATCCTCCTTCGATCGTGGCGCGAGCGCGTGTGTGATCGGGCGAGAAGGTCAGTACCTGCACCACGCCGCCGAGCGCGTCGGCGCCATACAAATCGCCGGTGGCTCCGCGCACCACTTCCACGCGATCCACCGCCGCTTGCGGGATGCGATTCCAGTACACCCAGCTCCCGAACGGATCGTTCAGCGGAACGCCATCGGAGAGCACGAGCGTGCGGCTCGAGCCCGAGCCCGACACGCCACGCAGCGTGACGCCCTGGGTCGTCGGATTGGCGACCCGCGACGACTGACGGCGGAACAGGCTGAACCCGGGCGTACCGCGCAAGACGTCGTCGAGCGCGCCGGCCGCGGTGTTACTGAGTTGTGCCGCGGTGACGACAGTGGCCGGGGCCGCACTCGGCAACCGCTCGGCGCCGCGAGTGGCGGTGACGACGACCGAGTCGGCAAAGGTAGCTGGCCGCAGCACCACCTGTACTTCAGGCTCGCTGGGTGTGAGCTCCACCGTCGAGAACCCGGTTGAAACGACCTTCAGGCTCGCGACCGGACCGGTGACAGTGAACGTTCCGTCCGCAGCAGTGGTAACGGTGTTGGTGCGACCGTCCGGCGTGCGCGCCGTCACCTCGGCGCCGGCGACCGCTCCGCCCGCGACGTCCACGACCGTGCCGGTGATCGAGGCGGGCTGGGCGAACGCAGGCGAAGACCAGGCATGAAGACAGGCCAGCAGCGTCGCTGCGGCGTACAAAGACTGTCGCGGGAACATATTTGGGTAGACTCTACACCAACGACCCGCGCGTGACGTGCGCCTGCACCCGTGCACCCCTGCACCCGTGCCCTCTGCACCCGTGCACCCGTCACCAATTGTCACGCCGCCATCACCGTGGACCCTCAACAGAACCCGCCCGGACAGGACCCTGGTCCAGCCCCGACCCCCGCGCCGGCGGGGCACGGCGACCTCGTGTTTCTCGAAGGGCCGCACTCGCGCACGCACGAACTGCTGATGCTGCTCCGTGCGGGACGCGACTTCCTGCGCGGCTTCCGGACGCTCACCTTCGCGGGTCCCTGCGTCACGGTGTTCGGATCGGCTCGATTCAAGGAAGGCAGCGAGTACTACGAGCTGGCACGGCAGGTCGGCCGGGGTATCGTCGGGCTCGGATTCACGGTGATGACCGGCGGCGGTCCGGGGGTGATGGAAGGCGCCAATCGCGGCGCCCGCGAAGCTGGAGGCATATCGGTCGGTTGCAACATCGAGCTTCCCTTCGAGCAGTTCCCAAACCCGTACCTGGATCGGTGGGTGGTCTGCCACTACTTCTTTGTGCGGAAGGTATTGCTCCTGAAGTACTCGTACGCGTTCGTCGTCCTTCCGGGAGGTTTCGGCACGCTTGACGAGCTAACGGAGGCCTTGACGCTGATCCAGACCGGCAAGATCGCGCACTTTCCGGTGGTGCTGATGGGGCGTGAGTACTGGAAGCCGTTCCTCGACATGGCCAGGCGAATGATCGAGGCTGGCACGATCTCGGAACCTGATCTCGATCTGATGCTGGTCACCGACTCGGTCGAGGAAGCGATTAAGCACATCGAGGACAAAGCCATCGTGCAATTCGGCCTGACTCGAAAGCACCGGCCGCGGCCCTCGGTCCTCCTCGGCGAGAAGGCGACGACCCCGGCAGCCGCCGCCCGCCCTGCGCCCCCGCCATTACACAGCTGATATACGCTGGTACGGATGCGGCTCGTCAAACTCGCCGTCGCGAGCGTCAGCCCGACGGTCGGCGCCGTCACCACCAATCGCGCCCGCCTCGAAACCCTCGCCCGTGCCATGGCAGCCGAGGACGTCACCCTCGCCGCCTTCCCCGAACAAGTCGTCGGCGGCTATCCACCCGAGGACCTGGTCCAGTGGCGCGGCTTTCTCGACGGGCAACGCCGTTCGCTGGAGGCGTTCGCCGCCGCGACCGCGGACCTGCCGACGGTGTTCGTGCCCGGCATCGCCGTCGGCGTCGGCGCGCAATTGTTCAACTGTGCGGCCGTGGTCCATCGTGGGCGCATCCTCGGCTTCGTCCCGAAGGAGAAGCTCCCCACCTACAACGTGTTCTACGAAGGGCGGACCTTTTCGCGCGGCGGACCGGGGCTGTCGCTGGACGCGGACGGCGTCCCCCTCGGGGACTTCGTTTTCTCGTTCGACTTCGGCACCGTCGCCGTGGAGGTCTGCGAGGACGCGTGGTCGTCGGACGGGCCGATGCGCCGCCGCTCCTACGCAGGCGCGGAGGTGGTCGTCAACGTGTCCGCCTCACCCTACCGGATGGGCATCGACAGCACGCGCCGCGAGATGCTCGCGACACGGTCCGCCGACACGCAGACGGTGCTCGTCTACGCAAACGCGGTCGGAGGTCAGGACGGCCTCGTCTACGACGGCGGCGGTTTCTGCTTTCAGAACGGCCGTCGCGTGTTCGAGGCGCCGCGATTCGTGGACGGCTGGTGGTCGGCGGTGGTCGATCTCGATCGCACGCAGCGGCTGCGGCAGGAGACCACCACGTGGCGCGCCGACTGCGAATCGTACTTGCTCGCCGGCGACGTCGTTCCCGCGGTGAGAGCGACTGCGGCTACGGCCGACAGATCGCGGCTACTCTACCCCGTTCCCGATGGCGGCAGCTTCTTCCTGCCGGCGAGCCGGCCGCCGGAGCCCGACCCACGCGATCGCGCGCTCGACGATCTCTTCGAGGCGCTTGCGCTCGGCGTGAAGAGCTACTACGAGAAGACCGGCGCGTTCCGCTCGCTGGGTATCGCGCTCTCGGGTGGGCGCGACTCCATGCTCACGCTGCTCGTGGCGTGGCGGGCGGCACAACTGATCGAGAAGGGTCCGGCGCGGATCGATGCCTTCTACATGCCGAGCCGGCACTCGCAAGGCCCGACGCGGGACGCCGCGGAGCAACTGGCCGGCGAGCTCGGCGCGCACCTGCGAGTCGTACCGATCGACGAGGCCACGGATCGCGAGCTCGACGTCGTCGTCCAGATGCTCGACGGCGGTACGCCGACCGAGCTGACCCGGCAGAACGTCCAGGCCCGCCTCCGCGGCCAGCGGATGTGGAACTGGGCGAACACGTCGGGGGCGCTGTTTCTCCAGACCGGCGACATGAGCGAAAAGGCGGTCGGCTACACGACGATGGGCGGCGATCTCGAGGGCGCGCTCTCGGTGATCGCCAACGTGCCGAAGACCGTGGTGGTCGCGCTGCTCGAGCGGCTTCACGTGCGATTCAAGTTCCGCGGCATCGCGATGACCCTTGGCACCGAACCGGGACCTGAGCTGGCCGACAAGCAGGAAGCCGAGCGCGAGCTGATGCCGTTCCCGGTTCTCGACGCCTGCCTGCACCTCTACGCCGGAGAGAAGATGTGCTGCGCTGAGATCGTCGAAGCGCTGGGAAGCCTGTTCCCCGCGATCTCGCTCGACCAGCGCCAGGCGTGGGTGACGCGCTTCACGAAGCTCTTCTCGCAGTCGATCTACAAGTGGGTGCAGTCGCCGTTGTCACTCCACGTCGGATCGCTCGATCTCGAGCGCGAGCGTGCGCTGCAAATGCCCGTGGTCCAGAAGACCGAATGGCAGGACGGATAGATCGATAGATAGATCGTCACATCTTCAGTTCGCCGCGTCGATCGCCACATCACCCGCTCGCGAGCTCGCGAGATTCGCCGCGGCCAACCGGCTGTGCCGCCGGCCATACAGGGCGTAGATCACGATTCCGATCCCCATCCAGATCAGCAGCCGCTCCCAGGTCGGCCACGGCAGGCCCGCCATCAGGGCCAGCGACGCGAGCGCCGAGGCGATCGGGACGGCCGGGAAGCCCGGCGCCCGGAACGGACGTGGCAGATCGGGACGAGTGCGGCGCAGCACCAGCACGCCGAGCGAGACCACGACGAACGCGAACAGCGTGCCGATGCTCACCAGCTCGCCGAGAACGTTGATCGGCGTGAACCCCGAGGCGAGCGTCACGATTCCGCCCGTGATGAGCGTCGTGACGTGCGGCGTACGAAAGCGCTCATGGACCCTGGCCGCCCATGCCGGAAGCAGCCCGTCCTGGGCCATGGCCATGAAGATCCGCGGCTGCGCCATCATCTGCACGATGATCGTCGATGACAAACCGGCGACGGCGCCCAGCTTCACGACGAGCGGCATGATGTTCAGCAGCCCCGCCCACGCCGTTCCCTGTGCCTTGATCCGGGCCGCGTCCACGGCAACGGCCATCGGCGCCGCCACTCCGAGCTCGCGATACGACACGAGTCCGACCATCACGCCCGAGACGAGCACGTAGAGCACGGTACAGACGATGAGCGACCCGATGATTCCGATCGGCATGTCACGCTGCGGTTGGCGGGCTTCCTGCGCCGCCGTGGAAACGGCGTCGAACCCGATGTAGGCGAAGAAGATGACACCCGCCCCGCGAAGCACGCCGCTCCAGCCGTAGACGCCGAAGCTCCCCTGGTTCGGCGGGATGAACGGCTGCCATAGCGACGGGACGACGAAGAACGAGCCGATCAGGATGATGGCGATCACCACGCCCACCTTGATGGCCACGATCACCGCATTGACGCGCGACGACTCGCGAATGCCGATCACAAGGAGCGTGGTCGCGGCCAGCGACACAAGAATGGCGGGGATGTTGACGAGCGCCGTGACGGCGGAGCCATCGGCGAGCGTTATGACGGTCCCCGGCGCAGCCACGAACCGCGCCGGCAGCGGGATGCCCATGTCGTGGAACACCGACACCACGTACGCCGACCAGCCGACCGCCACCGTGGCGGCCCCAAGCGCATATTCGAGGACCAGGTCCCAGCCGATGATCCACGCCACCAGCTCGCCGAGCGTCGCATAGCCGTAGGTGTAGGCCGAGCCCGACACCGGCACAGACGACGCCAGCTCGGCATAGCAGAGCGCGGCCAGACCACTGACCACGCCGGCAACCACCATCGACAGGACCACCGCCGGGCCGGCGTGCGCCGCGGCCGCCTGGCCGGTAAGGACGAAGATGCCGGTGCCGATGATCGCGCCGATGCCGAGCAGCGTCAGGTCGACCGGGCCGAGGACGCGCGGCAGCGGGCTCTGGCCGATGGCGCCGAGGGGTTTGGTTCGGAACAGGGACAAAAGAGGGCTCCTGGGTTCGCGAGGTTCTCGAGGTGCTCGGGGTCGCTGGTTCGCGTCGTAGAATGGCCGGACGCGGGCCCGCGAGTCCTGAAGATGTTCGAAAGAAGTTCGGAAATTCTCGAATTCGGGCCGTTCCGGTTCGAACCGGGTAACGGGTTATGGCGCGACACCGAGGAAGTGCCGCTGCCGCCACGCGTGCTGGCGGTTCTCGCAGCGCTGGCTGAACGCCCCGGTCAGGTCGTGTCCAAGACCGATCTGCTCGACGCCGGCTGGAAGGATGCCTTCGTCACCGAGGCCTCCCTGCTCGAGGCCATCCACGTGCTGCGCACTGCCCTGGGCGACGATCGCCGGGCGCCGCGCTACGTCCAGACGGTCCATCGGCGGGGATATCGCTTTGTCGGCGCGGTGACGATCGCGCCGCGCCCCACCGACCGGCGCGGAAACGCGCCCGAACAACCGCTCGCACTGCCGCTGCCGCCCACTTCTGAAGGCGAGTTCCCGCCCTTCTTCAGCGGCCCGGAGTGGCAACTCATCCTCCGTCGATGCGGGTGGGCCGCCGCGGCAACCGTCCTGACCAGCCTGCTCGTCGCCGCGGTTGCTCCGCGACCTGCGAACGTCTCCGGCGGGCACTACTCGATCGCGCTGCCGCCAGCGGTGCAAGTCCCGTCCTATAGCGGCTCGGTCTCGGCATCGCCGGACGGCCAGCGCTTCGCGTTCGTCGCCCTGGACCGCGGAAAGCCGTCGCTCTTCCTGCGCGAAGCGAGCCATCCGCTTCCGACGCGCCTCGAGGAGCGCGCCGAGCCCAGCGACCCGTTCTTTTCACCCGACGGGCGGATGATCGGTTATTTCGCGAACGGTGAGCTGAAGGTCGTCGAGCCCGGCGGGGCGCCGCGAACGGTTGCCTACGCGCTGCCCGGAGCCGGAGCGGTGTGGATCGACGAGCGAACGATTGTCTTTGGCGGCGGACCGGGCGGAGGGCTCGCGCGCGTGTCGCTGGCGGGCGGACCGCCTGAAGTCCTGCTCCAGCCGGAAGCACTCTCCACCGATGTCCGCTTCGGCTGGCCCGCCATACTCCCGCGGGACCGCGCGTTGCTCTTCACGGTCATGACGCCGGCCGGCAGCGACGTCGCGATTCTCGAACCGGGAGCCGGACGCCACCGTGTCCTGGTGCGCGACGCCGCCTTCGGGCGGTACGCACCGACCGGTCACCTGATCGTCGAGCGGCACGGGCAGCTCGAAGCTGCCCCGTTCGATGCCGCTCGCGGGACGCTGACCGGCGCGTTCAGGCCGGTCGTGAGCGATGTCGCATCCGCGACGGCGTTCGAGGGACCGCGCTACGCGTTCTCGGAATCGGGCTCGCTCGTTTACATTCCAGGATCGGCTGCAGGTTCGATTGCACTGCGCTGGAAAGACGACACTGCTCGAACGCGCCTGGAAAGCGGCCCGTTCGAGGACCGGTTGATCGCTGCGCCGTTGAACGCGACTGATGACCACGCCAACGCTGATGCGCCGCACGCGGTCAGCCCGGCGTGGAGGCCGGACGGTCTCGAGGTCGCCTTCGCAGCCAACAAGAGCGGCCCCTACAACCTTTTCGTCAGACCGCGGCTCGGAGCCGAGCTCGCGCTCGGCGCCAGCCCATGGAATCAGGTGCCCACGTCCTGGTCCCCCGACGGACGCAGCATCGCGTACACCGAGTTCAATCCCGCCACCGGTGCCGACGTGTGGATCGTCGATCGGCTCACCGGTCTCAAGCGCCCGCTGGCGCGGACGCCGCTCGACGAGACCGGCGCGCGTTTCTCGCCGGACGGCCGATGGATAGCCTACCTCTCGAAGGCAGGCGGCGAATGGCAGGTGGCGGTTGTGCCCGCGACCGGCGGCACGCCGCTCGCGCAGTTCCCGGCCCGGCAGATTGCCGCCGGCACGTCGAGCCCCGGCGCCGCCGGCCACGAGCTCCGCATCGTCCTCGCCTGGTTTGCCGAGCTGTCGCAGCGGATGCGTGGCCCGGCGTGATCCCGGTCGCGTCGCTCGACGACCCACGCGTCGCCGCCTACCGTTGGGTCGCGCAACCCGAGCGGCTGCTCGACGATGGTCTGTTCGCGGTCGAGGGGCGTCTGGTCGTTCCGCGGCTGCTCGCCGTATCAGCAGAACCCGGGCGGTGGTTCGGCGCCGCGGTGTCCGTGCTGCTCTCCCCTGCCGCTTACGAGCGCATGCAAGCCGTCATCGATGCGTACGCGACGGTCCCGTCGTACGTCGCTCCGCAGCACGTCATCGACGAGCTCGTCGGCTTCAACATGCACCGCGGCTGCCTGGCGCTCGCACTGCGACCGCCGGTCCAGCCAATTGGTTCCTTCAACCTCTCTGACACGCGCGTCGCGGTCGTGCTCGAAGGCGTCAACAATCCCGACAACGTCGGCGGCATTTTCAGGAGCGCGGCGGCCTTTGACGCGGGGCTCGTCATGCTCGGTCCGGCGTGCGCCGATCCCCTCTACCGGAAGTCGGTCCGGACATCGATGGGCGCGGCGCTTGAAGTGCCATACGTCTCGTCCGGCGAGTGGCCGGCGGCGCTCGACCGTCTCCGCGGCCAGGACTTCGAAGTCGCGGCCTTGACCACGGATAATGCCGCCGTGCCGATCGATCGGTACCGGCCGAAGAAGCCGCGCGTCGCGCTGCTTGCCGGGGCCGAAGGTCCTGGGTTGAGCGACTCGGCGTTCGCCCATGCCGACGTTCACGTGACCATTCCCATGACCGGCCGCGTGGATTCGCTGAATGTCGCCACCGCCGTGGCAATCGCCTTGTACCATTTAACAGTGAGCCAGCGGCCGTGAGCGCGGAACACGAATCAGCGATTCTCAACTTCATCATCGATCGCCTGCAGATAGACGACGACTGGTTCGAGTGGACCGGGCGCGGCTTCCGGTGGTGGGCTGGACCACTGGCGCAGCGCATTGCCTTCTCGCCGCGGCGAAACCTGCACGGCATTCCGATCTCGACGCTGCACGTCGAGACGGATCTCATCGCCGGCGTCGCGCTGACCGGCGACATTTGGGAGCGGCTCGCCGGCGTGAACCGCTTCGCGACGCTGAGCGCCTATGTCGCCGATACGGCGGCGCGGACGATCTCCCTGCACGCCTCGGTAAGCGTCACCGACGACAACTGGATGATGGCGCGCTTCCTGGCGCTCCATGCGGCGGCGCTGCAAGTTTCCGACGCGCACGCGGAGGCAGCGGACATGGCGGACGCGTTCGGCGGCTCGGTGCAGGCAAGCGGCCATCCGAGTCGCGGTCCGCGCGAGGTGCCGGACGAGATCCTGGACGTCATCGACGTCTATCAGCAGCGCGGCCAGCAGCCGTCGCCGGTGACGATGGAGGAGCTGGCGCAGCTGGTGCAACTGGAACCGCGCCCGTGGCTGCTGGCCATGAACGAGCCGGACCGGCTGATCGCCGATTTCGACTTCGCAACCAACCAGCCTGCCCGCCTCGAAGTCGATCGCGGCGTCGTCCACCCGGGCATCGGCTCAGGGCTGGAGTTGCGCCTGGCCATTCCCGTCGAACCCGATGCCGCGATCGCGCAGCGGCTGAACGCGAGTGAGGCCGCTCAGCCCGACGCTCACCAGCTCGGCGCATGGTGTCTCGATCCCGAGCGGGGACTCGCGTTCGTCAGCTTCATCCCGTCGACGGCCTGCCTGCCGAACCTGGTGCGCGCCCTCGTTTATCACGCCGCCGGGCGCAACGAGTGGGCGCGAGAGTTACTGTTTCCGCAGTAGTTCTCTGCTGCGGGCGAATCTGGTGATCTGTCGATCTGGTGATTTGGCGATCAATCTGGCGATCGCGAGATCTGGTGATCTATCTGGTGATCTGTGATCTATCTGGTGATCTTGGCGGTCGCCGATCGGCGGCTCCGGGAAGCCGCTCCGGCGCTCCTCGACGCCGACGCGATGTACTCGGCCACGGTTTCAGCTGTGGGCATCTCGCCGCGCTTCTACCAGCCGAGAAGAAACACCGGCAGCGCCGCGCCAATCGCCGCCCCGAGCTGCAGCGCGAGCACGAGAGATGCAGCGCGCGGCGCTTGGGGTATCCACCTGAGGGCGAAGAAGCCGGCAATCGGCAGTTGCAACACCATCAGGATCTGCCACAGGTGCGCGGCGGTGCCTTCGTCGGGCTGCGGCGCGGGACCATAGCGGGCGAGGTACACGAGCACCACGCTCAGCGCGAGAAGCGACATCAGCAGGGGCGTCAACGCGGTGGGATTGAGCAGCAAGGAGCGACGATTCATCGGGACCTCCCGGTCTCGGCCTTGCTCGTCGAGAGCGCCATCGACGGTGGCGCCGACAGTATCACCGTTTGGCCGCGAGCTACTTTCCGACGGTCTGACGCGCCGCGGCTGCCTGTGCGGCAACCAGCCCGAAGCCGCGTGACCGCGCTTCCTGCTCGAGCGTGGCGAGACGCGCATCAGCGGCAGCCCGATCGGTCCGGGCGCCGAGCTCCGCCAGGGCCAGCGCCGCCTCGAACCGAAGCGGCATGACGCTTAGCGACGCAGCCTGCGCCTGAGCACGCTCGACCGCAGCGATTGCGGCGCGCGCCTCCTGCGGCCGGGTTACGCCCTGCACGCGAGAGCTGGCAATCGTGACCGCCATCTGCACGATTACGTTCTGCGTCTTCGCGAGCAGCGCTTGCGCCCGCTTTGCCTCAGCCACCGCCGCGTCCGTCTTGCCGGCCGCCAGCAACGCACGCGCCAGCGCGGCTCGCGCCATCGCATGACCGTCGGGGACGTTCTGGCCCTCGTAGGCCGCGACGGCGACGCGCGCGAGCCGTTCGGCATCGGCAGTCCTGCCGTCGGCGAGGGCAACGATGGCGAGCGCCGAGCTGCTGTCGGCCAACGTCAGCTTCTCGCCCAGCTTGGTTCGCACGTCGAGCGATTCCTGCAGGCGTGTCCGCGCGAGCGCGGTCTCACCCCGCATGAGGGCGATGTCACCGAGCTCGTACAGGCAGTAGCCGACGCCGCGGCCGACATCGAGTTTCCGGTTGATCGCCAGCGCCTCCTCGATCGTCACCGCCGCCTTCTGCAGATCCCCTTCGAGCGCCTGCAGCTCGCCGATGTTGAAGAGCGAGATGGCGCTGCTGCCCGGATCGGCGATGTCGCGGCGAATCGCCAGCGCTTCCTCGTTGGCCTCGCGGGCGCGGGCGAGCTGCCCCTGCATCTTCAAGGCGACGGCTGCGTTGTTGCGGGCCCGGGCCAGACCGCGGCGGTCGCCGATCTCGCGATGGATGGCGGCCGCCTCTTCGTACTGCCCGACCGCTCCGGTGAGATCGCCGAGATCGAGGAGTACGTTGCCGATGTTGTTCAGCGAGACGGCGAGGTTGACCCGGTCGCCGATCTCGCGGCGAATCGCGAGCGCCTCGCGGTTGAGCGCCAGCGAGCCGCTGAGGTCTCCGGCCCGGCGTTTCTGGATGGCGAGGTTGTTCAGCAACCGCGCGACCATCTGCTGGTGTCCGATCGGCCGGGCAATCGCCAGCGCCTCTTCGTACAGCTGCGAGACCCGCGCCGGCTCTCCGCGATCGCCGAGCGCCGCGGCGATGTTGTTGAGCGCTTCGGCGAGACGGCCGCGATCGCCCGCGTCGGCATAGGTGGCGCGGGCCTGTTCGTAAAGCGCTGCCGCCCGTTCCGGCTGACCGAGCCGGAGCAGGGCTGTCCCTTCCAGGAGCGCGGCCCGCGCGACAATCAGCCGCGCGCCCTGAGCCTGGCCCCGGGTTGCCGCGGCCGATGCCGCGGCCTGCATGCGCTTGAAGTCCGAGATGGTCTCCGCCGCGCCTGCTTCGGCGAGGTCGATACGCGGGTCGGGCGGGCCAGGCAGCTTCCGCAGCGTCTCGATGGTTGCGAGCGCGTCCTTCGGGTCGCCGGCACTGCTCTGCGCGTTCGCCAGGCGAAGCCCGTACTCCAGGTTGTCCGGGAAGAAACGGAACAGCGTCTCGTAGATGCCAACCGCTTCCTTCCACTCCTTACCGGTCTCGCGGTACGTGCCTTCGACCGACAAGCGCTCCTCGCGCCCGAGCCCGGCCGAGAGCTTGAACGCTTCGCTGGCCGCCGAGCGCGCCCGCTCGTCGTATCCCAGCGTGGACCATGCCTGCGCCAGCGCTGAATACGCGAGCGGAAACTGCCGATCGGCCTTTGCCGCCCGCTCCAGGAGATCGCGCGCGGCCAGCGCGTCGAAGCTCCGCAACCGCTCCAGGCCTTCCGCGTAGAGCCGCGCTGCTTCCGGCGTCTTTGGCAGCGATGCCTGGACTTCGGCGACGGCCGACGCGGGCAGCGCGTCGATGTCGAGACGCTCGCGCAGCCGAAGGCCGGTCCGCGAGACGAGCTGGAGCACGTCCTTCTCGAGACTCGTCTCGCTGACGAGCGCGATGATCTGCCCCTCCCGCGAGTCCTGGAGCCGCGCGTCGAGACGAATCGTCGCGGCGCCGGGTTCGCCGACGGTCACATACGACCCGAACACGACCAGGTCGCTGCCGAGGCGGTCGCGAATGCGCCCCAGCGTATCGGAGGCGTAGGCGTCGGCGTCGGTGAGCGCGAGATCGACCTTCATCCGTGCGACGTTCTCGCCGGGAATCGTTCGAAGCTGTTCACCCGCGGCCAGCTCCGTCGCGAGCATTTCCGCGAACGCCGTCGACAACCACGCGGCATCCGGCCGGCCGGACACGTTCCTGAATCCCAGCACCGCAACCGAGCGCCGCGACGGTGCCGAAGAAGGTCCCTCGCTCACGCCGGCAGCGGGCTCGTTCGCTACACGCCAGAGGGGAACGGCAATCGCGGCAGCCAGCACCGCGAGCAGGCCGACGCCAAGGGCAACTCGGTGGCCGATCGTCAAGCCCGCGGGCGCCGGCGCCGCCCCGAGTGCCCTCACGACATCGCCGGCGCGCTGAAAGCGATCGCGCGGCTGGCGCTGCAGGCACCGCAGGATCGCCGCGTCCCATGCGGGATCGAGGCCGGAGACGATCTCGCGCGGCGGGCGCGGCGCCTCGTTCAGCCGGCGGACCGCGACCGCCAGCGGCGTGGATCCGGCGAACGGCCGGACGCCCGTCACCATCTCGTACATGACCAGGCCGAGCGCGTAGACGTCGGTGGCCGGCGACAGTTCACCGCCTTCCACCTGCTCGGGCGCCATGTAGTCCGGCGTGCCGATGATCTGACCGGTCATCGTCGGGCGCGCGTGGCTGGCGCTGGAATCGTCGCCGGCCCGAACCGCCAGGCCAAAGTCCGTCACAACGACACGCACCGGACCGTCGGGCTGCGGCACCAGCATGACATTGTTGCTCTTGAAGTCCCGATGCACCACGCCAGCGCGATGCGCCGCGTCAAGTGCCGCCGCCATCTGGACGACGAGCGGCAGCGCCTCGCGCGTGCTCATCGGGCCGCGCTGGAGCCGATCGGACAGCGTCTGTCCGGTCAGCAGCTCCATCGTCACGATCGTGACACCGGTGTTCGGCCCGGTCGGCTGATGGCGGAACAGGTCGAAGATGCGGCAGATGTTCGGGTGGGTCACTTGCCGCGCCAGCAGCGCCTCGCGCTTGAAGCGGGCAATCGCCGCTTCGTCGCGGGCGATGTGCGGCTTGATCGTCTTCAGCGCGACGTTCTGCCGGAGCTCGAGATCTTCCGCCTCGTAGAGCTCGCCCATGCCGCCGGCAGCGATGAAGCGCACGATCCGGAAGCGATCGGCGACGATCTGGCCTTCGCTGAAGGTCAGGGCATGCGCGGAGGGCATGGAGCTTGCGGGGGTGCCCTGCGTGTCTTGCGGGAATGTGGACAACGAACTCGCCGCGATTATCGCATGGCAGACTACCGGGCCGGATCCGGCGCGGCTACGTGGCCCGGACGGCCTGCCGGAGGAGCGCGCCGAACGCCCGCTCGTCGATCTGCGACACGTCGCGCACTTTGATGTGCCGCACGTACTGCCCCTGGCCGTTGAGCAACCCCTTCGGGTCCTTCAGCGACGAGCCTCTGAAGAAGCCGAACTGCACGTGATCGGGGGCGGAGTACACATAGGCGACCGGCCCGCTCTTCCCCACCCAGCACCCGTTTCCCCACTTCACCGCCTCGCTCAACCGCGGCGCGACATGCGTGACGAACTGCCGAAGCGCGCCGATGATTGACCGGTTGAGCGGCGTCTGATCCGCAACGTAGTCGTCGAAGCCCGCGTATGCCTTCATCTTCATCGGCGCCATCCTCACCTCAGATCGTTGCGTGACCGCGGCGATGCACCGCCAGCAGCGCCACCAGATAGGCGGCGTGCAACCAGAAGAATTCACCCGTGTCGTGAATCACCAACGCCGAGTACACGATAAACACGCTCGTGAAGATGCCACTCGCGAGAAGGGCCCTTGCCCGACCGTGCCGAATCCCGCGACTCGCCGTAACGTTCACCATGCCGGAGACGACGAGCACGATCGAAGTCGCGGCCTGTTCACGCGGCCGTGCCGCCAGCGCCAGAGCCGGCCACAGGGCCAGGCCGCCGATCAGGGCGAGGCTTCCGACGACCGCCGCGGCGATCGCAGTTGCCAGCGTCAGGGACGGGCGGGACATGGTGAGCCAGCTCGGCATGTCAACCCGCGATTTACTTGCCTCCGCCGGCGGCGTCCAGCACGCGCCGCAGGGTCGAGATCACGAGGTCAGGATCCTCACGGAGAATCGCGTGTGTCCGATCGGCCGCCAGCACGAGAGTGCCACGCGGAGCGGCCAGCACCCAGCCGTTCAACACGTCGAGCCGAAAGCGCAAGTCGGCGTGAAAATGGCGCTGGAGGTCAAAGGGCACCTGCAAAGGCACGGCGAAGTATTTTCCAGCGACGATGACGCCGAGCGGCACTGATGGCAAGGGGCGCAAGTCGCGTTGCGAGAGATCCTGGGTGATGAGATCGCGCATCACCTCGTTTTCGGCACGCATCGCTGCCGGAGCCTTCGACATCAGAGCCGAAAAGCTCGACCAATAGGCATCGAAACCGGCGCGACCGGCGCCAATCGCTTCGAACGGTTTGACGTTGTCGGCAAGCGATTCGGTGACCATCGGCGCCGGGTCCACCAACAAGAGCCCGGTCACGTCGGCGGGATGATAACCAGCGAAGTATCGAACGAGCATTCCGCCCCAGGAGTAACCGACCAGGACGTACGGCGGTGCCGCGCCGAGCTGACGCAGCACGCTGCGCAAGCGATCGGTTACGTGTCGCGGTGTCGGTTTGACCTCGTCCCACTCAGACTTCCCAAGGCCAGCGCGATCGTACGCGACGACCGGCGCCAGTGTCGCGGCCTCCGAAACGATGCCGCCCCAGACCTCGAGCGAGTTGGTCGCGCCGGCCTCGAAGACGACGATCGGCTGGCCGTCGCGCCGGTTCTGAAGTCCGATTGCCTGGATCCGGACCGCGCGGCCATCGAGATCAATCGTGCTGACGCCGGGAACGGCTGGCTTCTCCTGAGCGAGGACGGCGCCGCCGATCGATAGCACGACGGCGGCCGGGACTGCTGCGCTCGCGACGAGGCGCACCATGGAGGCCCTCCTCAGAAGGAAAGATGGTGTCGGCCAGCTTACAGCGGCGTGCCCGGCGCCAGCGCGGGTCAGGCACCCTTGTTCTTCTCGTCCCAGGTCTTCGGCTCCCAGAGCTCGACCTTGTTGCCGTCCGGGTCCATGATCCAGGCAAACTTGCCGTTTTCGTGCGATTCGGGTCCACCGACGATCTCCACGCCACCGTCTCGCAGCCGGGCGAGCAATTCGTCGAGATCGTCGACCCTGTAGTTGACCATGAAGGACGAACGGCTCGGGCTGAACCACTGCGTGTCACTCTCAGCGACATGCCACACAGTGAGGCCCCGGTCGTCGGCCTTGTCGTCAGGCCATCTGAGGATGGCGCCGCCCCAGGGCTCCAGCCGCATGCCCAGATGTTTCTCGTACCAGGCGGCCAGAGCGGCCTTGTCGCCCGTGCTCTTGAAGAAGATGCCGCCTACCCCAGTGACTCTTGCCATTCGAACTCCTCCGCCAGCGATTCACCCCGTCACGTTGCAGGCCGAATGCCGTATTCGTCGCTCTACTCGGCCCAATCCAGCGAACGTTCCACCGCTCGGCGCCAGCCGTGATACAGCCGATCCCGCTCGGACGCCGCCATGCGCGGCGTGAATTCGCGATCGAGGGCCCAGTTCCCGCGCACGTCGTCGAGCCCGTTCCAGTAACCGACCGCAAGGCCGGCCAGGTACGCGGCCCCGAGCGCGGTCGTCTCCCCCACCACCGGACGCCGCACCGGCACGTTCAACAGATCGGCCTGGAACTGCAGCAGCTGTGCGTTGGCGGAGGCGCCGCCGTCTACCTTCAGTGACGAGAGTTGAAGGCCGGACTCCTTCTGCATCACCTCGAGCACGTCACGCGTCTGATACGCCATCGCGTCCACGGCGGCACGCGCGATGTGGGCCATCTTCGTGTTGCGGGTAAGGCCGACGACGACGCCACGGGCGCGAGGGTCCCAGTAGGGCGCACCCAGACCGACGAAGGCCGGCACGAGGTAGACACCGTCGGTATCCGGCACTTCGCTCATCAACGCCTCGACCTCCGCTGATGCCGAGATCGCCTTCAGCCCATCGCGCAGCCACTGCACGGCGGCGCCGGCAATGAAGACCGATCCTTCCAACGCGTAGGTGATCTCGCGACCGAGGCGCCAGCCAATCGTCGTCACCAACCCCTTTTCTGACGGCACGGGCGTCGAGCCGGTGTTGAGCAGCATGAAACAGCCGGTGCCGTAGGTGTTCTTGGCCGAACCAGGCTCGAAGCAGGCCTGGCCGAAGAGGGCTGCCTGTTGATCGCCGGCACTTCCGGCAATCGGCACGGGGGCGCCCAGCAGCTCGGGCAGGGTCTCTCCATACACCTCGCTCGACCCGCGCACTTCCGGCAGCATCGCCCGCGGCACGTCGAGCAGCTTCAGCAGCTCGTCGTCCCAATCCTGGCTGTGGATGTTGTAGAGGAGCGTCCGGCTCGCGTTGCTGATCTCGGTCACATGCTGTTTCCCCCCCGTGAGCCTCCAGATCAGGAAAGAGTCCACGGTGCCGAACAGCACCTCGCCACGAGCCGCGCGGGCCCGCAAGCCGTTGAACGAATCGAGCAGGTGCTTGATTTTTGTGCCCGAAAAGTAGGCGTCTACGACCAGGCCGGTCTTGCGGCGAATCGTCGGCTCGTGCCCGTCCGCCTTGAGCCGATCGCAGATCGGCGCCGTCACGCGGCTCTGCCAGACGATGGCGTTCGCCACCGGCTTGCCGGTGGCCCGGTCCCACAGGATGGTCGTCTCGCGCTGGTTGGTCACGCCAATCGCAGCAAGATCGCCGGCGCCGATGCGCGCACTGGTAAGCGCCAGCTTCGCCGTCTGCAGCTGCGATGTCCAGATCGCTTCAGGATCGTGCTCGACATGGCCGGGACCTGGAAAGATCTGCGGGAACTCCTGTTGCGCCATCGCGACGACGCGGCCGGCGCGGTCGAAGACGATGCTGCGGCTCGACGTGGTTCCCTGGTCGAGCGCCAGGACGTACTGGCTCACAGCTCTACTCCACGGTTCGGCAGGTAGCGCCCGACAAAAGAATCGTAGACGACGGCACCCGTCAGCGCTCCAGCGATCGGACCGGCGATCGGGACCCACCACCAACCGTTGCCGGCGCTGAACACCTCACCACCCCAACCCGCTATCGCCGTAAACAGGCGAGGCCCGAAGTCGCGAGCCGGATTGATCGCGTAACCCGCATTGAAGCCGAAGGCAACGCCAATCGCGACGACCAACAGACCGATCAAAGGAGCAGCCAGCCACGACGGCGGTCCCGCGTTGCGTTGATCGGTAATTGCCAGCACGCAGGCCATCAGCAACGCGGTTCCAACCAATTGATCGATCAGTCCGCCCAACGTCGAGAGAAACGGTTGGGGGTAGGTGGCGAAGATCCCCGCCGTCCCCATCGCGCCCTGCACCTGGCGCATGCCGCCGTCGAAGGCGGTGAATGCCTCGTGATACGTCAGGAAGACCACCGCAGAGGCGACGAATGCGCCGGCGATCTGTGCCGCAACGTAGGCCGGAACCTTGGGCCACGGGAAGCCGCGACGCACCGCGAGCGCGATGCTGACTGCCGGATTGAGGTGCGCGCCGGAGACGCCGCCGGCGGTGTAGACGCCGAGCATCACCGCCAGGCCCCACCCGAGATTGATGCCCAGGTACGACCCGTTGGCACTCTTGCTCAGCACCGTCTGCGCCACGACGCCGAGGCCGAACACGATGAGGACGAATGTGCCCAGGAACTCCGCCGCCGCCTCTTTGAGCATGGGGCGGATTATGGATCAGCGTGCGGCCTTGAGAACGATGATGTGCTGCCACGGAAGCACGTCGATCACGCGATCGATCGCGTAGCCGTCGGCAGACAGCTCCTGCCGCACTTCGGCGACGCTCATCTTGTGTTCCTCCTTGATCGGCACGCGCGGATCTTCCTTGCGGAACTCGATCAGCACCAACCGGCCGTCCGGCTTGAGCGCTTCGCGCAGCCGGCGTACGAACGCCTGCGGCGCGGCCAGCTCGTGGTACACGTCCACCATCAGCGCGAGGTCCACCGATCCCGGCGGCAGCTTCGGATCGTCGGCGGCGCCGAGCACCGGTACGATGTTGGTGAGCTTCTCCATCGCGGCGCGGCGCTGGATGATCGACAGCATCCCAACCTGGATGTCGGTGGCGTACACCTTCCCGTCTGCGCCGACCTTCCGGGCCAGACGGACCGTGTAATAACCGGAGCCGGCCCCGATGTCGGCGACGGTCATGCCGGGTTTGATATCGAGCGCCTCGATCGCTCGCGCCGGTTCCTCCTCCGCTTCGCGCTCCGGACGCTCGAGCCAACCGGCTCCGCCCACGCCCATCACCGGCGCGATCTCGCGTCCGCTGACCGGATGCCGGCTCTGGGCCGCCAAGGCGGCGACGACCAACATCGCCACGACACCGCTCGCAAACGCGCGCCTTCGCATTATGATCGTCATCCTAATGGGATATGCGGTCAATCAACTGGGCGGTCGTTCCGTAGGAACGGCCGGAATTCGCTCCCCGAGACTGCTGCCAGGTTCCAACGACGTCGTTGATACGCTCCATTAGATCGTAAATGACGCTCCGTGCCCGATCAGCGTCCCCCGCGGACGCCGCCGCCATCACCAGAATCTACAACGAGGGCATCGAGGATCGGCTCGGCACCTTCGAGACGCGCCGCCGCGCCGAATCGGAGGTCGCGGCCTGGTTCGACGGGCGCCACCCGATTGTCGTGGTCGAGGACGATGGGCAGATCGTGGCCTTCGCGTCGACCTCGTCGTACCGTCCGCGCGACTGCTACACCGGCATCGCCGAGTTCTCGGTCTACGTCTCGAGGCAGCGGCGCGGCCGCGGCGCGGGCCGTGTGGCCATGGACGCGCTGATCGCGGCCGCCTCCGCCTCGGGCTTCTGGAAGCTCGTTTCGCGCGTGTTCGTCGAGAACACCGCAAGCCGGCGGCTGCTGACCGCGGTTGGCTTCCGTGAG
>DATJFF010000153.1:0-27811 GCA_035495795.1 Vicinamibacterales bacterium
CGTAGAATCATCCGGTGGCGCGGGTCTGGGCACTGGTGCTGGTCACCGTCCTCGCGGTCGTGGCCATCGTCTTCATCCAGGCGCGGCGATCGGGCCTGACGATCGGCGAGATGCTCTCGGGGGCGCCGACCACGGTTGCCGGGGCGATCGAAGCGCAGCGTGCTGCCGCACAGGTGGGCGCCAGGACCGAATTCCTCACGCCGCAGCCGGTCGGCTTGCCAGTTGGAGCGGACGATCGGCCGCTGATTGCCCAGGTCAGCGTGGCCGATCTCGATCGCGACGGGCTCGCTGACATCATCGTCTGCGACGCCGCGGCCAATCGCGTCAGCTGGATCCGCCAGTCGCCCGCTGGCACGTTCACCGAGGCGCCCGTGGCTGAAGTGGCAGGTCCGGCCCACGCCCAGGCAGTGGATCTCGACCAGGATGGCGACCTCGATCTGATCGTCGCGAGCCTTGGCGTGCTGTTCCCGAACAACGCGCCGATTGGCGCGGTGATCGTGCTCGAGAACGACGGACGTCAGTCGTTCACCAAACACGTCTTGATCGACAAGGTGGCCCGAGTCTCCGACGCGCGTGCCGGGGATCTCGATGGAGACGGCGACCTGGATCTTGCGGTGGCGCAGTTTGGCTACGACCAGGGCGAGACGCGGTGGCTGGAGAACCGCGGACAGTGGCGGTTCGAGAGCCATCTTCTGCAACGCCTGTCGGGGCCGATCAACGCCGAGATCGCGGACGCGGATGGCGATGGCGATCTCGACATCATTTCGCTCGTGAGCCAGGAGTGGGAAGAGATCTACGTCTTCGAGAACGACGGGCGCGGTGGGTTCACGCCGCGACGAGTCTTCGGCGCGAGCAACGAAGACTTCGGTTCGAGCTGGATTAGCCTGTCGGATCTCGACAAGGACGGCGACGTCGACATCGTCTACAGCAACGGGGACGCGTTCGATTACGCACCGCCGACGGGGCGCGGCTGGAACGGGCTGCAGTGGCTCGAGAACCGCGGCGGCCTGACGTTCCGCTATCACCGTATCGGCGATTTCTCCGGCGCGTCGAGCCCCCAGGCCGTGGACATGGATGGTGACGGCGACATGGACGTGGCGCTGGTCAGCGCCTACAACGACTGGGATCGTCCCGGCGCGCTCAGCCTCGCGTGGTTCGAGAACGACGGGAACTTGAACTTCACGCTTCGGCCGGTCACCGGCACGCCGACTCACCTGATAACGCTGGCGGTGGCCGACCTGAACGGGGATCGGCTTCCCGAGCTGGTGACCGGCGGCATGCACATGAGTTACCCCTACGACCGCATGTCGCGCGTCACGGTCTGGATGCATCGATAAATCCCCACGCTCGGTGCACTTCAGATTGCGTTTTACAGCCGGTTAGTCCCTGGGATGGTCAGCCGCGGCCGCTCGCCCGGCCGTGCTACCATCCGCGGCGAACAACGCCCCCGCGTCAGGTCGGCTCACACTCCTCGGAGGTGCAAATGCGGGCCCTGTGTGCACTCCTCTCTGTCGTGCTGTACCTCGCGGCTCCCGTCAATGTCGCGGCGCAGACACCCACTTTCAACGTCGAGGGCGTCGTCTCCGATGCCCAGCAGGCGGTGCTACCCGGCGTCACGGTGAGCATGCGCAACGTCGCCACCGGTCTCGTGCGCGCGGCGACCACCGACAACGACGGCCGCTACGTCTTCACCAACCTGCCGCCCGAGGGACGCTACGAGCTGCAGGCGGAGCTGTCCGGCTTCGCCACGCACCTGCGGCAGAACCTCGTGTTCAACGCCGGCCAGCGCATCGTGCTGAACATCCAGCTGCAGCTGTCCACCGTCCAGGAAACGGTGACGGTGTCCGGCGACAACCCGATCGTCCAGGCGACCTCCGCCGAGGTTTCGACGACGATCGATCGGCAGCAATTCGAGACGCTCCCGGTGAAGGAACGCAACTACATGCGGCTGCTGACGCTCGACTCGAACGTCGTGCAGAGCCGCCCCGGCACCAACGCGGTCAACGTCGGCGGCGGTGAGGTCTGGAACTTCGGTACCTACGTCGACGGCACCAACAACTTCTCCAAGTGGCTGACGCTCCAGCGCGCGCCGCAGCTGGGCTCCGGCGGCTTCGCCCTCGAAACCGTCAAGGAAATGCAGATCATCACGAACCAGTTCTCGGCCGAGTTCGGCGGTCATGCCGCGGGCGTGTCCAGCATGATCACCAAGAGCGGCACCAACTCGCTGGCGGGATCCGCGTTCGTGATGATCCGCCCGGGTGACTGGGACGCGCGGCCGCCGCTGGCCTCGACCAAGGCCCCCTACAACCAGCAGCAGCTCGGCGGCACCGCGGGCGGGCCCTTCATCAAGGATCGCGCCTTCTACTTCGGCAGCTACGAGTACCGGCGCGAGCGCAGCGAGGTGGCACTGACCTCGCCCGAGGCGACCGATCCGGTGGTGAAGACGCCGGCCGACGAACACCAGGCCCAGTTCCGGGCCGACCTGCGCTTCACCGACAAGACCTCGCTGGCGGTCCGCTACAACATGGTGCGCTGGCACAAGGACAACGAGAGCGGCGGCCTCAACCTGCCCGGCACCGGCTTCCTGTGGGACAACAACGTTGACACGGTGCACGGCTCGCTCACCAGCATCCGCTCGGAGCGGTTCCTGAACGAGGTGCGCGGCCAGTTCTCGCGTTATACCGATTCGCGCCAGGCCAAGTGCGAGGGCGTAGCGATCGTGCGCACCGCCTACTCGACCAGCGGTTGCTACGACCAGGGCACGTGGGGCGTGATTCCAGAGAACACTTACGACGTCGCCGACACCGTGTCGTTGTGGATGGGCGCCCACACGATCAAGACCGGCGGCTCGCTCACCTATGACGTGACCACGCAGCTGTTCGCGCCGCTGCAGAACGGCGTCTACCGGTTTGCGGGCTCGCCGAGCGTTGCGCCGACGCCCTTCCAGTACGACCAGGCATTCGCGCTCGTTCCCGAAGCCCGCCTGATGTACCCGAAGGCCTACGTCGTCACCAGCTTCATCCAGGACGACTGGCGCATCAGAAACAACCTGACGCTGAACCTCGGCGCGCGCTACGACATCGAGTTCATCAAGAACGTGCCCGACTACCCGGCCCCGGCCGACAAGGACAACTTCGATCCGCGGCTCGGGTTCGCGTGGGACCCGACCGGCGAGCAGAAGTGGGCGATCCGCGGCGGCACCGGCTGGTTCACGCAGCAGCACCCGATCTTCACGATCGTCAAGGGCGGCGTCGGCGGCCGGAACGGCCTGGTGACGCTGAACCTGACGCCGACCAGCCCGCTGTTCCCGACCTACCCGAACGCGATTCCGTCACTGCCGGCGGACACGGTGCTGCCGATCCGGTCGATCCAGGAGATTTCGCCAACCCTCGAGAATGAGCGCGCCTGGACGGCGTCGTTCGGCATCCAGCGGCAGCTCGGCGCCCGCACCAGCGTGGCGATCGATGCCAACATCAACCGCGGCCAGAAGCACGGCTTCCTCGACGAGAACGCTCCGGCATCGGTGCCCAAAGAGGTTCTGAACGCCGCGAACGGTGCGACCGTGCGGACCGTGGCGCAGGCCGACGAGACGCGGCCGACGCTGCCGGTGCCGAACGGCTTCCGGCGCGTCGAGATCCTCACCAACGAGGGTCGCTTCTGGTATCAGGGCGTTCGCTTCTCTGGAACGCACCGCACCCAGCCGCTGACGCTGTCGGTGTCCTACACCTACTCGAAGGCTGAAGATCGGTTGAACCACTGGTTCGCTCCGGAGGACAGCAACGATCCCGAGCTCGATCGAGGCCGCACTGGAGCCGACACCCCGCACAACTTCGTCGCCAGCTTTACCTGGAACGTCCCGGGCGGCGAGAACGTCATCACTCGCGACTGGCGGCTGAGCGGCGTGTCGCGCTCGATGAGCGGGACGCCGTACTCGCTGCGCTACGCCGGCGACCCGACCGGCACGCAGCTGACGCAGTGCAGCACCCGCGGCTGCCAGGCCGCCAGACCCGGCGCGCGCAACACCGAGCGCGGCGATCACATCAACTTCACCGACTTCACCCTCGCGCGTATTTTCAGGGTCGGCCAGGATCGCATCGAGTTCAGGGCCGACATCTTCAACGCGTTCAACAACTGGAACATCATCGCCGATGGCTACGTGAACGTCGTGACGGCGGCGAACTTCGGCCAGCACACAGGAGGTAGCGCCGTCTGGCCGGGCAGACAATTCCAGTTCGCGGCCACGTATCGCTTCTGAGTGCGACGGGTGCGGCAGGTGCGACGGGTGCGCCACGTGCGGTGCGACGGGCGCGGTGCGACAGGTGCGGCAGGTGCCTGGCGCGCCGAAGCTCGCGAGGTGTCGTCCGAGCGAAGGCGGCCGACGGGAGTCGTCCATGACGAGTGAGCACGTAACACGGCGGCGGTTCGTCGGAATGGTCGCCGGCGCTGCCGCTGTTGGAGCGGTTTCCACGGCCCCCGTTCGCGGGCAGACCACGGCTGGCGGCGCCGTTCGCGTTCGCGTCCAGACCGAGCTCGGGGACATCGTCCTCGAGCTCGATCCGAAGCGGGCGCCGGGCACCACCGCGAACTTCCTGCGCTATGTCGACGCCGGTCACTACGATGGGGGGATGTTCCATCGCACGGTGAAGCCGGACAACCAGCCGGAAAGCACTGTGAAGATCGAGGTGATCCAGGCCGGCGTCAATCCCGATCGCGCCAAGCAGGGGTTTGCGGCGATTCCGCTGGAGCGCACCTCGGCCACCGGCCTCGCGCACAAGGACGGCGCGGTGTCGATGGCCCGTGGCGCGCCGGACTCGGCAACGTCAGGCTGGTTCATCTGCATCAACGATCAGCCGTCGCTCGATTTCGGCGGCGCACGCAATCCGGACGGCCAGGGCTTTGCTGCGTTCGGCCGCGTGGTATCCGGGATGGACGTGGTCCGCCGGATCCAGCAGGCGCCGTCCTCGGCGGATCGCACCAGCAACACCGAGGCGCAGAAGCTGACGCCGCCGATCCGGATCAGCAAGGTGTCGCGTGTGACACCGTAGAATTCGAGGGTGCCGCCCGCCAAGCGTCGCCGCGCCGGAGCCGCGCCCGCGAGTCCCGCACTCTCGCCGGCCCGTAGTGAGAGCGGGAACTTGCGGCTCTCGAACTGGCAACCTCCAGCGGTGCCGATCGTCGTCGCGATTCTCGTAATCGCGGCGGCGTGGATCGGCGCGGATCGCCTGGCCCATCGCGCGAAAGCCGGCACGGCGTTGCCCCTGCCTGGCGATCTCGCGGCCTTGCCGGAGCCGGCCCGCGCGCAGCTGCGAGCTGCTGCTGCCCGGGCCCAGGGCTCTCCCGGGTCGGGCGACGCCGCCGGCGAGCTTGGCCGCGCGCTCCACGCCAGCCTGTTCAGCGACGACGCCATCGCCGCCTACGCCAGGGCCGAACAGATCGATGGCGCGTCCTGGCGATGGCCCTACCTCCGCGCGGTGCTGCTCGAGGAACGCAGCCGCCTCGACGACGCGCGCACGGCCCTTCAATCGGCGATCGACAGAAACGGGGCGCCGGGGCTGGCGTGGTTCCGCTTCGCCGAGATTGCGTTCAAGCAGGGACGGCTCGATGACGCCGAGGCCGCGTATCGGCGCGCTGCGGACATGCCGCCCGCCGACCCGTTTCGCCCGGGAGGCGTCTCGTCCCGGCGCGTCCTCCCGCTGAGTGCCTACGCGCAGCTCGGCCTGGCCCGCATTGCCCTGGATCGGCGGCAAACGTCGCAGGCGGCCGAGATGATCGACGCGATTCTCGCTTCGCAGCCGACGTTCGGCCCGGCGCGATCGCTGCGAGCCAGCCTCGATGCCAATGCCGCGGCGCCGCCGGCGTCGAGCCGCGCCTACGTGCCGCCCAACGATCCCGAAATCGATGCAATCGTGGCGATGTCAGCGATGCGCGACCTGCTCCTCAAGCACGCGGCAGTCGCCGCGCGCGGCGGCGATCGCGAGTGGCGGGAGTTCCTCATCCGCCGTGCCGCCGAACTCAATCCGCGAGACCCGAACGTGCTGATGGAGCTCGCGGCGATGCTCCAGGCGACGAACCGAGCGACCGAGGCTCTCGACGTCCTGCGGCAGCACGAGCAGCTCGTGCCGGGGGATCACCACACCCTGGTCGAGCAGGGCCGCTGCCTCGCGGACCTGGGCCGGCTCGAGGAGGCGGAGGCAGTTCTGCGGCGCGCCGCGCGGGTGCGCGACGCGGCCGCCGAGTACAACCTCGGCACAGTCGTCGATCGGCTCGGGCGTTCGGATGAGGCCAGGGCACATTACGAAAAGGCTCTGGCAATCGATCCCTTTCACTCTCGCGCGCTCAACAATCTTGGCGTCCTGCTCGATCGGCACGGTCAGGGTGCCCAGGCGATTCGGACGCTCGAGCGGGCCATTCAGGCCGATCCTGACAACGCGGATGCATATTCGAACCTTGGCAGCGCGATGATTGGCGCCCGCCGGCTGCCTGACGCGCTTCGCACCATCGAGGTCGCCATCGCCCTCGATCCCGACGCGGCCAACCCGCACAACAACCGCGGCATCGCGCTGGCGCAGTCGGGCCGTCTTCAGGAAGCGATCGCGGAGTGGAACACGGCCCTTCGCCTCGACCCCGCCCACGTCAACGCGCGCCGCAACCTCGAACAGGTGCAGCGGCTGGCACGATGAGGCGTCTCACCGCGCCGACAAGGCGCAGATGTCGTTCAGGATCCCGGCCGCGGTGACCGCGGGGCCGGCGCCGGGGCCGCTTATCACCAGGGGCTCGTTCCGGTAGCGATCCGAGGTGAAGCTGATGATGTTGCGCGTACCCGTTGCCGCGCCCATCGGGCTCTCGATCGGCACAGCCACGAGGCGCGCGGAAACCGTCCTGGGAGTGGCGCTGACCACGTACCGAAGCACCCGCCCGCGCGCGTTCTCCGTCTCCACCTTCGTCCGCCATTCATCGTCGAGCGTCGGCAGGCAGTCCATGAACGCCGCGAGCGGCAGCTTCCGCAACTTCGGCGGGACCAGATCGTCCGGAGCCGCGGCGGGTCCGTGGTAGCCCATCATTCGCGCGAGGATGAGGCCCTTGCGACCGGCGTCCTGGCCCGAGAGGTCCTCGCGTGGATCGGGCTCGGCGTAACCGCGCTCGACCGCTTCGCGCACCGCGGCCGAGAACGGGCGGCCTGCCGAGATCTCCGACAGCACGAACATCAACGTACCGCTCACGCAGCCGTCGATTCGCCTGACGCGATCGCCGGTTTCTTCCAGTTTGTTGAACGTATCGATGATCGGCAGGCCCGCGCCCACGGTGGCCTCGAAGCGCACGTTCCGGCCCGTGGTCCGGGCCGCTTCGAACAGTTTCGAGTAACTCTCGGAGGGACCGGCCAGCGGCTTCTTGTTCGCGAGCACGACATGAAAGCCGGCCCGGGCCGCCAGCAGCAGAAGGTCACCGGTCTCCTCGCCGGTGACGTCCACGACGACGGGCCGGGACACCGCGTGCTCGGCCATCCAGGCGAGCGCCGCTTCGGCGCCAGCCCGAGTGCCGCCCAGGTCCGCGAGCAGGCGCCCGGCATCCTTCTGTTTGGCGAGGCGCAGCAGCCGCGCGCGCGACAGCCCCGACGCGTCGAAGACGAAGCCGGAACGATCCAGGAGGCCCACCATTCGCACCTGGCGCCTGGTGTCGAGCGCGGCAACCTGGTCGGCGAGGGCGCGTCCCACCCTGCCGAAGCCAAGCAGCACGACGTCTGTCTGATGCGCGGCACGGGCGCGGCCGCCGCCGATCTTCGACAGCTGGAAGGCTGCGTGAACGCGTCTGGCCGCGTCGGGTGCTTCCTTCGCCACGACGACGAACGAGATGTTCCGTTCCGACGAGCCCTGCGCGATTGCGACGACGTTGAGACCGCCAGCCTCGAGCGCCGAGAACACGCGGGCAGCGATGCCGGGCGTCCCGGCCATGCCCTCGCCGACCACCGCAATCACCGCCATACCCTTGCGCGCGGAGACACCGTCGATGAGCCCGGTTTCGATCTCGTGACGAAACGCCTTGCTCACGCTGGCGACGGCGCGGTCGGCCTCGCTCTCGGCCACCGTGAACCCGATCGAGCTCTCCGACGAGCCCTGGAAGATGGTTGAGACCGACAGCCGTTCGCCGTCGACGGCGGCAAACGTGCGCGCGGCGATGCCGTGCACGCCGACCATGCCCTTGCCGGCGACGGTCACTACCGCCTGTCCCGGCAGGATGGCGAGCGCCTTCACCGGGAACCCGGGTTCGACATGTCGAGCCGTGACCTCGGTCCCGGGGATGTCGGGGTTGATGAACGAGCGGACGTGCAGCGCGATGCGCGTGCCGGAAATCGGAATCAGGGCGCGCGGGTGCAGGACCTTTGCGCCGTAATGCGCGACCTCTGCGGCCTCCTGGTGGTGTAGTTCGGGAATGAGCCGCGCGTCGGGGACCAGCCGCGGATCCGCGGTCAGAATACCTGGCACGTCTTTCCACAGCACCACCCGGCGCGCCCCCAGCACGCGGCTGAGGAGTGTCGCCGTCAGATCGGATCCGCCGCGCCCCAGCGTCGTGATGCTGCCGTCGCGGGCCCGTCCGATGTAGCCGGTCACGACCGGGACGACGCCGCGCGACAGGAGCGGCTTGATCAGCTCCTTCGCGAGCACGCCAGTCTCGGGAATCAAGGGTGCGGCGCCGCCATGGTCGTCGTCGGTGCGGACGACGTCGAGGGCATCGACGAATCGCGACGATCCGATCGCTGCAGCCAGGAGTCGTGCAGAGAGCTGCTCACCCCTGCACACCATTGCGTCACGCGTGCGTGCCTCGAGATGCCGCAGCACGCTCACCGCCCGACACAGCTCGCGGAACTCGGTCGTCGAGCGATCGATCTCGGCAATCACGTCGGCGAGCGCCGCCCGATCCTTCACCGCGCTAATGGCCGCGGCGTGGTGTTGCGACTGGAACATCTCGGCGGCGCGCTCGGCCTCGACCATCCGGCCATCGACCGCATGCCCGGCGGCGGCGATCAGCAGATCGGTCATGCCGCCCAGCGCCGAGGCAACGACGACCAGCGGCCCGCCATGCGCGGCGATGCGAGCCGCGGCGCGAGTAATCGCGTCGCCGTCGGCGAGCGAGGCGCCGCCAAACTTCCAGATTTCCAGTGCCTGCTTTCGAGCTGTCGCCGCTGTCACGCTGTACTCCTGTCAAAGACACCACGAAGGCGCGAAGAGCACGAAGGTCGGCGCGAAGCCAATCATCCGGTTGTCACACGAGCCTTCTGCTATTTCAGCAAACTCTTCAGTCTATCGACGCCACCGTGCACGCGTGACAACCCAAGACTGCCTTCGTGCGTCCTTCGCATTCTTCGTGCCTTCGTGGTTTCACGTGACGCCGAGCGAGGCAACTCGCTGCTGCTGCCAGACCGCGACTTCGTCCCGCGAGATCGTATCGGCGTAGTGCAGCGTCCAGTTCAGCGCCGCGATCAGATCGTCGGCGTCTTCGAGACCCACGCCGAGGCGAATCAGCCGATCGAATCCGTTGCGCTTGAGTTGCGCCGGCGCCGTGAAGTACTCGGACACAGTCTGGTGGTGGTTCACCTTCGTTGCCAGCCCATCGAACGACAATGCGTAGCGGACGATGACGGTGGTCGCGAGGACGTCGGCGATGTGCCGGGTCTGCGCTTCGTCGGCGCCAGCCACCCGGAACGACAGCAGCGATCCGTGTCGCAGGTATTGATCGCGGATGATCGCCGCGTCCGGGTGCGAGGGCAGCGACGGGTGAAACACGTCCGACACCCGCGGGTGCGCGGCGAGAAATGCGGCCACGCGCGAGGCAGCGGCCGAACGCCGGGCGTGCGCATCGCTGGCGCGGTCCCAGCTCTCGAGGATCGCGGTTGCGCGCCGCCAGTCGAGGATGCCGCCGCGCATCGCGAGCAGATCCATCACCCCATTGCCAAGCCCGAGGTCGTTGGTGGCGATGTATCCCCAGAGGTCCCGGTCGGTACCGCCGAGCGCTTTCGTACCGCTGCCGATCACGACGTCCACGCCCTGGTCGAGGAGCGGCCGGCTGAACGCCCACGGTGTCGCGATCGTCGAATCGACAATCAGCCGCAGGTCCGGTGCACCGCGACGCGCCTCAGCGACCGTCGAGCAAAGCCTGGTGATGTCCTGCGCCCTCACCAGCGGGTTCGTGAAGGTCTCCGCGAAGACCAACGCGGTCTCCGGACGGATCGCCTCCTCGAGCGCGGACCAGTCGCCGTCGTCCACGATCGTCACGCTGCCGCCGACGCGGCCGGCCAGCAACTCGAGGTAGGTGCGAGTTTTGTTGTAGACCTGCCGCATCAGCACGACGTGACGATCGCGCGTCATCAGCACGTCGAACACCAGCGCCGTGGCTTGCATGCCCGAATCGCACGCGAGTGCCCCGCGCGCGTTTTCGAGCGAGCGCAATCGAGCCAGCAGATCAGCCGTTGGGCCGGTACCGTATCGCGCGTAGAGCTGTGGGAGCGCCGACCAGCAATCCTCGCCGAGCAACACGCTGGCCGCCTTCCCCTCCTGCCAGGCGATGACCTGTGACGATCCGAACACATCGAGTTGCACGGTCGGATCCGAGGGGTGCAAGTAGGGTGTTCCCGAACGGCGGGCATGCGCGTCCAGAGCGTTATGGAGATCGCGAGTGGCGCTGCCCATCGCGTCGAGCGACGGGCGCTCCGGCGGGCACTGCCGTGGGTCGAGCCAGGCTCCGACGCCGCTCATTCCAGCACCCCGAGCCACAGGCAGTCGTCCACCCGCGCCAGCCGCGCGACTGCATCGCAGACCTGCGCGACCGCCGTATCGGTGCTGGCCGAGATCGTGAATCCCAGATGGACGCGGGCATCTTCGGCGCGGGTGGCGCGATTCTGAACCACCAGGCCGGCGCGGCGGACCAGGCTCTCAACCCTCCGATCGAGGCCGGGATGCGCTTCGCCCGTGACGCGCAGGTAGTGACGGCGGGTGAGGCGGCCGGAACCGGGGTCGGCCAGCGGTAGCTGCTGCGGCGCCGGCCAGCGGACGGAGTTGTCCTGCGCGAGATCGATCAGGTCGCCGAGCACCGCCGTCGCCGTCGGCAGCGCGCCGGAGCCCTTGCCGAAGAGACTGAGGTCGCCAGACGCAGCGCACTTCAGGTACACCGCGTTGTATTCCTCTTCGACCGATGCCAGCAGGTGCCATGCCGGCAGCAGGAGCGGTTCGACCGCGACGTCGAGCGCGCCTTCGACGCGAGCGGCGCGGGCAATGAGCCGGATACGGCAGCCGAGCGTCTCGGCCAGATCGCAGTCGTGCGGGCCGAGCCCGGTGATGCCGCGCACGCCGAACTCACCTGGCCGCATCCAGGCGCCGAAAGCGCGATAGGTGAGAATCGACAGCTTGGCGGCGGCGTCGTCGCCTTCGAGATCGGCGCGCGGGTCCGCCTCGGCGAACCCGAGAGCCTGTGCCTCGGCGACCGCGGCCTCGACCGGCAACTCTTCCTGTTCCATCCGCGTCATCACGAAGTTGCACGTGCCGTTGAGGATCCCCGCGAAGCTATGCACTTCGTCGGCACGATGACTCAGGTGGCGCAGGATCGGAAGCGCGGCCGCAGCTGCCGCTTCGCAGTAAAGCGGCGTGGCGGTCCGCTGCGCCAGGACGGCCAGCTCGTCGAGCCGGTCGGCGAGAAGCACTGTGTTCGCGGTGACCACCGGTTTGCCGGCCGCAAGCGCCGCGCGCAACGCGGGCTCGACCGCGGCACCACCAGCGACTTCGACGACGACGTCCACCTCCGGGTCCGAGACCAGAGCCAGCGCGTCGCTACCGATTGGAATGCCCTGAGCCAGCGGGCCGCGATCCTTCGACACGTCGCGCACGGCAATCCGCGTGACCTGGAAGCGAACGCCGTAACGCTCGCGCACCGGCCCCTGCTCACGGACGATCATCTCGAGCAGTCCGCGCCCGACCGTGCCGCACCCGATCAGGCCGATTCGAATGTCGCGGACCGGCTGCTCGCCGACACCGGAAAAGCGGGCACGCGTTGCGGGAAGCGTGTCGCCGCCGAATGCATGAGCCCCGCGCAGCAAATCCGCGAGCCGCTCCTGGTCCGCGAGGAACGCGTCGTGGCCGAAATCGGAATCGAGCTTCCAGAGCGAGGACTGCGCGCCGGCGGCCTGCAATTCCCGATGCAGTTCTTCCTGGAGCGCCCACGGAAAGAGCATGTCGCCGGGGACGCCGACGATGATCGTGTCGGCGGTGACCTGCTCCAGCGCCGCGCGGAGTGCGGCCGGCGACTCGCCGATCGACCCGCGATCGATGGCCTCGCTGAGGAGCAGGAACGTTCGCATCGGGAACTGTTCCGCGAAGCGGCGGCCGTGATGGTCGAGATACTCGGCGACGGGCGGGCGCTCGAGTCCTGGCACGAGACGGCCGAAGCGCACATCCAGCTCGACGCGGCCGCGATAGGTGAGCATGCCGAGCTGCCGGGCTCGGCTCATCCCGGTCGCGATGTCGCCATTGCGCCAGCCGTCACGCACCAGCTCCCGCTGCAGGTGGCGTGTCGCCGTACCCCAGCCGTCGGGCCGCAGACCCGCCGAGATCGTGACGAGGCGCCGGCAGCGCGACGAATGGCGCACCGCGAACGCGACGCCGACCATGCCGCCGAGGCTCGCGCCAACGAACGTCACCGGCGTCGTGCATCCGCTGCCTTCCAGCCAGGTGGCAACCAGATCGGCGAGCCCGAGGACAGAGATCGTCGTCGTAGCCTCAGGGTTGTCGAAGCCGCCCCAGGTCGAGCCGTTGCCCGGCCAGCACGGACAGAGCACCGTCGTGGTCGCGGGATCGATGAGCCCGGCGCCCGCCAGCGACGGCCACCACGGGTCTACGCCGCCTTCCTCCGCCGGACGGCCGTCGCCAAATGGAAACGGCGAGGCGGTGATTCCGCCGACGATCACTGCAACCGGCGCCGTCCCGAGCTCCGGCCCGTACGCCCACCCGCCGAGCACCACATCGTCGAGCAGCTGTCCTTCGACGTTGAGCGATGGCCGATGCACGCGGAGTGGCCGGGGCGCGAGGACGGCAAGGGTGGGAACGGGCATGAGCGAAGGATCCGACGCCCAAGCCTATACCACAAAGCAACAAATCTATCTACATGGATGCCACCCAGGTGCGACGGGTGCGACGGGTGCGGCTGGTGCGACAGGCAGTTGCGGCTGGTGCGACAGGTTCTTTCTGCCTTTTGCCTTCTGCCTTCTGCCTTGCCTTCGGCCTTCTGCCTTCTGCCTTCTGCTTAGGCCGCGGCTGTGAGGGCGCGGACGTCCGCCACGATCTCGAACGAGCGCTTCCGCGCTTCGTGGTCGAAGACGTGGGCGGTCACCATGACCTCGTTCACGCCGGTGAGCTGGAGGAACCGCTCGAGGCCGGCTCGGACGGCTTCGGGTCCGCCCACGACCGCGTAGTGCAGCACGTGTGCGACCGCCTGGTGATCCTCGGTGGTCCAGAGCGACGTGTCGATCTCCGCCGGATCCTGCAGCCGGCCGGGCACGCCGTGGCGCAGGTTGATGAACTGCTGCTGCACCGACGAGAACAGCCGCCGCGCCTCCTCGTCGGTGGCCGCCGCCACGACGTTGATCGCTGCCATGGCGTGCGGCTGCTCGAGGCGTGCCGAGGGCTGGAAGTAGCGGCGGTACGCGTCCAGCGCCGCCAGCAGGTAGTCGGGCGCGAAGTGCGAGGCGAATGCGAACGGCAGCCCCATGCGCGCGGCGAGCTCCGCGCTGTACATGCTCGAACCGAGCAGCCACACCGGTACTTCGAGCCCGGCGCCGGGTACCGCCCGCACCCGCTGCCCGGCCAACGTCGGCGCGAAATAGCCGAGCAGCTCCTGCAGATCGTCCGGGAACTGTTCCGCCCCAGCGAACGGGTCTCGTCGCAACGCTCGGGTCGTGATCGCGTCGGTGCCCGGCGCTCGGCCGAGGCCGAGATCGATGCGTCCCGGATACAGGCTCTCGAGTGTGCCGAACTGCTCGGCAACGATGAGCGGCGGGTGGTTCGGCAGCATGATGCCGCCCGAGCCGACGCGGATGCGGCTGGTGCCGGCGGCAACGTGGCCGATGAGGACCGCCGTGGCCGAGCTCGCAATGCCCGGCATGTTGTGGTGCTCGGCCATCCAGTAGCGGTTGAACCCGAGGCGTTCGACGTGCCGTGCGAGGTCGAGCGTATTCCGGAACGCCTGCGCTGGCGTGCTGCCCTTGACGACGGGCGAGAGATCGAGCACCGAGAAAGGCACCACGGAGGGAGTCCTGGCCTCCATGATGCCACCGCTCGCTACGCGCCGGTCAGCGTCCGCACCCGGACCAGCCAATGGTTGGCGGCAATGAAGAGCGTGCCGTCAGCTCCCCACGCGACGTTGCCGAGCGGCACGCCGACGACGATGCGGCCGAGGCGTGTTCCATCTGGCGCGAACACGTGCACGCCGCCTGGCCCGGTGGCGAACACGTTGCCATCGCGGTCCACCTTCATTCCGTCGGGCACGTTCTCGTTCGGCTGAATCCAGGCTGACGCTTCGGCGAACTGACGTCCGCCGGAGACCGCACCGTCCGAGCCGACGTCGTATGCCATCCACACCGGGCGGCTGCGCTCCGAGTTCGCGACGTAGAGCGTGCGCCCGTCAGGCGAGAAGGCGAGGCCGTTCGGTGCCGGAAGATCGCGCACGACCGCCTGCACCGAGCCGTCCGATCCAACGCGGAACACGCCCTGGAAATCCAGATCTCGTTCGGGATCGTCGAATCCGCGCGGGAGCCCGAAGATTGGGTCGGTGAAGTACAGATCGCCGTTGGGGTGATGCACGAGATCGTTGGGGCTGTTCAGGCGACGGCCTTCGAAGCGATCGGCCAGCACGGTGAAACGGCCGTCCGGCTCGCGCCGCACGATCCGGCGATTGCCGTGCTGACAGAGCACCAGCCGTCCATCGCGATCGAAGGTGAGCCCGTTGGATCCCGGCTCCGGTCCGCTGAACGGCGCTTCGCCCGTGTAGCCGCTCCGAGGAATCGCCAGCGTGACGCCCTCGCCGGGCCGCCACCGGTAGATCGCATTGCGCGGTACGTCGGAGAACAGCAGCGACCCGGTACTCGCGTCCCACAGCGGCCCCTCGGCCCAGGAGAGCCCCTCGGCAATCCTCTCGACGACCGCGTCGGAGGCGATGAGCCGATCGAGTCGTGGATCGAGCCGATCGATGCCGCCGACCGGCTCGGAATGCGGGTCCGCACTGACCATATCGCGGCCATGGTACGTCACGCTGACACCGCCCGATACGGGTGCGCGCGGCCTCCAAGGCCTTCACAGGCCAGCACCAAATCTGTGCTGCTGCAGCACAAAAACGCGATCTGCCCAAGTTCTGCCTCGGGCCGAGAGGCGGCGAAGGCCCGTGCACTTCAGGGCCAGCGCGTGACGCCGTGACATCCGTGGCCGGGCTGGCCTGTTTTTTTCAGCCCGCCTCGCCTGAATGAGGCCGCTGCATCGCATCGATTCGCGCCCGGATGTTCCCCCAGGTCCACCTGCCTCTGGTCGCCCACTGTGGGGCGTAACTGACAACACATCGTGCTTCGCGGCTCTGTCCAGCGCAGGGCCTTGGGTGACTGCTGTGCGTAGTATTTCGTTTCGTTCGACCGTGCCTGCCGTGTTGATGGCAGGCCTGACGCTGCTGGTTCTGAGTGTGGCGTCCGCGCAGGCGCAAACCACTGTCACCGCCTCGTGGGACCCGAACTCGGACACGTACACCGCGGGCTACCGCGTCTACTACGGCACCTCGTCGGGCTCCTATCAGTGGAGCGTCGACGCGGGCAGCCAGTTGAGCGCTCCGATCAACGTGTCCCCGGGCAGCATGTATTACTTTGCTGTTCGCGCCTACAACTCGCTCACGGAATACGGTCCGGCGTCCTCCGAAGCGATGCTCGATCTTCGCCCCCCGACCGCTCAGATAACCGCCACCCTTGGCGCGAACAACGTTGCGACGGTGACGTGGCAGACCGGCAACGCGACATCCGCGTCAATCAACGGCACCGCGGTGGCGTTGTCCGGCTCGACGACTGTCACGGTCGCCGGCCAGACGACGTTCACGCTGACTGCACGCAATGCCACCGGACAGACCGCGACGGCCAGCGCCACGGTGACGCCCGGTCCGGTACCAACTGCACAGATCACCTCCACGCTCGGCGCCAACAACCTGGCCACCCTGACGTGGCAGACCACCAATGCGGTATCCGCCACCATCAACGGCGGCCCCGCCCCGGCGCTGTCTGGGACGGCGACGATAACGGTGAACGTGCAGACCAGCTTCACGCTGGTCGCGGCGAATGCCGCGGGCCAGACCGCGACGGCGGTGACGGTCGTCACACCGGGGGGGGCACCAACCGCGCAGATCACGGCGACCCTGGGCGCCAACAATGTCGCGACGGTGACGTGGCAGACGACCAACGCGACCTCCGCCACCATTAATGGCACCGCGGTCGGATTGTCGGGCAGCACCACCACGCCCGTGACGGCGCCTACGACCTTCACGCTGGTTTCGCGCAACGCCGCGGGCCAGACGGCCACCGCCAGCGCCACGGTCACGCCGACCGCCGCACCGGCGCCGACTGCGCAGATCACCGCCACCCTGCAGGCGAACAACACCGCGCTGGTGAGTTGGCAGACGGCCAACGCCGCGTCGGCAGCGATCAATGGCACCCCGGTGGCGCTCTCCGGTTCGTCGAGCGTCGCCGTGAGTGCGACGACGACCTTCACGCTGGTCGGGACCGCGGCTGATGGTCGCACTGCGAGCGCCAGCGCCACGGTCACGGTGCCCACGCAGACCGCGCCTGGGGCGCCCTCCAGCATGGCCGCGTCGGTGTCCGGTTCGCGCGCGACCCTCGGCTGGCAAGCGCCGACCGGTGGCAGCTCGCCGAGCAACTACCTCCTCGACGTCGGCACGGCGTCGGGCACGTCGGATGTCGCCGCCAGTTACAACGTCGGCAACGTTCTCGGCGTCTACGGCGACCTGCCGCGCGGCACCTACTACGCGCGCGTGAGAGCAGCCAATGGCTCGGGCGTGTCGCTCTTCTCGAACGAGGTGCGATTCTCGATCGGCAAGAAGCTGCGGACGCCGACCGGTTTCAGGGTGTCGTGGACGGGGACGACTGCCACGCTGTCCTGGACGGCCTCGGCCGCCGACGGAGTCGACGAAGAGCCGACCAACTACGTGCTCGAAGCGGGCACGGCTCCGGGTGCGAGGAATGTCGCGACCGTCAATGTCGGGAACACGACGACGTTCCGAACCGAGGTTTCGTCGGGCAACTACTTCGTGCGGGTGAAGGCGCAGAACTCGCAGGGTGAATCCGATCCCTCTGAGGAGCTCGAGATTCGCGCCCCGGGCACGCCACAGGCGCCGACTGCGCTGATCTCGGTCGGGTCGGGCGGGCGCGTCGATCTGCGATGGACCGCGTCCGCGGGTGGCTACGCGGCGGCCGGGTACGTGATCGAAGCAGGCAGCGCTCCGGGTCTCGCCGACCTGGCGAGCCTGCGGGTGGGCAACGTGACCCGCTTCACGACCACCGCGCCTCCGGGCGTGTATTACGTGCGGGTGCGGGGCTACAACGAGAGGGGCAACAGTCTTCCCTCGAACGAAGTCGTGATCAGGCCGTAAGCGCACGGGATTCGGTGAGGGCGGGTTTCCCACCCGCCCTCACTGTCGTTCTTCGCTGGTAAGACCTACACGCCGTGTAATTACTGCTCAGGTTGGCCGCCCGCGACGAATAGGGCTCCAAGACCCCCCAAGCGACACGAGCGCCCTCGAAAGCTCAGCCAGGAAATTGGCCCGGTTCTAGCACAGCGGGCGCCGGTTCCGATCCGGACTGATGCGCCGCAGCCTCCCGAAGTCAACACCGGTTAAACGCGCCAAATTCGTCTGGGGCAATCGCCCCGGAGGCGCCCCCCACGGCCATCAGGTAGCCCCCCTCACCGACTTCCGGCGGACGCCGTCGGTGATTTCGTGCACGGACGTTCCCCCGCGTCCACCCAGGCGCTCGCGCAGAACCCCCTAAGTGCAGCGCAGTTTTTGACGTAAGGCGGCCCATTTGAACGCGGGCCATGGGTGACTACCGTGGGGATTTCTTTGTTCCGTTCGAAGGTGTCGACCGCGCTGGCGGCGGCACTGCTACTTCTGGTCTGTGCGGCGGCGACTGCGTCGGCGCAAACGGTGACGGCTTCGTGGGACCGCAACGCCGATTCCTATACGGCGGGGTACCGGCTGTATTACGGCACGGCGTCGGGAAGTTATCAGTGGAGCATCGACGCGGGTAACCAGGTCAGCGCACCGGTCAACCTGTCGCCGGGCAACGTTTTCTACTTCGTCGTACGCGCTTACAACGCGCAGTACGACTACGGGCCGGCCTCCAACGAAACAGCCATCGATCTGCGCTCGACGTCGACTCTGCCGACTGCCCAGATCACCGCCACGCTCGGCGCCAACAACGTGGCGACGGTGACGTGGCAGACCGCCAACGCCACCTCCGCCACCATCAACGGCACCGGCGTCGCGTTATCGGGTTCGACAACGACGACGGTCACGAGTCCGACGACGTTCACGCTGGTCGCGCGCAATGCCGCGGGCCAGACGGCGACGGCGAGTGCCAGCGTGTCGCCATCGTCATCGCCGTCGGCCCCGACTGCTCAGATCTCCTCGACATTGGGCGCCAACAACCTGGCCACCCTGACGTGGCAGACCACCAATGCGATATCCGCCACCATCAACGGCGGCCCCGCTCCGGCGCTGTCCGGGACGGCGACGATAACGGTAAACGTCGAGACGAGCTTCACGCTGGTCGCGACGAATGCCGCGGGCCAGACCGCGACCGCAACGACGATCGTCAGGCCGGGAGCGGCGCCGACGGCACCGACTGCGCAGATCACCGCAACACTCGGCGCCAACAACGTTGCGACGGTGACGTGGCAGACCGCGAACGCCACCACCGCCACGATCAACGGCGCCGGCGTTCCCCTGTCGGGAACGTCAAACGTCACGGTGACGGGTGACACCACCTTCACGCTCGTCGCCAGGAACGCCGCCGGCCAGACGGCCACGGCCAGTGCTTCGGTCACGGCGACCTCAGCATCGTCGGGCACTCCGACCGACATGGCGGCGTCGGTTGCCGGCACGCGGGTGACGCTCAGTTGGCGGCCGCCAGCCTCGGGCGCCGCGCCGAGGTCGTACGTCATCGACGTCGGCACGGCGTCGGGCGCGTCGAACATCGCGCAGAACTACGACGTCGGCGATGCCCTGAGTGTCGCCGGCGATCTCGGGAAGGGCACCTACTACGCGCGCGTCAGGGCCACGACCACTGCCGGCCTGTCTGCCAGTTCCAATGAGGTGCGATTCTCGGTCGGCAAGAGGCTGCGAACGCCGGGCAGCCTGGCGGTGAACTGGACCGGCACGACGGCGACGCTCTCGTGGACGGCGCCCGCCGCTGACGGAGTCGACGAGGTCGCGACCAGCTATGTCGTCGAGGCCGGTACGTCCCCGGGTGCGAGCAATGTCGGCAGCCTCAACGTGGGGAACACCACGACGTTCCAGGCAGACGTTCCGTCCGGCACCTACTACGTGCGGGTTCGCGCGCTGAACGACGTCGGCGAATCGGATGCATCCGACGACGTCGAGGTTCGCGCGCCGGGAACGCCGGACGCTCCTTCGCAGCTGGCGTCAAACGGTTCCAGCGGCGACGTGAATCTGTCGTGGGCCGCGCCGCAGGGCGGTTACGCGCCGAGCGGCTACGTGATCGAAGCGGGGAGTGCGCCGGGCCTGAACGACCTCGCGAGCCTGAGCGTGGGTACCATCACCAGTTTCACGACGACGGCGCCGCCGGGCGTGTATTACGTGCGCGTCCGCGCCTTCAACGATCGCGGCACGAGCGGTCCCTCCAACGAGGTTGTCGTTCAACGATAATCGCCGGGGGTGATTTAGATCACACCCCCGTGTAGTTCCGAACGGGTACCGCCGATACATTCATTTGGTCGGCGGTGCCCACGCAAGATCCCCCCGGGCACACCAGATCGTTCGAGCTGGTGTTCCTGATGCACAACCCCTCCCGATTCGCTTTCGACAGCTCCTGCCGTGGCAAGGTCATTTGGGGGCACATCGCTCGTCGTCTGATCGCCGCCGCACTGTTCGTCTTACCGGCGGTGCCCGCGTCCGCGCAGATTTACACGCTGTCGTGGCATGCCAACACCGACCCGCTCACGATCGGTTATCGCGTCTTTGCCGGAACCCGCTCCGGCGACTATCAGTGGAACGCAGACGTCGGCAATGTCACGTCGGTGCGGATTCCGGATCTCAATGACCCGGGGACCTACTACTTCGCCGTCCGCGCCTACGATCACTTTGGCGGGATGTCGGACCCCTCGATTGAGGTCACGTTCGACGTCGGCCCTCCCGGGCAGCCGCCGGCGCTGACCGCTTCGGCGATCGGGTCGCGGGTCGCACTGCGATGGGGGAGCGCTTCGGGTCTGGTTCCGGCCACGCACTACCTGCTCTACGTCGGGACCCAGCCCAATACCGCGAACATCGTCAGCGGGTTTCCGGTCGGCAATCAGCTCGCTGTGACCGGAGACCTCGCTCGAGGCCGTTACTACGTGCGCGTCCAGGCCGCGAACCGGTTTGGCGCTGGTCCTCTGTCGTCCGAGGTCGCGGTCGACGTCGGGCCGATGGAGGCGCCTGGCAGCCCCGAGGCACTGAGCGAGACGTGGCAGGGCAGCGTGCTCACGCTCTCGTGGAACTGGGCGCTCAACGCGACTTCGTACGTCGTCGAGGCGGGAAGCCGGCCTGGCGCCGCCGATCTCGCCAGCATTGTGGCTGCGACGAACGGACTCGTCGTCGATGTGCCTCCGGGAACCTTCTATGTTCGGGTAAGGGCCGTCAACGCTGCGGGCGTGTCGGCGCCGTCACGCGAAATCGTCGTGCGTGGGCCCGGAGCGCCGATGCCGCCGGTCGGTTTGAGCTCCACACAGAACCCAACTTCAGTCACCCTGAACTGGTCGCCGCCAGCATCTGGGCCCGAGCCGACCGGCTACCTGATCGAGGCCGGCAGTCAGCCGGGACTCGCGGACCTTGCCGTGCTCCGGCTGCCGGCACAGACCTCATACACCGCGATGGCTCCGCCCGGAACGTACTACCTGCGAGTCCGGGCGATGCGCGGAGGCGCCGGGAGCGAAGCCTCGAACGAGATCGCCGTCACGATTCGAGACTGAGCTCGGCTCACGGTGTGCGTCGCGGGAGCACGAGCGTGTTCCCGACATACTCGGTGATCGACAGGCGGCACGACGGATCCGGCCCCGTATATCTCGTCGCGTGCCAGGTACCCGCCGGCACGTACACGACGTCGCCTTCGCTCGCGATGAACGGCTCCTGCCCTTCGAACGCGTAACGAATCTTCCCGGCGAACACCAGCCAGAATTCCGCGCTCTCCGCGTGGAAGTGTCCTTTGTCCGACGGATCGAGCGGCGGCAGGTTCTTCTCGTGTCCGTAGAGCACGAGCATCTCCGACTTGTCGTCGCGAATGAAGCGCCCGCCCGAGTAGCTCGCGTTCCGAGCCGCTTCCTCATGAATGTTCAGGTGCGGCTTGTTGAACTCGTCGTAGCGGCCCGGAGTGCGATTGATTGTCGCTTCCATCCACTGCATGCCGGGTGGCGGTTCTGGCGGCGCTGCGCCGTCGGCGACGAACGCGGTCTTGGCACGGGCGACGTTCACGACGAAACGCAGGCTCGGTGTCGTCCCGACGGTCTCGATCGAGTAGATGGTGAGGCGCGGAATGTTCACGAGCGAGCCGCGGGCCGCGACGATTGGCGCCTGACCCTCGATCTCGACTCGCACCTGTCCTTCGACCACCCCAAACCACTCGCGCGTGTCGGGGTGAAACCGCTTCGACACGATCGAGCCCGGGGCCGCGGCCACGTACTCCGCGGTCAGCCGGCCATCGTCGACGAGTCGTTCGGTCCAGTTCGACTCGGTGCGGTGTGCGGCCTTGAGGTCGGCGAGTTTGACCCATGGCCGCTGCGGTGGCGTGTAGCCCGGCAGTGCCGCCGGTTTGGGCACCCACACCGCGGTCGGTACAGGTTTGTCCTGCGCAGCCGCGAAGGCGCACCCCAACAACAGAAGGACGGGCAGCGTCTGAATACGACGATTCATAGGCTCTCCGCGGAACGCATTTTATCTACAAGGCCAGTCGATTCACCCCACAGCTGGCTTGAGTGGCACCTGCCATCGGCTCGAACTCCCCGGGGATCATGACGAGTCCGTCGGGTCAGCGAGCCTGAGCGATGCTCCACTGAAGTGAACTGAGGGGTTATTATGCCGGGCGACAGTTATCATGCCGAGTGGCAGTGCGCTCGAACTGGTCGCGGCAGAGCCGCAGTGAACCTGGAGAATCCCGATGACGCGATACCCGGCGCTCCCTACGTTGTTGATCGTCGCGTATCTGCTGGCCGCCACCTCGGCGTCCGCGCAGACGCAGACCAAACCGTTCGAGCCTACCGTGGGCCAGGCGGGCAAGGACGTGGTGTGGGTGCCCACGCCGCAGGCGCTCGTCGACAAGATGCTCGATCTCGCCAAGCTCACGCCGCAGGACTTCCTGATGGATCTCGGCTCCGGTGACGGACGCACGGTCATCACCGCCGCGAAGCGCGGCGCACGCGCGCTCGGGATCGAGTTCAACCCCGACATGGTGGAGCTGTCGCGTAAGAACGCGACCGCGGCCGGCGTGACCGATCGCGCGACGTTCGAGAAGGGCGATCTGTTCGAGGCGGATCTCTCCAAGGCTCAAGTGATCACGATGTTCCTGCTGCCGTCGATCAACATGAAGCTGCGGCCCAAGTTGCTCGAGCTGAAGCCGGGGACCCGGATCGTCTCGAACTCGTTCACGATGGAAGACTGGGTCGCCGACGAGCAGGCGAACGTCACCGAGAACTGTACGAGCTGGTGCACGGCGCTCCTCTGGATCATTCCGGCAAAGGTCCAGGGCACGTGGTCGATGCCACAGGGCGTGCTGACGCTGACCCAGCAGTTCCAGATGCTCTCTGGCACGCTCGGCGGCGCGACGATCTCCGATGCGCGCATGCGCGGCGATCAAATCGAGTTCAGCGCGGGCGGCGTGAAGTTCACGGGCACCGTCTCCGGGAACACGATCAAAGGCAACGCGACCAGCGGCGGAGCGTTCACGGCGACGAAGAAATAAGCAACTGCGGGCAGAAGAGAGCGTATTTAAAAGAACTTTATAAGACACTATTGACCTAAACAGGACTGTTCGGTATCATCATCGGCATTCCCTCCGGAAGACGGCGATGATGAACGAACAGCCCGCCCTTGAAGCGCGCATCAACGTGAGCGTCGCGACGGCCGACCGGCGATCGAGTGAACGGGTGCCCGGTCCGTTCGATGCCTGGCGCATCGGGATGCTCGAGACGCCGGTGCGGATCTACGACATCAGCCTCGGCGGCTGCTTCGTCCACGCGATGCACGAGCAGGATCCCGGCGTGGTAGTAATGCTGAAGATTCACCTGCCGGGCGAGCAATGGGTGGAGGTGAAGGCCGAGACCTTGTATCGCCGTCCCGGCTTCGGCTTCGCGGTCAAGTTCATCGACGTGCCGGACGAGACGCGTGCGCGTCTCGTCCGAGCGCTGGATCTGCTCGACTAGCGATCGTTCAACCGGATCGACTGGCCGATGCGGTCGAACGTCTGTCCGTAGCGCCGGGCCTCTCGGTCCGGGACGACGGTGGCGTAATAGAACAGGTTTCCATCGGCGAGCAACGTCGTGTACACGCCGACGCGCTCGTCGCCGCCGAGCGCCGACCGCCCGATGAGGGGCGTCCCCAGGCCGGTGCGTCCCGAGAGTCGGACCGTGGTCGAATTACCGGCCACGCGCATTCCCGGATTGCCCTGCAGAAACGATTGGATCAAGGTATCCGTGGCCTCGCCGAGGTCACGCGACGAGGCTCGCGCGACACCCATCTCGACGCCGTGCGTCAGCACCGTCTGCCCGCGGAAATCGCCATATCCGTTCTCCGGCACGTACTTGACCGCGTTGGTCGAGGCAACTGGTGTCCAGTTGTTGGGTACCGATGCCTGGAACAAGCGGCCCCCCTCCACGACGCGGTATTGCGAGGATGGCGTAGGTACGGGCTCGCCGACCGTTCCGACCGACGTAGATTCCTCGCCGCGGCTCCGCCCGCCTCCCGATCTCGAGAGATCGGCCATTGATTTCGCCGGCGGCAGCGACGAGAACCGGCTCTTGGCGTTCTCGAAACCGCTGTCGTCGGCCCGGCGGGAGATCTGAAGCTGGCTGGCTTCCTGCGTGATGTACTGCGTACGGTTTCCGGGGTCAGGATGGCTGCTCAGCCACTGCGGCGGTGCGCCGTTGCCCTGGCGTTGAATGGTCTCGAACATGTGTGCCAGGTCCCGCGGATCGTATCCGGCGCGGGCCATGAGTTGTGCACCGAGTAGATCGGCCTGCTTCTCATACTCGCGGCTGTACTTCAGCAGCCACGTGCCGAGCCCGAACTGCGAGCCCTGTGAGATCGCCTCGCCCCAGCCGCCGCCGATCACCGCGCCGGCGATCGCGCCGGCCAGTGCGCCGAGCTGAAAGCCCTCCGCCTTGGTGGCATTCGCGGTGCCGTGGCGCAGCAGCACGTGCGAGAGCTCGTGCGCCATGACGCCGACCACCTCGCCCTCGGTCCTCGCGGCGTCGAACATTCCGCGGTTGACGAACATCGGCCCGCCCGGAAGCGCGAACGCGTTGATGTCCTTCAGGTTCACCGGCGTGAACGAGTAGCGGAACTCCGGCCGATTGAGCTCGGACGGCGCGACCGCGACCAGCCGTTGCCCGAGCTCATCGAGGTACGAACTGATGCGCTCGTCCCTGATGATCGGATATTCGCGGCGCACTTCGGCCGCCGCTTCCTCGCCCAGCTTCACATCGTCAGCGGGCGAATACTTGTTCTTCGGCGGCGTGATAGTCGTCTGCGCGCTGACGACGGTCGTGCACAGCGCGAGCACGACGAGCGGCCGCAAGCCAGCCCATCGGTTCGGTTGAGGCGATCGTCCACTCATAGCTCTAATCCCCCAGCGTTAGCTGACTTCACTGCAGCATTCGTACCGTCGTGCCAGCGCGGCCTTGTCGGTATCGGGCACACGCCTTGCTGGGTAGAGAAGGCAGGGGGACGAGATGGCACGTGTATGGACACTCGTGGGGACACTCTTGCTGGCAGGAGTGGTCACGCTGGCGCAGAGCGACTCGGCGCAACTGTCGGGTCTGGAACAGCGCATGACCGATGCTCACGCCGCGCTGGATCGGGCCGCGGGACTGAGTGCCGTCGATCGCTCGAGCCTCGAGCGGGAGCTCCGGAATCTCGAGGACGAAGTCGCCTATCTGCGGGTCAAGAGCCGCAAGGGCGAGCGCATCGACGATCGCGAGACCCGCGACCTCGGTGAACGGATCGATCGGTTCGTACAGCGCACCAACGATCGCAACTACAACAGCAGCACGAGCCCCGGCACCAGTGGCCCGTCTCGAGGACGCGTAATTCCGATCAACACCGAGCTCGACGTGCGGCTGCAGACGCCGCTCAACTCCGGCACCGCGCAGGTCGAGCAGCGGGTCGAGGCGACAACGATGGTCAACCTGTATCGTGAGGATGACCTGATTGTCCCGGCCGGTTCCCTGCTCGTCGGTTATGTCGCCTCGGTCGAGCCCGCGACGCGAACCGATCGCAAGGGGAAGCTGTCGCTGCAGTTCACGCGGCTGACCGTCGACCAGCGTTCGTATGACGTTCGCGTCTCCGTGACCCAGGCGCTCGAGAGCGAGGGCGTCAAGGGAGAGATCGGGAAGATCGGCGCAGGCTCGGCGGTCGGCGCGATCATCGGCGGAATCCTTGGCGGCGCCAAGGGAGCCATTGCCGGCATCCTGGTGGGCGGCGGCGGCGTACTCGTCGCTACCGAAGGCAAGGACGTGGACCTGCCGCCGGGGACGGTGCTGCGGGTACGGTTCGACTCGGAAGTACCGCTGGACGGGACTCGGTGACTAGAACGTCTTCCGGGCCACCCATTCCCGATACAGGGAGTCGGAAGCGACGTAACGGGCGCCGTCCTTCATGACGACGTCCTGTTTCGTGAGCCCGGCGATCGCTGACTGCACGCTCGACGCCACCGGGAGGCGATGGCGCGCACGCACGTCTGCCGACATCAACTCCTTGCCGTCTTCGAGGACGAGCGCACGCAGCACCGCCCGCTGGGTCAGGGTGAGACGCTGCCACTGCTCCTCGAAGGCGGTCTGGTGCTCGCCGAGGAGCCGCGTCAGCGTGGCGTGAAGGTCCTCAACGGTGGCGCTTCGCCGGCCGCCCACCCGAGCGTCGTCCCAGGTCTCGTGGGCCAGACGCTGCACGTCGTAGGGCACGTTGGCGGCGAGATCGACGATCGCGGCGCCGAGCCCGGGCTCGGGCTTCAGGCCCGAGTCGGTGAAGCGCGTTTCGATGAACTCCGCGAAGACATCGGGGTCGATCTTCTCGAGCCGCATTACCGGGCCCGCCTTGTAGAACGGCCGCTTCGACTCGAGCATGCGCTCCATCAGCGACGGCTCGGAACCGGCGAAGACGTAGCCGACGCTTCGTTGATCCTGGACGGCGGCGCGAAGCGCGTGCTCGACGTTGCCGCCGTCGAACGAGGCGACCGCCTGGAACTCGTCGAGCGCGATCGCCAGCCGCTGCTTGCGGGCGGCGGCGATCCGGGCGGGCAGCGCGAACACCTCGCCGGCCAGCCGCGCCGTATCGCGGGCTGAGCGCACCGTCGGAAAGGCCACGGTGACGCGGCCCGACGACGAGGAGCCGCCGCCGGTCATCGAGGGGCCGTCGATCCGGACCTCGGGCCGGACCGCGTCGAGCAGGTCCTGGGCCCAGCGCCGGATCCGGCCGACCGGCGTCTCGGCGGTGACCAGCGCGCGGGCGTAGGATTCCAGGAACCCGACATAGGAACTGGAGGCGGCCACCGTCACCTCGACGGTGAGGATCCGCTGGCGGGCCAGGCCGCGGAGCACGTCCCTGACCAGTGATGACTTGCCGTAGCGGCGCGGCGAGATCAGGAACACTTTCTGGCCTTCGGCGAGGTCCTGCGCAAGTCGGGCCCGCTCCTGGTCGCGGTCGGCGAACGCGCCGGCCGACACGATCTCGCCGTAGACGAACGGGTTGTCCTGGGCCATTACGGCATTATACGTAACCATTACCGAGAATCACGTAACCGGCCGGCAGGGCCCCCGGATTGGCGTAGACTGGCGGCATGCGAGCACTTCTGGCATTCGCGGCGGCGGCAGGTCTGGCGGTGGGCGCGGCCGCGCAGCAGCCGCAACAGGAAAAGCCGGTGCCCAAGGACTCGATCCGGATCACGATTCCCGGCTGCTCCAAGGGCACGGTCTTCACGGTGATGGAAAGCCCCGAGCACGAGTCGCGATCCTCCGTCGCTCCCGGACGCCGCTTCCGGCTCGCCGGCAAGAAGGACGTGCTCGCCGACATCAAGAAGGCCGAGGGGCAGATGATCGAGATCACTGGGATCATCAAGAAGGGCCAGCAGGACCCCACTGGCGGCCGCGTGAAGATCACCCCGGGGCCAATGTCAGGAAACACCAGCGTGGGCAGCAACCCCAACTACGAGCAGGTCATTCTCGACGTCGAAGGGTTTCGCGCGCTGGCCGCTGACTGCCCGCGCTAGCGGCGGGAGTGCGCCGCGTCCATTGTCGATTGGTGATTGACG
>DATJFF010000154.1:0-22374 GCA_035495795.1 Vicinamibacterales bacterium
CTTGCCCCGGCCGCCGGGGCCCTCGTAATCTCTTCCAAGTGACTCGGCGCCGAACCGCCATCGTCGTCGTCATCGTTCTGTGCGTGGTCCTCGTGGCGGCCGCGGTGTCGCTCAACGTGGGCTGGATTCTGGTCAACGGCCGGCGGGTGCTGCCGCTGGTGCTGGGCATCATCGCGTTCGCCCTCATCATCGCCGGCATCGTTGTCTACACGGTGTTCCTGGTGCGCGAACTTCGACGAAACGAGCAGCACGACGCCTTCATCAACGCGGTCACTCACGAGCTGAAGACGCCGATCGCGTCGATCCGCCTGTATCTCGAGACGCTGCAGGCGCGCGAGGTCGGCGATCAGCAGCGGCGCGAGTTCTACCGGGTGATGCTGGCCGACGCCGACCGGCTGCAGCACACGGTGGAGCAGGTGCTGAAGGCCGGCGTGGCCGGGCAGCGCGGCAAGCTGGCCCATCGTGCGCCGGTGGATCTCGTGGGGCTGACTCGCGAATGCGTCGAGACGGCGCGGCTTCGTCACCATCTGGCCGCCGACGCGATTGCGCTGGTGATGCCGGCGTCGGAGCAGCGGCTGTTCGTAGGCGGAGACAGCGACGAACTGCGCACCGCGCTCTCGAACCTGCTCGACAACGCGGTGAAGTACTCGCCCCAGACGGTGCACGTCCGCGTCGAAGTGGCGGCCCCGGCGCCCGACAGTCTCTGGGTCCGGGTCCGCGACCGCGGCGTCGGCATCCCGAAGTCGCAGCTGAAGCGGATCTTCACCCGCTTCTATCGTTTCCAGGCGCGCGCCTCCAAGGTGAAGGGCACCGGGCTCGGCCTCTACATCGTGCGCTCGATCGCAAAGCAGCACGGCGGCCGCGTCTTCGCCGAAAGCGAGGGCGAAGGCAAGGGCGCCACGTTCACGCTGGAACTGCCGCGCCTGTCAGCGCAAGCCGCGCTGGAGCTCGGCGCGCAACAACTGGCTACCCAAGCGGAAGTCAGGAGTTAGGAGGCAGGAGCTAGGAACTAGGAACCGGGAGATGCGAGGCGTAGCGAGGCGCCTCGATTCCTGCACCTGTGCACCCTTGCACCCTTGCACCCCTGCCCCCCGCACCTTAACCTTCACCTTCCCCCTATGGCCCGGATCCTCGTTGTCGAAGACGAAGTCCACCTCGCCGACGGTCTTCGCTTCAATCTCGAAGCGGACGGGCACTCGGTCGACGTCGAGGGCGATGGCGATCAGGCGATCGAACGACTCCTCCGCCGCCCCCGCTACGACGCGGTGATCCTGGACGTGATGCTGCCGGGACGCGACGGCTTCGCCGTGGTCCACGCGCTCCGCGAGGCCGGCGAGTACGTGCCGGTGCTGATGCTCACCGCGCGCGGGCGGCCCGAGGACGTGCTCAAGGGATTCGAGTCGGGCGCCGACGACTATTTGCCCAAACCGTTCGAGCTGGCGATTCTTCTCGCTCGCGTAAGAGGCCTGCTGCGCCGCTCGCACTGGTCGCGCAAGGACGCGCGCAGCGAAACGAAGTCGCGCGCCCTCGACTTCCACGGCCGGATCGTCGATCTCGACGCGCTCGAGCTGAAGGTGTCGGGCCACACCTATCATCTGACCCAGATGGAATGCGACCTGCTCGCCTATCTGATTCGGAATGCCGGCAAGGCCGTGTCGCGCAAAGCGATTCTCGAGGACGTCTGGGCGCTGCGCGAGGACACCGACACGCGCGCCATCGACAACTTCATCGTCCGCCTGCGCCGCTATCTCGAGGACGACCCGACACGCCCGCAGCTGCTCCTCACCGTCCGCGGCGTCGGATACAAGGCACTGCCTTAAAGGTCTTGAGGTCTTGAGGTCTTGAGGTCTTGAGGTCTTGGGGGCTTGAGGTCTTGGGGGGTCTAGTGACCTTCTTCAATCGCGAACCAGACGAATACCGTGTGCTGCGTGGCGCGGAAGTTGTCGTCGGATGCGACGATGAGCGTGCGGCGCCCGTCGGGGAGCGGGGGACCGAAGGCGAGCGCCTCGAAATTGTCGAGGTGCGCGAGCTCGGGTGGCGAGCGCTGGATCAGGTCGTCGAAGTCGATCAGCAGCCGCTTGCTCACCGGGCGCGCCGATGACACCGGCCGTCCGGCTTGCGGCGATACGTCGTCAGCGCCGGCCGTGTCGACCAGGTAGACGCGCGCCGTGTTGCGCACGCCCCCGGGGAAGATCAAGCAGGCGCGCTCGAGCGAGATCAGGCGAGTGGCATCGAGCGCGAGCAGTTCGGTCAGCCCGTTCTCCCCGTCGTCGCAGATTTGTTCGCCGGCGCGCCTCGCCGTCGGATCGAGCCGATAGACCCACTCGCGGCGCGTGACCCACTGGCCCGGCTCGCCGACCAGCTCGATCAGACGTCCCGGGCCGCCCCGGCCGCCGCCATACGCGCGGCCGTTGCGCAGTGGAACCGGCATGTCGCCGTAGAGCGGCTGCTCGAGCCCGGCGATGAGGCGCCCGTCCGGGGTTCGTGTGAGTCCCTCGAACCCCTGGTTCTCGCGAACGCCACCGTGCACGGCGCCCAGCGCGAAGCGCTCGGGCCACGGCCACACCTCGGTGACCTCGAACTTGTCGTTCAGCAGCAGCAGCACCGGCGGCCAGGCCTCGGCGTCTACGTACCCGCGCTCGCTCGAGAGGACATGACCTTCCTCGCTCGCCACCCACTGGCCGTCCGGCAGGGCCACGAGCGCTTCGAGGTCGGCGGAGACCACGGCTCGCGCGTCGGCTTCCCGGGTCGGGTGAGTCGGTATCACCTCGCCGGGCTTGACCGATAGACGACCGTTGCTGGCCGTGATGTCCACCCACGCGACGCGTGAGGGCTCGCGATCGTCGATGACTCCCAGGTACCGTCCGGAACGAGAATCCTGCGCCAGCCCGGACACGCTCCCGAACCACGATTCGCGCTTGCCACCCGGCGGTTTCGTCTGGGTTGGAAGAATGACGACGTCTAGCAGTGTCAGCGCCAGGCCTCGCTGCGCCGTGCCCTCAGCACGCGGTGGAGCGGATGCGCATCCCGCAGCCGTCCACACCCCGGCCACGAGGGTCAGGACCGCGAGCCACGTACCCCTGCGCACCCCGTGTCTCGTCACCGCCAAGCCACAAATGATGGCCGAGGAGGGTGCACGCCGTCCATTGATTCAATGCCGCAATGATCCAATCGCCCAATGCCCAAATCGAATGGCGCAATGCCCAAATCGGTCAATCAGCGATAGATCGTCAGTCGCGCAATCACCGACCGTCAATGGGCGCGGACGTCGAAGGCGTAGACCTTGTCCTGGTCGCGCAGTATCAGCATTCCGCGCGTCAGTATTGGATGGCTCCAAGTACTGGCCCCGCCGGTCGCCAGCGTGAAGCGGCCGCGCTCGACATAGGCTGACGGCGAAGCGTCCGCGAGCCCGACGACGCCGTTCTCGCTGTAGAGATACAGCCGCTCGTCCGCGTAGATGAGCGATCCCTTGCCGACGCTGCGGTTCCGCCACGCGACGGTGCCGGTGTCGAACGCCAGCGCCGTCAGGATGGAGCTGCTGAAGCCGTAGACGTGCCCGCCGACCAGGACCGACGTCGCGTGGTGATTGCGCATGTCGCGGGTGAAGTAGACCTCGCTGGCGCTGGCCAGGTTGCCAGCCGCCTTGACGTCGACGAGCGCCGCGCCGGTGCCGTAGTCCGACGAGAAGAACACGCGATTGCCGCTGACGATCGGGGTGGCGATGTTCGCGGTGTTGTTGCTGGCCTTGTCATAGGACCAGAGGAGCCGGCCGTCGCGCGGGTCCACGGCCAGCCCCCGCTCCGCGGTGAAGAACACCACCTGCTGCAGGCTGCCGGTGCGGAGGAGCATCGGCGAGGAGTACCCGGCATCGTCGCCGGGTTGCTGCCAGAGCAGCTCGCCGTTCGTCTTGTTCACCGCGACGATCGAGGCGCGCCGGCCGCCGGCGTTGAGCACGATCCGATCGCCGACGATCAGCGGTGATTCGCTGTAACCCCAATACGGCACGCGGCCGCCAAACTTCTGCACCACGTCGACCGACCAGATCTTCCGGCCGGTGCCGGCGTCGAGAGAGGTCAGCTCGCCGCTGCCGCCGAAGGCGTAGATCACATCGCCTTCCGCGGTCGGCGTGCTCCGCGGGCCGTCTCCCTGCTCGTTGCGGAAACGGCGGCCGTTCGGCGTCTCCCATAGTTTGCGGCCGGTCGCGCGATCGAACGCGATCACGTACTCGACGGCGTCGCGAGCGCCGATCGTGTAGAGCCGTCCGGCTGAGGTCGAAAACGACGAGAAGCCGATGCCGGCACCAGTGGATTCCCAGACGCGCGGCGGACCGCCAGCCGGCCACTGCTTCAGCAGCCCGGTCTCGGTCGAGGTACCGTCGCGGTTCGGGCCGCGCCACTGCGACCACTCGGGGGGCGGCGGCACCTGGGCCAGGGTGAGCGAGGCCGCCAGCAGCGAGGCACCGATGATCGTGAGTGCGAGGCGTGAAGCCATAAGCGCCGCCAGAGGGAACAGTTGACAGTTGGGCAGTTTAGAGTTGCCAGTTGAAGTTGAGAGTGACAGTGACAGTTTCTGTCGAGGTCCACTGACTTGCAGCCGTCCGGATGAGGTCATTTGGCTGATGACTCGTCGCAAACCCGCACTATGAATCGCGCTCAACGAGGCCGCAAGTTGCATTGAACCGAAACTGCCGACTGCGAACTTCAACTGGCAACTCTAAACTGCCGGACTGTGAACTTTCGCCGTGCTCAGTCGAACGGCGTCGCCTTAGGCGGCAGCGTCGCGACGAAGTCCTCGGCAAAGCGCCGGCTGTATTCTCCCAGCAGTTGCTCGACACGCGTATGCGACGCCGATCGCACGATGAGCCCCGCATGATGGCGCTTGTCGAGCTTCCAGACCACTTCTGCGTCCGTATAGGCATCGAGCGGCGGCCGCTCCTGCCGCGCCAGCGACACGATGAGCCCTGAGTACTCCGCACGCGGCGCGCGGACTTCGTACGACTCCTCGCCTCCCGCCTTTTCGATCCGGGCCCACTCGGCCCACAGGTTCACGCCGGTCGCCGCCTCGACCAGCTCGTTGATGTGCGCACCTCCGACCCGTGCCGACGTTTCGAGGAACACGAAGTCGCCGTTGGCGCGCCGGATGTATTCGCTGTGGGACACCCCGCGGACCAGGCCGAGCGAGGTGAGCACTTTGCGATTCAGCTCCAGCACGCCGCGGTCCTCGTCGGTGCCCCGCTCGACGAGCCGGCTCGTGAATACGCCGCCGCCATGCGACACGTCGAACGGCGGCGTGCCGTAGCGGCTGGCGATCGCCAGCCGGATCTCACGTTCATAGACGACCGAGTCCACGTGATAGACGTCGCCAGCGACGTAGGTCTCCAGCAAATGCTGGGACGAGCGGTCGCCGAGCTCTTCGATCGCGGCCCACAGCTCGCCGTCGTTGGCAATCTTGCGGATGCCGATGGCGCCGGCCTGGTGCCGCGGTTTGAGGAACCACGGCGGATCGACCTGGCGGCAGAACGACTTGATGCGCTCTTCGTTCAGGACGTGGACGAACCCCGGGACCGGGATGCCATCGCTTGCGGCCTTGACTCGCATCGCCAGCTTGTCCCGGAAGTAGCGGGTGGTCGTCTCGCCCATCCCCGGTACGCGCAGGTGCTCGCGGAGCGCTGACGCCTTCTCGAGGTCGAAATCGTCGAGCGGGACGATCCGGTCGATGACCTCGCGGCGCGCCAGGTGGCTGACGCCGAGGATCAGCTCGTCGAGCTTCCACTGCTTGTCCACGTCGCGCATGTAGAAGAACTCGTCGACGGCCTCGCGCGGCCAGGCGGCGTCGCGCAGGCTCTCAGAGGTGACGAGCAGGACGCGGCAGCCGAGGCGGTGTGCCTCGCGCAGGAAGTCGTGGCCCTTGTAGTAGGACGCCAGGCACAGGATCGTCACGAGGGGGATTATGTCCTCAAGCCGAGTGCGCGGTGCGAGGTGCGGGGTGCTGGTGCCGGGTGCTGCTGCTAGAATCGCCCCGCCGCCATGGAGGGCTGCCGCATGATCATCTCCCGCATCGGAATCGGCTCGCTGGCGAAGGTGGCCGCGTGTATCTATGCCAGCATCGGGCTCTTCATCGGCGTCTGTGTCTTCCTCGTCTCCCTGCTGGGACTGGGTCTGCCGACCGACGAAGCCAATATGTCGCGATGGATTGCGCCGCTGTTCGGTGCCGGCGCGGTGATCATCCTGCCGCTCGTCTACGGCACGCTCGGCGCGATCGTGCTGTCGCTTGTCGCCATGCTCTACAACATGGTCGCCAGGACGGTTGGCGGCGTTCAGATCGAGGTCGATCGCCCGCTGTGAGCCGCCCCGGTTCCCGCCTCATCTTCGCAGCTGTGCTCGTTGCCGGCGCCCTCGGCGCCGCCCGGTGCGGCTCGCCGCCAGCCTCGTCGACCAGCAACAATTCCGCAATCGAGCGCGACCTGCTCGACGTGACGGTGGACCAGCTGCAACGCTACTACCGTGACCGCAAGTACACCGTGACGCAAGTGACGTCGTGGCATCTCGACCGGATCGAGCGCTACAACGGCATCTACCGCGCCATCGAGCAGGTGTTTCGCGACGAGGCTCTCGAGCGGGCGGCGGAGCTCGACGCGGAGCCTGCCGGCTCGCAGCGCGGGCCGTTATGGGGCGTGCCGATCGTGATCAAGGCCAACACGAGCATCAAGGATCACGTCACGACCGACGGCTGGGAAGGCTTCACGATCAAGGGGCTCGAGCTCATCGCACCGCGTGACGCCACCGTAGTCACCAGGCTCCGTGCGGCCGGAGCGGTGATCGTCGGGCACAGCAACATGCCGGACTTCGCGAACAGCGACACGAACCGCAGCACCTCGTTCGGCCGGACCGGCAACGCGTACGACGTCCGCTTCTCGCCGGGCGGATCGTCTGGAGGTACGGTCACGGCCGTCGCCGCCAGCATGGCCGTGCTCGGAACCGGCACCGACACCGGCAACTCGATTCGCATGCCGGCCGCCACCAGCGGCCTCGTCGGCGTATTTCCGACACGCGGGCTGGTCAGCATCGCCGGCATCGCGCCGCTCGACTGGCTGCTCGACAACACCGGGCCGATCGCGCGGTCGGTGACCGACGCGGCCGTCGCGCTGTCGGTGATGGCCGGCGAGGATCCGCTCGACGCCCGCACCCAGGGGTCGCCAGCCCAGGCCCAACCCGGACCCTATTCGCAGTACCTCAAGCCCGACGCGCTGAAAGGGAAACGTTTTGGCGTACCGAAGTTCATCCTCGATGGCTCGGGGATTCCCTTCCACGGTATCCCCGCCTCGGTACCCGACGCCCAGGTCGACAAGCTCCGCACAGCCGCCGCGACGCCACTCACCGCGGAGACGCGGGCCGCGTTCAACGCAGCACTCGACAAGCTGCGTGCAGCTGGCGCCACCATCGTCATCGACGACTCGATCCTTCCGGAGTCCTTCGCGCGTCTCGCCAGCCGGATTGCGACCTACCCCTACGTGCGCGAGGGGACGGAGCAGTACCTGAAGACGTTCGGGCCGTCTCAGTATCGATCGGCGGACGAGTATGCGAAAGCCGCCGGCAAGCCGCTCGGCTCACCGATGATCGGGACCGCCGAGGAGTTCAGGCGCTTCGGCGGCGTCGCCATCGAACAGCGCAGCATCGAGTCGGATCCGGACGCCGAGCGGAACTATCACCGGCCGAAGCGCGAGACGCTCGCCGCCTACCTCGAGCCGCTCGATCGCCTGCAGCTGGATGGCTACGTGTATCCGGCGATTCAGATGCCGCCGCCCGACGAGACGATGCCGCAGGATGGCGGGCTCAGCGGCGGTCCGCATTCGGCGACGAGCTGGGTGAACATGCTCGGCGTGCCTGCGATCGTGGTTGCCGGAGGCGTCTATCCGAGCGGGCTGCCCTTCGGGCTGGAGTTCTCCACACGGCCATGGAAGGACGGCGACCTGATCGGATGGGCCTACGCATGGGAACAGGCGACGCACGAACGCCGCCCGCCGGAGCTCGTCGAGAAAGGGCTGATCAAGGCACGATAAAAGAAGCAAGAGCCGAAGCCGGCAGGCGCTTTGCTACCATTCCGACCGTGAACAGGATCCTGTTGGCGCTGGCCGCGCTGGTTGTCGTCGCCACGGCAGTGTTCTTCGCGGTGCGGAAACCCGCGGAGGCACCGAAGACCGCTGCACCGGCCGTACCGCCGCCGGCCGCGGCACCCCCGCCGGTCGCGAAGGCCGAACCCAGCGCAACCGCACCCGCGGAACCCGCGCCGGCACCGAGAAAGAGCGCCGCGCCGAAAAAGGCCGAACCCGCGCCAGCCGCGCCCGCGGCGGCCACGCTCGCCACCCTGGCGCTCGACAGCGATGTCGCTGGCGCCTCCGTCTTCGTCAACCGCGAGTACGTCGGCACCACGCCGCTCCGCCTGGAGAAACTCGAACCTGGCAGCAAACAGCTGAAGCTGACCGCCGACGGTTACGAAGGCATCGAGCGAACGGTGGACCTCAACGCCGGCGAGAACCCGATCACGATGCGGTTCAAGGAAGTTCGGCTGAACAAGCGGATCGCCGTAAACCACAAGCACGGCGCCGGCGGCGGTTGTGAAGGAACACTCGTCGCCACGCTGGAGGGTCTGGCCTACGAGACCACGAACAAGGGCGACGCCTTCAACCTGCCGTACGCCCAGGTCGAGACCTTCGCGGTGGACTACATCGAGAAGAACCTGCGGGTGAAGCAGAAGGGCGGAAAAACCTGGAACTTCACCGACAAGGCCGCCGCCAACGCGGACGCGCTGTTCGTGTTCCATCGCGACGTCGAGGCGGCAAGAAAGAAGCTCGCGGAAGGGTATGCCGGCGTCAAGTAGACGCTAGACGCCCGCACCCCTGCACCCTGCACCCGGGTAGAATCAATCTCATGAAGCGCATCCTCCTGTTCGTGGCCACCAACCTGGCCATCATGATCACCATCTCCATCGTCCTCGCCGTCCTGGGGATCGGTGGCTATCGGCTTCCCGGCGGGGGGCTGGATTACAGCGCGTTGATGGTGTTCTCCCTCATCTGGGGTATGGGGGGAGCGCTGATTTCGCTGGCGATGTCGCGGTTCATGGCCAAACATGCGATGGGCGTCCAGCTCGTCGATGGGCGGACGGGTCACGAGGAACTGGACTGGCTGTACGCCACCGTTCGCCAGCTCACTGAGCGTGACGGGCTGCCGATGCCCGAAGTCGGGTTCTACGAGTCTCCCGAGATGAATGCCTTCGCGACCGGGCCCAGCAAGAACCGGTCGCTCGTCGCGGTCTCCTCCGGGCTGCTGCGCTCGATGCAGCGCGACGAGGTGGAGGGTGTGCTCGCACACGAGGTGTCGCACATCGCGAACGGCGACATGGTGACGATGACGCTCATCCAGGGCGTGGTCAATGCGTTCGTGCTGTTCTTCTCGCGGGTCATCGCCAGCCTGCTGCGGAGAGGCGACGATCGAAGCGGCTACGCGGTCGAGATGATCACCACCATCGTGCTGCAGATCGTCCTGGGCCTGCTCGGGTCGATCGTGGTCGCGTGGTTTTCCCGGGCGCGCGAGTTCCGCGCCGACGCGGGATCGGCGGCGCTCGCCGGCCGGCACAAGATGATCGCCGCGCTGGAGCGGCTGCAGGACAGGACCGAGATCGACAACCGCGCCCCTTCGCTGGCGACCCTGAAGATCAACGGCGGTCGCGGCGTCCTGTCGCTCCTTGCGTCACACCCGCCCCTCGAACAGCGCATCGCGGCGCTGCGGGGCGCGCGATGACGTCAAGGCAGAAGACATAAGACATAAGGCAGAAGGCAGAAGGCAGAAGGCAGAAATCCTCATATGCGCGCGCTGGTCGCAATCATCGCCCTCGTCATGGTCTCGGTGCCCGCCGCCGCGCAGCCGGTGGATCCCGATGCGACCGCGGTGCGGCGCGCCGTCGAGCAGTTCCTGGACGATCTCGGCAACCGCCGGCTGGACAAGCTGCCGGCGCAGTTCGCGCCCAAGGCGACCATGGTCGTGGTCCGCCAGCGCGACGGACAGTGGTCCACGTCTCACCAGCTGTTCGAGGAGTGGCTTGCCGGCCTCAAGTCGCAGGCGCAGGGACCGATGTTCCGCGAGCCGCTGACCAACATCACCGTCCACGTGGAGAGCGGGCAACTTGCGTTCCTGCGCGCCGACTTCACGGTTGTCGTCGATGGCGCCGTCCGATCGCACGGCGTCGACTACTTCACGCTCGTCAAGGACGCCGCTACGTGGAAGCTCCTGAACGCCAGCTACACTTCGACTCCTGGTGCACCTTGAGGAGTCGGCGTCCATTGACGATCGGCGACTGACGATTGACGATGTATTGATGATTCATGATTTCCGATTGCGCCATTTCATTGTGGCATTCAGAAATCGCGATTGATGCAATGCCGCATTGATCCATGCCCCAATCGCCAATCGAATGCCGCAATCCTCAATCGCCCAATCTTCAATAAATCGTCAATCGTCAATCACCAATCGACAATGGACAGGGACGCCAAGAGCGAGATGACGAGCGAGATAGTCCAGGCAGAAGGGCACCTCATCGACTCCGGCAACCTGCAGGCGATCCTGACGAGCGTCGTCGAGCACCCGGCCGAGTACGAGATATTGCGCCTCGACGTGGGGCGGACCAACGAATCACCCTCCCGCCTGTCCCTGAAGCTGCTGGCACCATCCGACGAGTCGCTCCAGGCGCTGCTGGCGAAGCTCTCGGTCTTCGGCTGCTACGTCGAGGGCGCGCCGCACGCCATCGTGCGCGCCGCTGACATGGATGGCGCGGCCCCCGACGACTTCTACTCGACGACCAATCACCGCACCTCGGTGTGGCTCGACGGCCGCTGGGTCACCGCCGCGGACCAGCGGATGGACGCGGTGCTGATCGTCGAGGACGGTCGCGTCACCTGCCGCAAGCTCCGCGACATCCGCAAGGGCGATTTCGTGGTGTGCGGCATGCAGGGGGTACGCGTGCAGCCCGACCTCCAGTCCCGGGACAAACCGACCTTCGGCTTCATGAGCAACGAGGTGTCGTCGGAGCGCCGGGTCGAGACCGCGGTCGCGCGGGTGGCCGACATGATGCGCCGCGCCCGAAACGACGGCGGCCGCATCGCATTCGTCGCCGGTCCCGTCGTGGTCCACACCGGCGGCGCGGAGTATTTCTGCGAGCTCGTCCGGCTCGGCTACGTTCAGGTGCTGCTCTCGGGAAACGCGCTGGCAGTGCACGACATCGAGGTGGCGTTGTCGGGCACGTCGCTGGGCATCGATCTCGCCACCGGCAGTCCTGTCGAGCACGGGCACCGCAATCACATGCGCGCCATCAACGCGGTGCGCCGCGCCGGCGGCATCGGACCGGCCGTCACCAGCGGCCTGCTGACCCGGGGAATCATGCACGCCTGCCACATGCACGGCGTTCGCTACATCCTCGCGGGATCGATCCGCGACGACGGGCCGCTGCCGGAGACGATGATGGACCTGATTGCCGCGCAGAACGCCTACGCGGACGCCCTCGAGGCGGTAGACGTGGTCGTCATGCTGTCCTCGATGCTGCACAGCATTGGCGTCGGCAACATGATTCCCTCATGGGTAAAGGTGATCTGCGTCGACATCAACCCGGCGGTGGTGACCAAGCTCGCCGATCGCGGTTCGACGCAGACCGTCGGCGTGGTCACCGACGTGGGATTGTTCCTGCACCAGCTCGCCACCGCGCTCAAGGGTTGACTTATGATCCCGAGCGTCTGCTCTATGCACAAGACACTCATCTCTCCAGCTGAGCTCACCCCGCACCTCGGCGATTCACGCTGGGTCATCGTCGACTGCCGTTTCGATCTCGCAGACCCCGAATGCGGCGAGCGGTATTACCTCGAGGGGCACATTCCAGGCGCGCGATACGCACATCTCGATCGCGACCTGTCCGGCACCAAGACCGGTACGAACGGCCGCCATCCGCTGCCGACCGTGCCCGAGATGACGGCTCGATTCGGCGCCATGGGAATCGGGCCGGCGACGCAGGTGGTGGCCTACGACCAGGATGCCGGCGTGTATGCCGCGCGTTTGTGGTGGATGTTGCGCTTCATGGGTCACGACGCCGTCGCGGTCCTCGATGGCGGACTGACACGCTGGGTGGCGGAAGGCGGCACGCTGCAGCCGGGACGCGTCACGCCCACGCCGGCCGGATTCGCTGCCAATCCCCGCACCGAATGGCCGATGACGGTGGATGAGGTTGCGGCTGGAGACGCAAAGCTGCTGATCGATGCCCGCGCTCCCGACCGTTTCCGCGGCGAGAACGAAACGATCGACAAAGTCGGCGGTCACATCCCGGGCGCCCGGAACCACTGGTTCCAGGAGAACCTGACCGACGACAAGCGCTTCAAACCGGAGGAGGAATTGCGGCGCAAGTGGGAGACGGACCTGGCCGGCACCCCGCCCGGCGAGGCCGTGCTGTACTGCGGCTCGGGCGTAACCGCCTGCCACAACATGCTCTCGATGGAGATCGCCGGGCTCCCTGGCGCCCGCATCTTCCCGGGGTCCTGGAGCGAATGGAGCGCGAACCCCGAGAGGCCGGTCGAAAAATAGAGCCTGCAGAGGTCAACTTCGGCGCCGCTCGTCTCGTCCAACTCCCCTGACGGCGTTATTTCAGGGAGTTCGAGACCATGAGCTTGCGCATCTTCCTCACTACCCTCGCGATCCTGGCTGGCCTGGCGGCCGCGCCGGGCGCCCAGCCCTTCGTGTGGCAAGCCGGCCAGAGCCAGGACGCGGCGCTCCACGAGCGGGTGCTCGCCCGGGTCGAGTTGGCCTTCGACCAGCTGGCCAGCTCAATCGAGCTCATGGCCGACCGGTTGAGCCATCGGGCCGAGTTGGCTGCAGACCGCACGTCGGCTCGGGTCGAGCGGCAGGTCCAGCAGGTCCGCGCCCGCGTGGACGCGCACCTGACGCGGCATCTGGCCGACGCGGGCTACGCCAATGATGGAGCGGCTCAGACCTCCGCCGACGATCCGTGCCGCGAGAACGGCCGGTCGGACAACGATGACTCTTACCGGCACTGCGAAGTCCGCGAGCAGCGCCTGCCCGCCGGTCCGCTCACCGTGGATGCCGGCAGGAACGGCGGCATTCGTGTGGACGGATGGGACGGCAACGACATTCTGGTCAGGGCGATCGTCCAGGCCAGCGCCCGCGACGAAGCGAGTGCGAAGCAGCTGGCCAGCGGCGTTGAGGTTCGCGCCGGCGGCGGCCACGTCAGCGCCACCGGTCCGGAGCGCGGCGGCAACGGTCGTGAGTGGTGGTCGGTCAGTTATCGCATCAGCGTGCCGCATCGCACCGATCTCGACCTGCGCGCCAACAATGGCGGCATCACCATAGACGCCGTCGCCGGCACGATCCGCTTCGAAACCAGCAATGGCGGCGTCCGGCTGGCCGACCTCGGCGGCGCCGTGACTGGACGGACCAGCAATGGCGGCCTCCGCGTGCTGCTCGGCGGATCCCAGTGGGACGGCGAAGGGCTCGACGTGGAAACGTCGAACGGCGGCGTGACCCTCTCGATTCCCGAGCCGTACAACGCCCAGCTCGAGACCCGAACCGTGAACGGCGGGTTCAAGTTCGACTACCCGCTGACGCTCACCGGCGAACTGTCACCGCGCCGGGGCATTTCCACGGCCATCGGCGCCGGCGGTGCGCCGGTACGGGTCCGGACGACCAACGGCGGCCTCCGGATCGAGCGGCGATCGTCGGCGGCCCGCTGACCCCCGTCGCACCCGCACCGCGTCGCACCCCGTCGCACCGCGCACTCGTCACAGTTCCGTCTTTGGACACCCCGAGGGAGTCGTTTCACATATATTTGTGAGCGACTCCCATGGCACAACTCACGCATCCGCTCCGCCTGCTCGCCGCTGAAGACGTCCTGGCCTCGCTCACCGCGCTCCGCGCGAAGCAGCCGGTCAAGTACGCGGCCTTTTACTCCAGCCAGCTCGGCGGGATCGTCACCGATCCGGCGCTGATGATCATCCCGTTCGACGATCACATGGTCCATCGCGGCCACGGCATCTTCGACACGGCCGGACTCGTGGACGGCAAGATTTACGACCTCGAGGCGCACCTCGATCGCTTCCACCGCTCCGCCGAGCACTCGCGTTTGACGATGCCGGTCCCGCGAGCCGAGATGCGCGAGATCATCGTCTCGACCGTTGCCGCCAGCCGCCAGCGCGACGGCGCGATTCGCTATTGGGTGACCTCGGGGCCCGGCAGCCTGGAGCTGAGCCCGGCCGCCGGCGCCGAGCCCGGCTTCTTCGTGATGGTCTTCCCCGGCCTCGTGTACCCGGAGCGGTGGTACACCGAGGGCCTCAAGGTGATGACCACGACCTACCCGATCAAGCCGTCGCTCTACGCCGTGACGAAGAGCAACAACTACCTGCCCAACGTGCTGATGCAGATGGAAGCCAAGGCCTCAGGCGTGGACAACGGCGTGTTCGTCGACGCCAACGGCAATGTCGGCGAGAGCTCGAACATGAACGTCGCGTTCGTCACGGCCGACGGGGTCCTCAGGCACCCGAAGTTTGATCACATCCTGGCCGGCTGCACGTCGCTGCGAGTGCTGGAGCTGGCGAAGCGGCTCGTGACCGACGGCGTCATCCAGGGCGTCGAAGTGTGCGACATTCCGGTCGGCGAGGCTCGCGCCGCGCGGGAGATGGTGCTGCTCGGCAGTTCCGTCAAGGTCGCGCCCATCGTCGCCTGGGACAATCGCCCGATCGGCGACGGCAAGCCGGGACCGGTGTCGAAGGCGCTGCTCGCGGTCCTCGAGGAAGACATGCGTACGGGCGATCGGTTGATTACTGTCGCTTACTAGACTTCAGGCTTGAGGCTCCAGGCTTTAGGCCCGTCACGCGTGTCTCGCTGTGAGCTGGTTGGGCCAAGGCTCCAAGACAGGCGCTCTTTCACGCCTGAAGCCTGAAGCCTCAAGCCTGGAGCCTGCCCCGCGCCTACCAGCGAAGTAACCGCGTGAGCTTCACAATGAACGAGCGGTTGTCGAGATCCGGGTAGCCGGGGCCGAGCGTGTTGCGGCCGTCGCTGTAGACGACGAAGAACTCGCTGCCTGGAGTGTATTCCCACCGGAAGCGGGCGTTGGTCGTGACCGAGCTTGTCGCCGACTGGTACTGCATCAGGATCGAGAAGAACCGCCGGTTGCTCATGGTCCACGTGAATCGGCCGGCGACGAGATTGGTCGTGAAGTCGCCCCACGGCAGCTCGCCGCGGTTCCACGAGAGGTTCGGCTCGACCAGGTAGGTCTTGCCCAGCTCGATCCGCCCGCGCCACGCGATTGCCGTCAAGGTGCCGTCGTAGAAGCCGCCGTAGGTGACGTCGAAGCCGCCGTTCACCGGCCGCTGCGGGCCGAACGTGTAGTTCACCTTCGTCTGCGTGAACGAGTAGTTTCCCACCGGGACGACGACTCCACCCCCAACGCTGAACGGCCGCGTCAGCCCTTCGAAGTTGCGCGACAACTCGACCGAGGTCCAGTCGCCGTTGTTCAATTCAAGCCGATACGCGCCCATCCCGCTGCGTGTTTCGAGCTTGCTGCCGGGCCCGGTGATGTATTCGTAGGTCCCCTCGTAATACACCTTCCTGACCGGCGAGGGCTGCTTCGGCCGCGGGCTGAAGCGCAGGTATCCGAACGAACGCTTGAAAGCGCGGCGGCGGAGGAAGCCGACCTCCGGCTCGAAATCCTCGCCGACTTTCAGGTACTCGGTCTGGATGCCGTAGCGATCCGGGTTCCACTCGTATCGCCCGCGATAGCTCTCCTGGTCGCCGGTGCGGCCCGGCGTGTCGGTGCGGGCGTAGAACGACTGGATGTTGACGTTCTCGTACAGCTGAAACTGCGCGTCGGCGCCGGCGCTATAGCTCTGGTCCGTACCGGCAGCAGCCGGGCTCCGCGCGGTGCCGATCACGCCGATCCGGCTGCGCCGCAGGATGTCGCGCGTCATCCGGAACACCGAGAAGTTCGTCGCCGGCCGGCCGAATTCCGGCAGGTCGTCGGTCTGCATGTTCAGCGCGCCGATGTTGTACGGCCCGGTTCGCCCGAGCAGGCGGCCGCCGACGAAGATCGGCACGATCTGACCTGCGTCGAGACCGATCCGCCGCGAGTAGAACAGGATCGGCGTATTGTTCGGCGGGTTGTTGTTCGGGTTGCCGGACGGGTTGCTGGGCGACGGCCCGCTGCCGCCGCCCCCGCCAACCCCGCCGAACGCGAAGATGTCCTGCCCTTCGAGGAAGAAGTCGCGCCGCTCGGGGAAGAACAGGCTGAAGCGGGTCAGGTTCACCTGCGCCTCGTCGTCTTCCACCTGCGCGAAGTCGGTGTTGTAGGTGAGGTCGGCGATCAGAGTCTGCGTCAGACCCCATTTCGCATCCACGCCCCACTCGGCGTTGCCGTCGTTCTCGTAGGGCGGCGCCGCCCTCAGGTTGGTGCTCGTGGAGCCGAGCGCGTACGGCTTGATGTCCAGGTTCAGGCCGTTGCCCGGAGTGCGCAGCCCGACCATCGTCGCCGACGAGGAAATCTTCGACAGGCCGCGGCGGCCCCACGAGCGCGGCACCGGATTCAGAAACGAGATCTCGTTGCGCCAGCGGACCATGCGGCGGACGTTGAACCCCCAGATCGTGGAGTCCTGCTTGAACCGCAGCGAGCGGAATGGCACCACCATCTCCGCCGACCAGCCGCCGTCGAACTCCGCCGTCCGGATCTGCCAGACCGGGTTCCAGTTGCTGTTCGGCTGTTCGTTGGTAACGACCCAGTCGAACATCCCGCCCTGCGAGTTCGACGACACCCCGAAGCCATTGCGGCGGTCGTAGAACGTGTCGAAGACGATCGCGATGTGGTCGTTGTTATAGAGGTTGTTGCTGTCGCGGCGCAGGTCGCTCGTCACCCGCTTCGACGGATCCTCCTCGTACATCCGCGCCGAGACGTAGAGGTTCTTGTCGTCGTAGAAGACCCAAATCTCCGTCTTGTCCGAGGCGAGTTGCCCTTCGGCCGGCTCCTGCTGGATGAAGTCGGACATCGGCGGGACGTCTCGATACGGCGCTTCGTCGAGCGCGCCATCGATCACGAGCGGCGAAGGCAGCCGCATCGTCCGGATCGTCGCGTTCCCCCGCTCGTCACGGTTGATGACCGCGGGCGGTTCGGGCGCCGGCGGCCCGTCGATTCGCTCCTCGGCGGCGTTGACGGGTGGCTGGGCTGCAGAAGCGGCGCTCCCCGCGGTCAGCGCCTGCGCGGCGGCCATGGCCGGAACGAGCGCGGCCAGGCAGACGAACGTCAGACGCCGGAAGAACGGGAATCTGCCGGGAAACACAGCCGTATATTGGACCACGGCCGTACCGCCTCTCGTTGTCTACGATTGTCACGCACCAGCAAGAATAGAGTGTGCGGGGAGAAAGAACTGAATGGGTCGAGTCGAGCGAATCTGGCTCAAACGGATGAAAGGTGGGCCGATGGATCCGCAGGACGCGGCGACGCTGGTCGCCGGCCGCGGGTTGAAGGGCAATGCCAATCAGGGCGGCAAGCGCCAGGTGACGATTCTCTCGCGGGAGACGTGGGAACGAATCGCCGGCCGGCTCGAGGAGGCGCCAGACCCCGCGCGGAGGCGCGCGAACCTGCTGGTGAGCGGAGTGGATCTCGCGAACTCGCGCGGCCGCGTCCTCCGGATCGGCGGCCATCGCATCCGTGTCTACGGCGAGACCCGCCCGTGCGAGCAGATGGAAGCCGCGGCCGCGGGGCTGCAGGACGGACTCTCGGAACCGTGGGGCGGCGGGGTGTTCGGCGAGGTACTCGACGATGGCGAAATACGGGTCGGCGACGAGGTGACGATCGGTGAGGATTGAGGAGTCGCGCACGACCCCCGCGAACCTCGCGAACCCCGAAAACCTCGCGAACCTCAGAACCCGAATACCGTCAGCGGCAGCCATGCCTTCAATTCGTCGTAATGCGGCTTCACGAGCTCGCGATTGCGTTCGGGAATCTGCGGCATCGGCACGTCCGGCAGCTCAGGCTGCCGAACGCCGACGCGCGAGGCACCCTGCTTGATCGCCTCGCCAATCGACGACCAGTCCACGCCCTGGACTGCTTCGAGGCCGGCCGCTTCGTAGGCGCGAAGCTTCACCCAGTTGTATTCGCTCGTGGAGAACTGCTCGGCGTTCATCGCATCGACATGAGCGCGCTGAGCGTCGACAATGAGACCGCCGGCGGCACTGAGGATCGACGTCACCTCGGTGAAGGTGAGCTCGCGGGCATCCTGCTTCGCACGTTGCCCGAGCTGGTCGGCTTGCGCCGACAGCTCGTCCCATTTCGGACCCAGGGCCTTGCGGGTTCGCTCGTGCACCGCGAGGAACCGCTTGACCTGCGCCTCGGTCAAAATGCCGTCGGCCGGCGGCGTGTAGCGCGACTTGTTCTCCAGGCGATCGGAGGCGGCCGCGAGGTCCCTGGCTCTTTGCAGCATCGCCGATGCGTTGGAGATTACCGGGCTCATCGCCCGATAGCCGAAGAACAGCGCCATCCCGACGGCGACGCCGCCCAGCACCGCGATGACGAGGCACCCGGCGAGCAGTTTCTTCATCCGGGGTCAGTTTACCGGGATTGCGTCACTGGTAGCGGAGCGCGACCATCGGATCGACCGAAGCCGCGCGGCGCGCCGGGACCAGGCAGGCGCCGAGCGCTGTCGCCGCCAGCACGCTCGCAATCATCAGCAGGATTGCCGGGTCGTAGGGCGACACGTGGAACAGCAGGAGGGTCGCAAACGATCCCAGCCCAATACCCAGGCCCGCGCCGAGCACGATGCCGATGCCAACCTGCCACGCTCCCTGGCGGAGCACCATCAGCAGTACGTCGCGCGCCGCCGCCCCCATCGCCATCCGGACGCCGATCTCCTGCGTCCGCCGGCTCACCGAGAACGCCATCACGCCGTAGAGGCCCACCGTTGCGAGGAACAGCGCCGCGATTCCGAACGCCATGAACAGCGAGCCGAAGACGCGGAACGGCCACGTCCCTTCCTCGAAGCCCTCCTGGACCGTGCCGATGTTGAAGAGCGGCAGGTTCACGTCGAGCGCCCGGATCGCGTCGCGGGCCGGCGCCGAGACGTTGAGCGGCGAGCCGGCCACCTGGGCGAGGACCGACACGCCGGTCGGCGGCATCTGCGCGATCGGCAGATAGATGGCGTCCCGAACCCGATCCCCCGGGCTTTCGCCCATGCCCAGGTCCGGCACCACGCCAACGACCTCGCGCCATTCCTGATGCCGGCCAGTGGCAATCGCCAGCCGCCGCCCAATCGCACCCTCCGGAAAGTAGCGGCGGGCCATGGACTCGTTGACGATCACCGACGGCGCCCCGGTCTCCCGATCGCGCGCGTCGAAGACCCGGCCCTCGCGCGGCGCGACGCGGAACACGCGAAAGTAATCCGGCGAAACGATCACCCCATGAACGTCGTGGTAATCGTTTTCGCTCGCGTACTGTCGATCCGGCAGCTTGATGGCGTAGTGCGGCGCACCGAGCGGGATGGCCGTGCCCAGCGCCACCGCCTGCACGCCGGGGAGGGCGCGCAGCCTCTCTAGAGCGGCGTCGGCGAACCGGAGGCGCCGGGCCTCGTCGGGATAGTCGGCCTCGGCGAGCGTCAGCCGCGCGCTCCAGACGTCTTTCATCGCGAAGCCGAAATCGGCCCGGGCGATGTTGGCCACGCTCTGGATCATCAGGCCGGCCATCACCAGCAAGCCGAACGAGAGGGCAAGCTCCGCGACGACGAGCGCTCGCGAGAACCGTCCCATCCGCAGCCCGGTGTTCCGGCCTTCCTCGTTCATGACCTGCGCCAGGTCGCTCTTTGACGCACGAAGAGCGGGCACGATGCCGGACACCAGCGCCGCCACGAGTGTGGCCACCGTGACGAAGAGCAGCACCATCGCGTCGATGCGGATGTCGATCCAGAACGGCGGCTGGGTGTCCACGATGGCGCGATTGAAGAGTGTGATGCCGGTTTGGGCCAGCGCCAGTCCCAGCAAGGCGCCGGCGACGGCAAGGACCAGTACCTCGGCGAGCATCTGCCGGACTACCTGCCAGCGGGTGGCGCCGATTGCCGTGCGGACCGCCACCTCCCGGGTTCGTGATACAGCACGGGCCATAACGAGATTCGCGACGTTGACGCAGGCGATGATCATCACGCCAAACACCGCGACCAGCATGGTCCAGAGCACGCCGACCACCTGGTCGCCGATGAACTCGCGGATGTATGGCTTGATCTCGACGGTGTACCCGCCGGTATAGCGGTCGGGATACGCCTGTTCCAGCTGACGCCAGAGCGTCGCGAACTCCGCGCCCGCCTCATCCCGGGTGATGCCCGGCTTGAGCCGGCCAATCGTCTCGAGAACCGGTCCCTCGCCGAACTTCGTGCTGAGCGGGTCGATGACCAGCGCCGGCCACAACTCGTGGTTGCTTGGAAACCGGAACTTCGGCGGCATCACGCCGACCACGGTCATCACCGTGCCGTTGATGCGCAGCGACCGGCCGATCGCGGACGGCGACCGGCCGAACTGCTCCTGCCAGACCTTCTCGCCGATGATGACCGCCGGCGCCGTGCCGGGCCGGCTCTCGTCGTCGCGAAAGTCACGACCGAGAAGCGGCGTCACCCGCAGCAGGCGAAACGTATTGGCCGTGATCGCGGCCGCCTGGTAACGAACCGCCGTGCCCGACGGCCCGACGACATTCGCCGTCTGGAACTGAAAGCCGGCGAGCTCTTCGAACGACTGCTGCCGATCGCGGAACTCGGCAAAGGTGTGGACGCGCGCGTCGATGTCGTCCTGCTCGGCGATGTTGTAGGGCGCGATGTGCAGGATCCGGTCGGACTCGGGAAACGGCAGCCCACGCAGCAACGCCCCATTGACGATGCTGAACATCGTCGTGGTGAGGCCGATGCCGAGCGCCAGGGCGATTACCGCCAACGTGGCCATGCCAGGCTGGCGGAGGAGAGAGCGGAGAGCGACGCGCATAGAAAACAAGACGAAAGTTCACAGTTCGCAGTTCACAGTCCAAAGTTCAGAGTTCACAGTTTCAGTGCAAGTTTCAGTTCCAGTTTCGGTTTGATCGGCCGCACCCCGGTCGCCCAAGCAAGCCACTGGAACTGCAACTCTGAACTGTGAACTCTGCACTGTGAACTGCGAACTGTTAACTGCCACGGGTGACGCTCTTTCCCGCCTCAATCCAAGCGTCCATACCCCCCGTCAGATTGACCACCCCTCGGCGCCCGGCCCGCTTCAGCAGCGACGCGGCAATCGCCGAACGCTTTCCCGCCTGGCAGTGGACAATAACCGGCCGATCGATCGGAATCTCGTTCAGCCGATCGAGCAGGTAACCGAGCGGCACGTGCAGAGCGGTCGCGATGTGCCCGCTGCGCCACTCGTTCTCGCTCCGCACGTCGACCACGTGCACGTCTTCGGCCGCCACGTGCCGCGCCAGCTCGCTGACGGTGATTTGCGGCACGGTCTCCAGGGCGGCGCCACGAGCCGCGGCGCGTCGCACCGCGTCGGCCCCGAACACACCGGCCACGCGATCGAGCCCGATCAGCGCGAGCTGACGCACCAGCTCGATCCGATGGCTCTCAGCCAGGTCGTCGATCACGAAGTACAGGTCGGCGTCGTAGGGCAACAGCCAGCCGGCCCAGGTGACGAACGAACGGTTCAACGGGATGTTGAGCGTGCCGGGCAGGTGTTCCGACGCGTACTCTCCCTCCGATCGCGTGTCGACGATGACCGCGCCTCGGGCCAGCAGATCGTGCAGGGCCTGATCGACGAGCAGCGGCGGCGCCGTGAAGCCGCCGAGTATGCGTGGCCCGGCCTTGTTGAGATGCTTCATCGTCGCGAAGTACTTGGGCGGCTCGGGCTGATCGGCGAGCACCTCGGCGACGAATGCATCCTCGTCCGGAACGCGGAACGCCCAGTTGAAGCGGCGCTCGTAGCCGAGCGTGCTGTAGGGCACTTCGCTGATGCCCTTGCCGCATGCCGAGCCGGCGCCGTGCCCCGGCCAGATCTGCAGCCAGTCCGGATTCCTGTTGAACGCCTGGAGACTGCGCCACAGCGTGCGCGCCGCCTGCTCCATCGTGCCCTTGATGTTTGCGGCACGTTCGAGCAGATCCGGCCGGCCGACGTCCCCGACGAAGATGAAGTCCCCGGTGACCGCGGCAATCGGCTGATCCGCGGCGGCGCGGTCGGTGATCAGAAAGGTGAGGTGCTCGGGCGTATGTCCGGGCGTGGCGGTCACGTCGACCTCCACGTGTCCGACCACGATGCGGTCGCCGCTCCTGATCGACGTGCCTTCAGC